>CAZBHG010000010.1:0-21509 GCA_964491735.1 uncultured Eubacteriales bacterium
GGCTTGTCCCCGGCACGCTCAAACTGATTGACATCGTGCAGTCAGGCATTTTGGGCGATATCATGGGCATTCAGGGCAGCTTTTGTTATGACATGTCCGACGAGCCGGAGCATCACGCATTTAAGCCGGAATACGGCGGCGGCTCGCTGCTTGACGTCGGGGTATACGCGCTTAACTTTGCGTCATGGTACATAAACAGCAAGGTCTGCAAAATTGAAGCTGCCGCAAATGTTGACAAAACTCAGGTTGACGTTCACTGCTGCATGCTCCTTAAATACGACAGCGGTGCAATCGCCGACCTTTCAAGCGGGATGCTTTTGAGAAAGCCCAACGAGGGTTATGTGTTCGGCACGAAGGGATATGCATATGTCAGGCATTTCTATGCGCCGGAAGAAATCGAGCTGCATCTTGACGGCGAAACAAAAAAAATACCGACGCCTTATTACGGCAACGGCTTTGAGGAGCAAATCATCGAGGTTGACAGCTGCATCCTTGCGGGGAAAACCCAGAGCGATATTATTCCGCTCTCACACTCGATGTATATCACAAAGCAGATGGACGAAATCAGAAGAATTATCGGAGTAAAATATCCGTTTGATAAATGAAATAATTTAATTGAGGGTGAAGTTATGTTTAACGGTCTCGGTAGCGGAATGCATAATCTTTGCCGCGGAGCAAACGCGGTGAGCAGGTCAATCAGTGCAGAGAATTTCTCGGGTGAAAAGGGCAAGGGCGGTATGGCAACCGAAGGCACGGGAAAAAACTGCGCCCGTGACCTGGGGCAGGGGTGGAAGATATCACCCTCAGTCAATATTAAAGCGGGCGAAACGCTGACGCTTGCCGATATCGGCGGCGAAGGCGCGATAAAACATATCTGGATAACCGACGGAGGGCTTCGCAACCGTTCGCTGATTTTAAGGATGTATTGGGACGATAGCAATATTCCGTCTGTTGAGGTTCCTTACGGAGACTTTTTTGCAACCGCTGATTATAAGGATTACAGGCAGCTTTCTTCACTCGCGGTCTGCTCAAATCCTCAAAGGGCATTTAACTGCTACTGGGAGATGCCGTTCTATAAAAGCTGCAGAATCACCATTGAAAACATATCCGAAAATGATGGAATTATATATTACCAGATAGATTATATCCTCACCGAGCTGCCTGACGATTGCTTATATTTCCACGCGCAGTTCCGCCGTGTCAATCCCCTGCAGTATAAGGAGGTTTACACCATCCTCGATAATGTCCGCAGTAAAGGGCAGTATGTCGGCACATATCTCTATTGGGGCGTAAATAATACAGGCTGGTGGGGAGAGGGCGAAATCAAGTTCTACATAGACGGCGACAAGGAGTTCCCCACAATCTGCGGGACGGGAACGGAAGATTATTTCTGCGGCTCATATAATTTTGACGTCGGCGGAAAATACACAGAGTTCTGCACCCCGTACAGCGGCTTGTCAAAGGTGACCCGCCCCGACGGAACCTATTCATCACAGCAGCGGTTCAACCTTTACCGCTGGCACATCTGCGACCCTATTTATTTTGAAAGTGACCTGAGGGTGACAATTCAGGCTTTGGGCTGGCGCAGCGGCTGCCGATACCTTCCTTTGCAGGACGACATTTCATCCGTTGCCTACTGGTATCAGGACAGGGTCTGCGACGCCCTCCCGAAGCTGCCGACAACAGATGAGCTGGAGATAATTTAACCGTTTATAAGGTATTATCTCAAAAATTGAGAATATATTAAGGATATATATTGATACTCTTGGGATTCTGGAATATAATTATTTCAGAAATAGGCTTAGGAGATATGAAATGCAATATTTGTCTGCAAAAGAGGTCAATCAAAAATTGAACATCCCGCAAAATAAGTTTCCCATGCTCTGCACGGAAGACGGGATTCCGAAATCAGAGTTTTTCGGAAACATATGTCTTGTACCCAGTAAATCGCCGAGTCCCTTTGTTAAATGGGCTGGCGGGAAGGGACAACTTCTTTTTGAAATCAATAGACTGTTTCCAAATGATATGGAAAATCAAATAAATAAGTATGCGGAGCCGTTTGTCGGTGGTGGTGCAGTTTTATTCGATGTATTAAGCAAATATAATTTAGAGCAGATATACATCAGTGATATTAACTCAGAACTAATAAATACATATATCATTATTCGAGATGATGTTTTAAGTTTAATTGAAATACTGTCTAAAATGCAGCTAGAATATGCTTCTCTCGTTAATGAAAAGAAAAAAGAATATTATTATGCAAAAAGAGCGTTATTCAATGATTTGAAGATATGCTCTGATAAAACTGTTAATGTTGGAAAAGCGGCTTTATTTATATTTTTAAATAAAACTTGCTTTAATGGTTTATACCGCGTAAACCGCAAAGGACTATTCAATGTTCCTATGGGTGCATACAAAAACCCAAAAATATGCGATGATGTAAACTTATTAAAAGTATCTGAAGCACTGCAAAAAGTTACCATAGTATGTGGTGATTATAAAGAATCTTTTAATTTCATAGATGATCATACTCTTGCTTACTTTGATCCGCCATATAGACCGCTCACCGGAACGTCAAGTTTTACTGCATATACAGAAAACTCATTTAATGATAAATCACAGATTGAGCTTTCCGAATTCATATCAGCTCTTGATAAAAAAGGTGCTAAAATAATTGTGAGCAATTCGGATCCTAAAAACTCCAATACGGAAGATAACTTTTTTGATGTATTATATGATAAATATATTGTTAAACGTGTTGAAGCAACGAGAATGATAAACTGTAATAGTGAATCTCGCGGAAAAATTAGTGAATTGATAATTAATAATTATTAATGGAGGTAAAAGGATGTTCATTGATATAGATGAAGAAAAATTGACAGAAATATTTGAAAATAATCTGTTATCAACAAACAGGGGATATAATTATTATATTAATTGGAAGAACGTTAATGATTATCAGCCTTTCTTAGTTGAATTGAATGCAATGAATGTTTTGATAAGATGTCAGAATTTCTATGACACATTTTGTGAACTATTGGAAAAATTACCGTCTGTTGTGCTCGTTTTCCCATACTTATTCTCTTTAGCTAAAGTGGATCGAAAAAAGCTATGGAAAGGGAAAAGTAATTTGAAGGTTATAGGTGCTGAATTAGATAGTGATGATTATCAGAATTATAGTTTTTCAAAAGACACAATTAAATTCGGCCTTTCAAAAGCTCAAATTAATAATTATTACGAGTTCTTTATACAAATGGGACTGAAAAGCTTATTTGAGAATTTAATTGAAAAAAGTGTTATAGATTATGTAATTGGTGTTTTGGTAGGTATGGATTCTAATGGTCGAAAGAATAGAGGCGGTAAAGCATTTGAATTAGCCTGCGAACCATTAATTACAATGGCATGTAATAAATACAATATTAGTTTAATAGCTCAGAAGAGTTTTAAAGAGTTAACTGAAAAAGGTTTTGAAAACATTTCAGACGATATAGCAAACAGAAAAGCTGATTTTATTTTATATGATGCTAAAAATAAAGTATGTATGAATATTGAAGTGAATTTCTATAACGGTGGGGGTTCAAAGCCAGAAGAAATAATAGATTCATACATTAACAGGCAGCATGATCTTGCAAAAAGTAATATTAAATTTGCACTTATTACTGACGGAAACTGTTGGGCTGGTACAACTAATCAGTTAAAAAAAAGGTTCAAGTATCTTGACTTTCTGATGAATTTTAAAATAGCAAAACAAGGTATGCTCAATGAAGTGATAGAAAGGGTATTTTATAGTTGAGGTATTTATGTCAAAACAAATGAAATGGGAACCCGAAAATTTTGAAATGCAATTGAATACTGTCTGGAGCTTCCCTGAAAGGGGTAGTTGGGCTACACATGATGCTAAATACCGTGGCAACTGGTCGCCATATATTCCTAGGAATCTCCTTCTTCGATATTCAAAAGAGGGCGATTTGGTACTTGACCAATTTGCCGGTGGCGGAACTACTTTAGTTGAGGCAAAACTGCTGAACCGTAACATCATTGGGGTTGATATAAATCCAGCAGCATTGGAGCGCTGTAAAGAAAAATGTAATTTTGAATATGATAATGCAGGAAAGGTTTATATATATCAGAGTGATGCTCGTAATCTAGATTTTATTAAAAATGAAAGCATAGATTTTATATGTACTCACCCCCCTTATGCAAATATTATTCATTATAGTGAAAATATAGAAAATGATCTTTCAAATTTAGATGTAAAACCATTTTTGGAGCAGATGAAATTGGTGGCAGGCGAAAGTTACAGGGTTCTAAAAAAGGATAAGTTCTGCGCTATTCTTATGGGTGATACCCGTAAAAAGGGTCATGTTATTCCAATGAGTTTTGAAGTTATGAAAATATTTGAAGAATCAGGATTTAAACTCAAAGAAATAATAATTAAAGAACAACATAACTGTCAAGCAACAGGATATTGGAAGACAAATAGCATTAAGTATAATTTTTTTCTGCTTGCGCATGAATATTTATTTGTTTTTAGAAAGTAGAATGCATAAATGACTGTCAAACCTGAATCAAGTTTGACAGTCATTCTAATTTTATGCTTATCTATCCGTCGGCTCTGTTCGCTTACCACCTGTTATCCGAAAACTCGTTGAAAGCCGTCATATCCTTAATCTGAATGCTTGTGCCGTCGTCGAGCTTTACGATTCCGTTCCATTTCCCGAAGACCTGATGGCATGTGTTGCCGACAACGCCCAGAACCCTTGTTGAAGAGAAGTTGTCGAATGTGGGAGTCATAGTCATTTCAAACCTACCGTCATTCGAGGTGAACATCCACGGCTTCATATAATCATGCTCATCCTTGTTGAGATAGATTTTGTCGAGCTTGTGGGCTTTGCCGTTGACAAAAATCATGTTTTCGTTTGCGGCGCTCATATCACCGAAGCCCCAGCCTATATCAAAGCCGAAAACCGTTCCGTCCTCAAGGCGGGTGCTGCCGTTGCCCCAGTACCAGGTCTCTTTGTAGGGCCATACTCCTCTGCCCCAGTCCAGAACGCAGAAAGAATCAACGGGGCTGAAATCAATCACGTTTTTGCCGATTTTTACATACCCCTTTGTCGGCATGCAGTTGATTTTCTGATTGTAATAGAAATGCTTATCCTCTTTGAACGGCACGGCAAGCACCATGCTTTCAAGCTCTTCCGGCTGAGAAACCGCAAACTTCGCCTTGAAGTCGCCGCCGTACTTGTTTCTGCCTGAGAATGTTATGTTTCTTACTGTTCCGGTGTATTCGATTTTTAAATCGAAGGATTTTGATTTGACCTGTAATACCGACGGTTCTTCTGCGCTTTTTGGCATTACGAGCTTTTTTTCAGGCATCAGAACAGGTGAAAGCGCGCTGTGCCTTTCCCCTGTTTCTCTGTCAAAAATCGTAACGCAGCCCGCTCCCGCAAGAGTTATGTTTGCAATTGTCACCTGAACGGTGTAACGCTCGTTTGTGATTTGATAAAAATCCCATTCCTTCAGCCGCCCGGCGGGCAGTTTTACCTCATCACGGTTGTACTCATAAAGATTTCTGAAGCTGTAGCCGGGTTGCGCCACATTTCCGCGGGGGTCAAGAAGCTTTGTTTTTTCCGTAATCTGATGCTGCATTTTATCCCTCTTTTCTATTCAGTTTGGCACTGAATTATTTTCAGAATATAGGCTCAAAAAACGCTCCTGTAAGGTCGGGGTCCACAAGAGGCTCAACCGCGTCGGTTGCGCCCTTTGCAATTCTCTTAATCACGCTGTCAGCCTTGAAGCCCTTAAAGTCCATGCCGAAAAGAGCCAGATCGTATATGCCCTTTTCACACCAGTTTTTCATATGAACTTTATTGCCGGAAAAACTGAAGTTGAGCTTTTTCACCTGAGCGTGTTCAATGCACCTTATCCAGACCTCAAGGCTGCCGCTGTCAAGCCATGCGCAGCTTGAGGCAAAGGTCATTTTTATGCCCGCAATATCCGCTACGCTGGTAATAAAGTTGCTGCCGTAGCCGACTTCTATCCGGCATTCGTCAAACTTCTCCGTCCAGCAGAATTCCATATAATCGTCATTGAAAAAGAACCTTATATTATTGAGGTCACCCGACCTTTTGCTGCGTATAAAATTATCCGAAACTGTTAGGATGCTCGTCATTTTGGTTTCGGCAAACTTTATGAGCTTGCCGTTGATTTTATCCTCAAGCCATAGTCTGCGTTTTGTTTCCGGCAGACGGGGCAGACTCAGATTCTCAAGCCTCTCTCTCAGCTTTGCCAGCAGCTCCGGATTTTCCGGCAGCGGCTCATCACTGAAATTCGCAGCAATATTGGGCCAGACCGCTTCAAGCACCGCGCGCTCCGTCGGGTCCCCTCCCGTTGTCACAATGCAGGCGTCATAGTCCTCCATAGCTATTGCGAGCTGTGAAAAAACACCGTCAAATCTGTATGAATTCGGGATGCTGTTGCGCCATATCTGATAGCCGTACCCCGAGCCGTGGTCAGGCGCTATGCCCGGAGTTTTCGGAACATGCTCGGCGCCCGCCGTCTTTGCCCAGAATTCGGGGATAACCTGCCTGCCCTTCCATTTCCCTCCGTCGAGATAGCACTGAATAATCTTTGCGACGTCCTCAGTTTTGAGCTGAAGCCCCCAACCTCCTGCCTCAATGCCGCTGAGGTCCGTCTCCCAAAACGGCTTTTCAATGCCGAGCGGCTCAAAAAGCCTGGGCGTCAGGTAATTGACTGCGTGTTCGCCCGTAACTCTCTTGATAATGGCGGAAAGCATATATGAATTTTCCGAAGCATACTCAAACTTTTCACCCGGATTGTGCAAAAAAGGAGCTTTCAGAAAACTTTTTATCCAATTTGTTTTTTCAGTATTCAGGATAAAGCTTGCCATTTTCCCGCTTGTCATTGTCAGTAAATGCTCAACGTTAAGCATTTTTGCTGCCGTGCTGATTCTTTTGGGGACGTACTCCGGAAAAATATCGTATACTTTTGTGTCAAGCGCGATTTTTCCTTCGTCAATTGCAAATCCTATTGCTGTGCCGATAACGCTTTTGCTCACCGAAAACATTGTGTGCGCAGCTTCCGGGCAATAGGGCTTCCACCACCCTTCTGCAAGCACCTTGCCGTGCCGCAGTATCATAATGCTGTGAAGCTCAATGCTTTTATTCTCGCACTCATCCAAAAAATCCAAAATAGCCTGTGAACTCAGGCCTTCTGCTTCGGGGCTTATTGCCCTCTCGAGTCTTTGCTCGTCCATTTTCTATGCACCTCTAAAGATATTTATAATGCCGCAATAATAAAAAATATAATTGTGTCAGCTAAAAAAAATTGACGTTATTCAGCGGATAATATTATAGTACAATGACGATTATGTGTCAATTTTTTTAGCACAATGAACATAATATCATTGATATTTTATTTTTTTAGTTATAGACTATTAACAAATTAATAATTTTTAATTTTAGACCTTGAAAATACCAAACTCAAAGTATATACTTTAATACAATAAAAAGAATGATTGGAGAATGGTCTTTTGACCTGAAATATTATGAATATTTTAGTAGCTTTAGATTCGAATTATGTCGGTCCCTTGACGGTTATGCTCACTTCAATTATGTGCTCAAATCCGGTTGCTGATTTTAACATCTATGTCGCTCATTCTTCTCTGACGGATGAGGATATTAAAAAAATTGAAGCAAGTGTTGACGCTACCCGCTGTAAAATAATACCCATCTTTATTCAAGATAATCTTCTCGCACATGCGCCAACGAAAAAAAGGATTTCAAAAGAAACCTATTACAGGCTCATTGCCGCGGAGTATCTCCCGAAAGATGTCAAAAAAATTCTGTATCTTGACCCCGATATCGTTGTCATCAATCCTCTTTACAGGTTTTACAACATTGATATGGGTAAGAATTTTTTTGCGGGCGCAACTCATGTCGATAAATTTACTAACAACATCTGCACCAAAAGGCTGCGCATGGATAAGGAAAGCGCCTATATCAACGCGGGCGTCCTTCTGATGAACATTGAAGAACTTCGCCGGAGGCAGTCAATTCCCGTTATGTTCAGATTTGTCAAAAGAAACGAGTCCAAGCTCTTACTTGCTGACCAGGACGTGCTTAATTCCCTCTATTACAAGGAAATGATTGAGATAAATCCCCTGCTCTATAATCTCGATGAAAAGACATATGTAAGAAGGCGCACGCTCTCCGGCGGGAAGAAAATCGACCTTGACTGGGTTGAAAAGAACACCTGTATTATCCACTTCAACGGCAAACATAAACCGTGGAAGGAAGGGGAAGATTACAAGGGTGTCCTTGATGTTTTCTATTATAAATATTGCAATTTATAATAATGTTTATGACCGCTGATTTTTCGTCAACGGTCTTTTTTTGCCTGCGGGTCAATAGAGTTTTTCTATATTGTGATATCTGCTGCAATGCCCCTGACGATTGAAATCAAATCGGCGGGGGCAAGCTCTATCTGATAACCGATCTTGCCCGCGCTGACAACAACGGTTTCAAGCTCCAGTACCTTTTCGGAAAAAACTGTCTTAAACATTTTCTTCATCCCAATGGGCGAGCAGCCTCCCCTTACATAACCTGTCAGCTTATTTATCTCGTCAACACGAATCATTTCAATGGATTTTTCATTTACGGATTTCGCCGCTTTTTTTAAATCAAGCTCGCACATGACGGGGATAACAAAAACGTAATTCGCCTTGCTCGCCCCTTTTGTAACAAGAGTTTTGTAAACCTGCGAGGCACTTCTGCCAATCAGCTTCGCGACGCTCAGCCCGTCAACACAATCGTCACCGTGTGGGTATTCGTGCGGGGTATATTCTATTTTTTTCTGCTCAAGAGTCCTCATTACATTTGTTTTAAATTCTGTCATAATAATTTCTCATTCCGGTTATGTTATTTTTCATCAATTGTAACACAAAATATGCGTATCTGATAGCTATTTTATCCCATTATATTGTAAATTTATTATTGCTTAATTTACAGCGGTAATGTATAATTACTCCTGTCAGTTCTGTCGATGAAAGGTTGTAAAATGTTTAAGGATTTAAGGTCTTACAACTCAAAGAAGTTTTTAAATGATGCCGGTCAGGGCGGCATCATTGCTATGACTGTTCTCCCGCTTGCTTTGGCATTCGGCGCAGATTCACCAATCGGGATAACCGCAAGCCTTTTTGCCGCGATTGCGGCGGCTTCCTTGCTGAGTTTGTTCGGCGGCAGCGGCGCTGTTTATGCCCCGTCCTGTGTTATCTTCATTGTTTTTTCCGAGATGCTTTCCAAAAACGGTTGGGGAGCCGCACTTCTCTCATGCGTTCTTGCGGGAATTATATTATTTATTCTCTCTCTCCTGAAAAAGGCGGAGCTTGCGGCGCAAATCCCCTCATATATTTATCAGGGCTTTTTGCTCGGTGTCACAGTCGACATGGCAATTCTGCAGGTCACCAATTATTTTGACATCGGGGCAACAGGCGCAACCGCGGTTGAGATGCTCAAGTCTTATAAATATGTAGGCTTTCATTCCAATTGGAGGACAGTGCTTTTTGCCACCATCCTTCTGGTGGTAATGATAACCTACCCGATAAAATTCAAGAAGCTTTCAAAGATTGTCCCCGCCGCATTTTCCGGCATAGTTATAACAATCGCCCTAAACCTTTTCCTTAACCCCGACGTTGAGGATACAAATGTTATTGAGTTCGGCAAAATCTCCCTCAACCTTTTGAATGACCGCGCTTTGATTTTCGGCGGGCTTAAAATTGCGTCTGTTCAGAGCATCCTCGTTGGTGCTTTTGTGCTTGCGTTTTTAATCAATGCGGAGTCATTTATTAATTGTAACAGCGATGAAAAAGCAAATTCACTCTCTTTGGGTATTTTCAACATTATTTCTCCCGTTTTCGGAGGTATGCCTCTTACGGCAGCGGCGAAAACAAAAGGAACACGCCTTGCCGGAGTTTTTGCCGGTTTCTTTATGTTCTCTTTTATCGCCTTGTTCAGAAATCTGATTGCGAGGCTCCCCATTTCAACTCTTGCAACAATTCTTATAATCTCAACGTGGAACCTTATCAGCTGGAAAGAAGTAAAAAAGATTTTCGCTGATAAAAAAGTTCTTCACGATTTGATATATTTTGCGGCTGTTGTTTTTACTGTTCTGGTTGATTTAACCTTGGCTGTTGCTGTGATTATGGTTATCTCAATTATTCTGACATTGTCGGAGAGAAGGAGAACAAGCGCGAAATAACAAACATTTGGCAGGAGGTAATCATGGGAACAGGGGATTTTAAAACCGGCACGTTTATGTATCTTCTCGGCATTTCCGTCATCTTATTTGTTATCAGTCAGTCTGTATTTTTCATCGCGAAAGCATGGAAGCAGGGCAAAAAAATCGGGATTTCAAGTACCGATATGAGGCGCACAGTAACCTCAAGCATTATTTTTACCATCGCTCCCGCAATTGCAATTGTTGCGACGGTTTTAACTCTCGCAAATTCGCTTGGAATCGTTCTGCCCTGGATAAGGCTTTCGGTTATCGGGAATATGAGCTACGAGGTCACTGCCGCGGAAAGTGCGCTGGACGCTTTGGGCGTTTCCGGAGGGATTTCACAGGTAGTCACGGACAAAGGTCAGTTTGCGGCAATAATGTGGGTAACATCAATCGGTTCATGCTTCCCGCTCATCCTTATGCCGATAATACTTAAAAAAATTCAGAAAAAGGTCGGCTCTGTTGCAAAAACAAACGCGAAATGGGCTGATGTCATGGCGTCGGCCGCCTTTATCGGGCTAATAGCCGCGTTTATTGCAAGGTCAATAATAGGTAAAGGCGATGTGGACAAGCTTGGTGACGGTGCAGGCATTTTATCCGTTTCAACACTGATCATTTCAATTGTCGTGATGCTCATTCTTGAAAAGACAGCAACGAAATTTAAGCTCAAATGGCTTGAACCGTTCACAATGCCTGTGAGCATGATTTTTGCTATGGGCATGGCAATGCTTCTGGCGCAGGTTTTGCCCGCGGACATTGCATTGCTCGAATGGAGGGGCTGATATGGAAAGAACATATTTTGATAAAGCACACATCTGGGGCAAAATCTGGTCTTTCGCCGCACTTGGGATGCTGTTGTGCATACCGCTTTCGTTTGGATTATATTATAACGTCTGGCCAGCCGCAGCAGGTGTTCTGAAAGGCCTTTTGGCTGTTATCCCGTTGTTCTGGACAGTCGCGGTGGTTGAGGTAATCAGCTATGCGCCAATGCTCGGCGTCGGCGGAATGTATGTATCATTTGTCTCCGGAAACATATCAAATCTAAAGCTTCCGTGTGCCATCGCGGCAATGGAAAACGCAAAGGTAAAGCCAAACACAGAAGAAGGCGAGGTCATTACCACAATAGCCGCCGCCTCGTCGGCTATAGCAACGACAATAATTATCGCTGCCGGCGTTTTAATATTTGCCCCGATAATGCCTTATCTTACAGATCAGGATTCCGTTTTTGCACCCGCGTTTCAGCAGGTGCTGCCCGCTCTTTTCGGAGCACTCGGCGCAGGCTATTTTGCAAAGCATTTCAAGCTTACGGTTTTGCCGATATTAACCGGTGTTATTGTTCTCATCTTTGCGCCTTCATTAGGCGTTGGCATTTTAATTCCTATTACCGTTATCGTTTCGCTTCTAGGCGCACAGATAATGTTCAAAAAGAACCAGGTTTAACAATATTATTTTAAAGGAGTATTAGTTATGAGCACACCTAAGGATTTGTTTTTTGCAGCAACACATGAATGGGTCAAGTACACCTCTCACGGCACTGCCCTTGTCGGCCTTTCAGACCACGCCCAGCAGGAGCTCGGCGATGTAGCTTTCATCAACCTTTGTGATGAGGGTGAAGGGCTTGCAATCGGCGATGTTCTGGGCGATATCGAATCCATCAAGGCTGTTTCCGATGTATACTGCCCGATTAATGGTACTGTTATCAAGGTCAATGACGAACTGCTCGATAATCCGGAACAAATCAATTCCGATCCCTACGGCTCATGGCTTGTTGAACTCGGGGATATTGAGAAGAATGATGACCTTATGGATGCAAAAGAATACGATAAATTTATTGCTGAATAATAATAATGAGGCGGGCAAATGCCCGCCTCACTGTTGATATGCAAAGGAGTCGATTTCTTATGTCTTATGTTCCCAACACTCCTGCCCAAAGGGAGGAAATGCTCCGCGCAATGGGCAAGAGCAGCATAGAGGATTTGCTGGCATCTATTCCCGAATCGGTCCGTCTCGGCAGAGCGTTGAATCTGCCTGCGGCAAAAACCGAGTTTGAGGTCATTGACGAATTGACCGCAATTGCAGGTAAAAATAAAATCTACAAATCCTGCTTCAGAGGCGCAGGCGCATATAATCACTATATTCCGAGCGTTGTGCGTCACCTTAGCTCCAGGTCGGAGTTTGTCACTGCATACACACCATATCAGGCAGAGCTCAGTCAGGGCGTTTTGCAGACTATTTTTGAATATCAGACGATGATTTGTGAGCTTACAGGCATGGACGTTTCAAACGCCGGTGTTTATGACGGCGCTCAGGCGGCGGCGGAAGCTGTTGCAATGTTCAGGGAGCGCAAAAGAAAAAAAGCTGTTGTTTCCGAAAGCGTTAAGCCGATGACTCTAAAAGTAATTGAAACCTATTGTAAATCGGCAGGCGTTGAGCTTGAAAAGGTTCCGGCAAAAGACGGTAGAACAGATTTGGATGCCCTTAAAGCCGCCGTTGACGAAACGTCAGCCTGTGTCTATATTGAACAGCCGAATTATTTCGGCATTGTTGAGGATGCACAGACGGTCGCGCAAATAACCCATGACGCAGGCGCAAAGCTTATTATGGGGTGTTATCCGATATCTCTGGCGGTTCTCAAAACCCCTGCGGAATATGGCGCCGATGCCGCAGTCGGCGAAGCTCAATGCCTCGGCCTTCCGCTGAGCTTCGGCGGCCCGTTCCTTGGCTTCATGGCTACGACAAATGCAAATATGAGGAAGCTCCCCGGCAGGATTGTCGGGCAGACGGCGGACAAGAACGGCACAACGGCATATGTGCTTACCCTTCAGGCAAGGGAACAGCATATTCGCCGTGAAAAAGCCTCCTCAAGCATCTGCTCAAATGAGGCGCTCTGCGCGCTGACCGCTACAATCTATTGTGCGGCTATGGGCAGGGAGGGGCTTCGTGAGGTGGCGGAGCAATGCGCCGCAAAAGCCCGATATGCCGCGAAAAAGATTTGTGCAGTTTCGGGCTTCGGCATCAAATTCGGCGGATTCTTCTTTAATGAGTTTGTGACCTCCTGCCCGGCTGATGTTGACAGGCTAATGAAAACTCTTGATAAAAATGATATTCTCGGCGGGCTTCCCGTTGAAATTGACGGTGAGAAATGCATCCTTTGGTGTGTGACGGAAGTCAACACCGTTGAAGAAATTGACAGGCTTGCGGATATTCTGAGGGAGGCGGTAAAATGAGCGTCCTTATTTTTGAAAAGAGCAAAGCGGGCAGGCGCTGCGCCGTTATCCCGAAATGTGACCTGAAAGCCGAAATCCCCAAAGAAATTGCGAGGGGCAAGGCTCTCAATCTCCCCGAGGTCGCCGAAGTTGACCTTGTGCGCCATTATACAAATCTGAGCCGCATGGCATACGGAGTTGACAACGGCTTCTATCCTCTCGGCTCATGCACGATGAAATATAACCCTAAGGTTGACGAGGACGCCGCCGCTTTGAAAGGCTTTACGGACATTCACCCTTTGCAGGGCATCGAAAGCGTTCAGGGCTGCCTTGAAGCGTTGGACATGCTCAAGGGCTATCTCTGTGAAATCACGGGTATGGACGAAATGACGCTCCAGCCCGCGGCAGGCGCGCACGGCGAATTCACCGGGCTTTCCGTCATCAGGGCATATCTTCTCAGCCTCGGTCAGGCAAACAGAACGAAGCTGATTGTCCCCGATTCCGCGCATGGCACAAATCCCGCAAGCGCGGCGATGAACGGCTTTGAGGTCGTGAACATTCCCTCAACACAGCAGGGCTTTGTTGACCTTGAGGCTCTCAAGGCGGCCGTCGGTGACGACACCGCAGCCCTCATGCTCACAAACCCCAACACTGTCGGGCGTTTTGATGAGAATATTACGGAAATTGCCGATACGGTTCATAAAGCGGGCGGGCTTGTCTACTACGACGGCGCAAACATGAACGCTGTCATGGGCCTTGCAAGGCCGGGCGATATGGGCTTTGATGTTATTCACTTAAATCTTCACAAGACCTTTGCAACTCCGCACGGCGGCGGCGGCCCGGGAAGCGGCCCTGTCGGCTGCAAAGCAAAGCTTGCAAAATATTTGCCCGCTCCGATTGTGAGGAAGTGCGGCGATAAATATGAATTTACCGTTCCCGAAAGTTCAATCGGCGCAGTGCGTTCATTCTACGGCAACTTTCTTGTCTGCATAAAGGCGCTTGCATATATTATGACGCTGGGCGCACATGGCATAAGAGAAGTGAGCGAAAACGCCGTTCTTAACGCAAACTATCTTATGGAAATGCTCAGAGACACATATGACGTTCCTTTTGAAGGCCCATGTATGCATGAATTTGTAATGAGCCTTGAGGAGCTTAAAAAGGAAACGGGCATCACCGCCTCCGATATTGCGAAAGGGCTTATCGACCTCGGTATTCACCCGCCGACAATGTACTTCCCCCTGATAGTCCATGAGGCGCTTATGCTTGAGCCGACGGAGACGGAAAGCAGAGAGACTCTTGACTATGCGGTAGAAGCCTTTAAAAAGCTTAAAATTCTGGCTTTGGAAAATCCGCAGGCTCTCCACGACGCGCCGGTAACAACACCTGTGGGCAGACCTGACGAAACAACCGCTGTCAGAACCCCCATATTAAAGTACGATTTTTGATTAAGGAGGAAGATTATGGCTACACTCAAACCTTTTAAGGCTGTGCGTCCCCTGCCCGAATATGTGGATAAGGTTGCCGCTCTGCCCTATGACGTAATGAACAGCGCCGAGGCACGTGTGATGGTCGAAGGTAATCCGTACTCGTTTTTGCACGTTGACAAGGCGGAGGTGGATTTGCCCGAGGGTATTGATATCTACACCGAGCAGGTATACCAAAAAGCAAGGGAAAACCTTATTAAGCTTGAAACATCCGGCATCTGCAAGGCGGACGAAAAGGCATGTCTGTATATTTACAGGCAGATAATGAACGGAAGAAGTCAGGACGGTCTTGTCGGCTGCACGGCAATAGATGATTATATCAACAACATTATCAAAAAGCATGAGCTGACAAGAGCCGACAAAGAGGCTGACAGAATCAGGCATGTTGACTGCTGTGACGCAAACACCGGGCCGATTTTCCTTACATACAGGGAGCAGGCGGATATCACGTCCACAGTCGAGGCATGGAAAAGCGGGCATGAGCCTGTTTATGACTTCATAACGGATGACGGAATAAGCCATACGGTATGGGTCATTGACTGCCCGGAAACCATTGAATTCCTTGCAAAGAGATTTTCGGATGTCGCCTGCCTATATATTGCGGACGGTCACCACAGGGCAGCCTCTGCCGTTAAGGTCGGTCTCAAACGCCGCGAGGCAAACCCGAACTATAAGGGCGATGAGGAATATAACTTTTTCCTTTCGGTTCTGTTCCCGAGCAATGAGCTTGAAATTATGGACTACAACAGGGTCATAAAAGATTTGAACGGCTGCACCACGGAACAGTTTTTTGGAAAAGTCTCTGCAAAATTTGACATTGAGACGGCTCCCGTCGGCAAGCCGTATAAGCCAGTTGAAAAACACAGCTTTGGCATGCTCCTCGACGGCAAATGGTATATCCTCACCGCAAAATGCACAAGCTTTGACATTACAGACCCTGTCGCCCGCCTTGACGTCTCAATTCTTCAGAATAACCTCATCACGCCTGTACTCGGCATTGAGGACCCGCGCACCGACAAGAGGATTGATTTTGTCGGCGGCATCAGAGGGCTTTCAGAGCTTGAGCGCAGGGTTAACAGCGACATGACTCTTGCCTTTTCAATGTATCCTACAACCCTTGACGATTTGATGGACATTGCGGACGCGGGCAAAATAATGCCGCCGAAAAGCACATGGTTTGAGCCAAAGCTTTTGAGCGGATTGTTTATTCATAAGCTGGCGTAAGTAAAACCCAAAATATAAAAAACGGGGCTGTCTCGCTACGATTTAATATCGTTTTGAGACAGCCCCATTTTCATAGTTCAGATAACTTGTGCATTCTCCGGAATTTCGATAGCATCCGTTTTTATGAATAATGGTTTAACCTTTCCGGATAACTTGGCTGACACCTTTTGATAGGCTTTTACAATAGCCATGCTGATTATCGCTGCAGCAAATGCGAGAATAATAAAAATTATAAGCATTTCCCAATAGCTTTTATTTGAATCTAAGCTGCGCAAAAATGATCTTATGTACAGTTGATTTAAGTATAAAGGCAGGCTCAGCTTCCCTAAGAATGAAAAGAATTTGTTGTCAAAAAACCCAAACAAAATATTCTTTTCACTGAATGTTATTGTTATTGATATTGCAGCCAAAACAATAATAATAAAATCATATTTTGAAACTCTTATCATATTGGTTTCTACAAAGAAGATTACATAGCCCGCCAATTCAATTATAGATAAAACAATTCTGCCGAACACGGTGAAATCTATCGCCTTGATTTTTTCGCACACTGCAAAGCAGATACATCCCAGCGAAATATCTAAAAATGCCCGAAAAATGCTTCTGTAAGCAAACCCTTCCCAAGCAAGTACACCTCTGATGCTCCCGACCTCCTGATAGAACCACCCCATCAAAAACAGCACGATTATCGGAGCCACTACGTGTGTAAACACATTGAAATTCTTTCGGATAAGAGGATACAGCACCAACATTGCCAAAAGCATAGCTGAAATGTACCAGGTCAATGCATTGATATCATTTGTGCCTACGCCCGACATCTGAACAAGAAAGAACTCCCAAACAGAGTTAATTCCGTCCACTACAATGGCTTTAAAGTCCGAGCCCCGGATATAATTTCGTACCGCCAGTGAGGCAATAAAAGCTATAACTGAATAAGGAAAGATGCTTTTAATCTTTTTCCATAAAAAATTAACAGTTTCTGTTCCAAGCGGCATTGTGCTCCTTGCTGCTGCCTTTTGAGCAGATAACGCCATTAAGAACCCCGAAACAATGAAAAAGAATTCCACGCCGATTGCTCCGCCCTGGAACAGAACAAATTCAGAATCACTTGCGGCGAACGCCCGCCCATGATAAATTAATATCATCAGGCTAAATAAAAACTTCCATAAATCGACCGCACCATTCCTTGACTTTTGCTTCACATCCATCGCTATACCCCACTTGTAAAGTTAATGGAATTATTATAACATCAGCCTAACAATATATCAACATGTAATAATGACGTCCTGTACATAATGCACACTGAACAATCCCCGTTTGCAAATGCAAAAAGTTCGGGCATGCGGAAAAGTTAAACCGCACGCCCAATTGTTCGAAAATGATGTTTTTTATTTTTTTGCGCCCCATATATTTGCGGCATACTCATTGATTGCTCTGTCCGCAGCAAACCTGCCCGCACCCGATATATTCATGAGCGACATTCTGTTCCACACGGTCTTGTCGCTCCAGAGCTTTTCGACCTTTGCCTGCGCCATATGGTAATCCGCAAAGTCCGCAAGAACCATATACGGGTCATGGTGAACAATAGTCGAGCCGATTTCGGGAAATGTTTTTCCGTCAATATTGTTGTGGCCGATAAAGTCAATAACCTTCATTAAATCCGAATTGTTGTTATAGTAGTTCATAGGGACATATCCCGTCTGCCTGAGTTTGGCGACTTCCTGCGTTGTCATGCCGAAGATGACAATGTTGTCGCCGCCGACCGCCTCGCGGATTTCGACGTTTGCCCCGTCAAGGGTGCCAAGAGTAACGGCGCCGTTGAGCATGAGCTTCATGTTGCCCGTTCCGCTTGCCTCCGTCCCCGCAAGGGAAATCTGCTCGCTTATTTCGGCGGAAGGCATAAGGTTTTCCGCCATAGTAACATTGTAATCCTCAACAAAGCAGACCTTGAGCCGCCCTCTGACATCGGGGTCATTGTTAATCATTTCACCCAAAGCACAGATGAAGCTGATAATTTTCTTTGCCACAAAATAGCCTGAGGCCGCCTTTGCACCGAATATATAGGTGTGGGGAGTGAAGTCGCCGTTCGGGTTTTCTTTGATTGCGATATATCTTGAAAGAATGTTGAGCGCGTTTAGATGCTGGCGTTTGTACTCATGCAGGCGTTTCACCTGAACGTCAAAAATTGAATCCGTATCAAGAACCATGCCCGTTGACTTTTTAATAAGCGCCGCAAAATTCTCCTTATTCTTCCGCTTGATTTCTTCAAGCTGTGAAAGGACAGACGCGTCATCGGCATATCGGCGCAGCTTTAGAAGCTCGTCGCCGTCATAGATGAATCTGTCGCCTATAAGGTCGGTCAGCAGTGAGGTTAGCCCGGGGTTCGCCTGGCAAAGCCAGCGGCGGTGCGCGATGCCGTTTGTGACATTTGTGAACTTCTCCGGAGTGAGCTTATAAAAATCATTGAACACGGTGTTTTTTAATATATCGCTGTGGAGAGCGGACACTCCGTTGACGCTGTGGCATGCGGCAACACAAAGGTTTGCCATGCGGATAACTCCGTTTGATATAATCGCCATACGCTCCACTCTGTCCGCATCCTTCGACGCTTCCCAGACATAGCTGCGAAAACGGTTATCAATCTCCTTGGTAATCTGATAAATGCGGGGCAGCAACCTTTTAAACAAATCCTCCGGCCAGCATTCGAGAGCCTCTTTCATAACCGTATGGTTTGTATAGGCGAAGGTGGATGTGACGATATTCCAGACATCATCCCAGCCGTATCCGCACTCGTCAAGCAAAATCCTCATAAGCTCAGGGATTGCCAAAGCCGGATGTGTGTCATTTATGTGTATTGCAACCTTGTCCGGCAGGTTGTCGATTGAGCCGAATTTGCGAAGATGGGTCTGCACAATGTCCTGAACAGATGAAGAAACGAGGAAATATTGCTGCCTGAGGCGCAGGCTTTTGCCCTCCTGATGATTGTCGGCGGGATAGAGGATTTTGCTTATAACCTCCGCCATTGCGTTTTGCTCGACGGCACGCATATATTCACCATGGTTGAACATATCCATGTCAATACCCGGCGCTTCGGCACTCCAAAGGCGCAGGACGCTTATGCCCTTGCCATCCTTCCCCGCAACATACATGTCAAAAGCATTTGCCCTGACTGTTTTGCAGTCCACAAGCTCAACATGGTGGTAATGTTCATCCCACGAATCCTTTACATAGCCCTCAAAATTGACATTGTATGCACTGTTTTCACGCGGGACAAGCCAGACATCGCCGCCCGGCAGCCAAAAATCGGGCAGTTCTGTCTGCCAGCCGTCAACGATTTTTTGTTTAAAAATTCCGTATTCATAAAGTATCGAGTACCCCGTTGCGGGATAGCCCTGAGTTGCAAGCCCGTCAAGATAACAGGCGGCAAGCCTGCCCAAACCGCCGTTGCCAAGCCCGGCATCCGGCTCACAGTCATAAAGGCTGTCAAGCTTAATGCCGAAATCCTCAAGAGCCTGCTTAAAAACAGATGTCAGGTTGAGATTAAAAAGTGAATTCTTGAGCGAGCGCCCCATAAGGAACTCCATGCAGAGATAATAAATCTTCTTTGTGCCTTCTTTGCTTGTGTCGTCAACAAATTCGCTGCGCCCCACACTCATCATATCTCTCAGAATGATAGCGACCGCCTTGTAATAATGCTCATATGTTGCCTCCTCCGGCGTTACGCCCAGAAAATGAGAAAGCTTTGACGATATCAGGTCCTTCGCCTGTTCCCTGGTAAGATTATAATTCATGTTATGCCTCCAAAACCCCTGATTTATGTTTAAAATGTACAAAATTTATTGAAAAAGCTTTTATTTATATAATAATTATATCAGAAAAAGCAGAAAATGCAAGCAAAACAATGGTAATAGTTATAACATTTTCGATTTTTCGGGTTGTTAAAATAATTTTTCATAACCTCTTTAATCAATAGTTTTATTATAGTATAATACTAGTATTGGAGTAATAGTGTTCTATTAGTGTAATAGAGTTTATGATACGGAGTGAAAAAAATGGAAAAAAACAGGGTTAGACTTTCAATTAACGGCAATGACTATTTTATTACAACAGATGATGATGTTGACTATGTGGCGGACCTGGGCAAGGAGCTTGACGAAACAATAAGAAAGCTCATGAAAGAGAATTCCCGTCTTTCAATCACACAGGCGGCGATTCTTTGCGCTCTCGACTATGCCGATTTTGCAAAAAAAGCGGAGATTAGCGCTGAAAACCTTCGCTCACAGATTCAGGATTATCTTGAAGATGCCGCGAGGGCAAGGACAGACGCCGAAATAACAAGGCGTGAATCAGAGCGTCTGAGCAAGGAGCTTGCGGCCCTTCGCTCAAAGCGCGGTCAATGACAGTAACGGAAAAACCTGAAATTCTGGCTCCTGCGGGCAGTTTCGATTCGCTTGAGGCCGCAGTACGCTGCGGCGCAGACGCGGTCTACCTCGGGGGCAAGGTTCTTAATGCTCGCAGAGATGCGGGCAATTTTGACGACAGTGAGCTTGAAAATGCCGTAAGATACTGTCACGCGAGAAATGTTAAGCTCTATCTGACTCTCAACACCCTTGTGAGCGACAGTGAGCTTAAAACGGCGGCTGATATAATAGAATATGCCTGCTCAATCGGTGTTGACGCACTGATTGTTCAGGATTTGGGGCTGGCGCATCTGGCAATGGAGCTTGCGCCGGCTATGTCTCTCCATGCCTCGACCCAGATGTCCGTTCAAACCCCCGAAGGCATAAGGCAGCTTAAAGAAATGGGCTTTAAGAGAGCTGTCCTGCCCAGGGAGCTTTCGGGCGACGAAATTGAGAGAATCGGAAAAAGCAGCGATATAGAGCTTGAGATGTTCATACACGGAGCTTTGTGCATGAGTGTTTCGGGGCAGTGCTATCTGAGCGCCATGCTCGGCTCAAGGAGCGGCAACAGGGGGCTTTGCGCCCAGCCCTGCCGCCTGCCCTTCGGCGTGAAGGGCGGAAGCGGGCATGACCTCAGCCTCAAGGACCTTTCCCTTGTTTCGCACCTCGGCGATAAGAAGCTGAGCTGTATCAGCTCCTTTAAAATCGAGGGCAGGATGAAACGCCCCGAATATGTCGCCGCCGCCGTCACCGCATGCAAAAAAGCCCTCGAAGGCGACCTCTCCCCCGATATACTGCAAGGCCTGAAAAGCGTATTCTCCCGCTCGGGCTTCACCGAAGGCTATTATATTTCAAAGCTCGGCAGAGATATGTTCGGCACAAGGCAGCACGGG
>CAZBHG010000010.1:21539-24516 GCA_964491735.1 uncultured Eubacteriales bacterium
CCGCGTCATCTGTTCTCAACGGTCTTGAAAAGCTCTATGAAAAGGAGCCGCAGATAATTGACACCGATTTTGCCCTGACCTGTGTTAAGGACGAGCCTCTGTCACTTTCCGCACAGGCGAACGGAAAAACCGTGTTTGTAAAGTCGGAGGTTATACCCCGGCAGGCATTGAATAAACCTTTAACCCGGGAAACCGTTGAAACACAGCTAAAAAAATGCGGGGGAACACCGTTTCGCCCCCGCGGAATTGATATAGAGCTTGATGAAGGCGTTAATATCCCCGTTTCCGCTGTCAACGCTTTGAGGAGAGAAGCGCTTGATTCCCTGCTTGATAAGCTCGGTGAAATTCACGCCGTCCCCTTTTCTGGGCGCTGCGCCGTCACTTTTAAAGAGCATAAAGCCAAAAAGGCAGACACTTATGCCCGTTTTTCCGACGTTTCGCAAATACCCGAAGGGCTTGACGGAATCAAAAAAATAATTGTCCCACTTTCGTCTGCCGAAAATAAGCTTGAGGCTCTTGTAAAATCGGGAATTGAAGTGATTGCCGAGGTGCCGAGAGGAATTTTCGGCAGCGATGAAAAAATCGCCGGGCTGTTGAGCAAAGCCCGCAGCGCGGGGGTTGAAGCCTGCAGCGTCGGCACTCTTGACGGGCTGAGACTTGCAAAGGACGCGGGTATGAAAATCCATGCGGGCTTCGGGATGAACATTTTCAACTCATATTCACTTGAATATCTTGCCGGGCAGGGCGTTGACGAGGCATTGGTTTCAATTGAACTGACGCTCAAGCAGGCGGCGTCTCTCGGGGGCTGTCTGCCCAGAGGTCTTATAGCCTACGGCAGAATTCCTCTCATGTTAACCAGAAACTGCCCCGCGAAAAACGGCACGTCCTGCGCCGAATGCAAGGCCGGCAGTGTTCTGACGGACAGGATGAATATTTCCTTCCCGCTGAGCTGCAGCAGCGGCTGCACGGAGGTTTTAAATTCCCGCCCGATTTATATGGCGGACAGGCTCGGTGAAATCAGAAATATGGATTTTATCACCCTGTATTTTACAAATGAGGATAAGGCTGAATGCCGCAGAATCATTGAGTGCTATCAAAAAGGCACTGCCCCGCAAGGTGAATTCACAAGAGGGCTGTATTACAGAGGCGTTGAATAAATCTGAATATTATAAGGCAATAACGGGATATCTGCGGCTGTGCGGCGGGAGATGTCCCGTTTTCTGTCTTTTTCCATAAAGACATGTCGAATTATATGTAGGGGCGGATATTATCCGCCCGATATTATCCGCCCGCTCATATATGAATTTCAAAAACAAGAATTATATTTAAAAAAAGTAGGCTTTTGATTAATTTTTTATTTAATAATTATATATTTTTTTGTTCCTTTCAACAATTTCTTGACAGAATAAACAATATATAATATAATTGATAATAGAAATATTGTATTTTTTCGGAAGAGGTGACTCTTATGGGCTGAGGTAATATGATTATGAAAAATGATTATAATTATATTAGCGCAATTTATAAATTACTAATTAATTCAGTAGGATTAAATATGAAAAATAAGATTAGACGAAGTATATCTATACTTCTGGTTGTTTCAATGGTTATTATTTACATACCTTTCGGCAGCCTTTTTGCAAGCGCCGAGAGCTACAGCGGCACTGTAGGTTCTCTTTCATGGTCGTTAGACAGCGGAACGGGCGCACTTGTTATTTCGGGTACGGGTGATATGATAGACTCTCCCTGGAGGCAGTATAGTTCTGAAATCAAAACCGTAACTATCGGCAGCGGGGTTACAAATATCTGTGCAGATGCCTTTTATTGCTGCAAATCTCTTGCGGCAATCACAATCCCCGACAGCGTTACAAGAATCGGCGAATACGCTTTTTACTCTGATACTGCGCTTACAAGCATTAATATCCCAAGCGGTGTGAAAAGAATTGAAAAATATACTTTTTACAATTGCACTGCGCTTAATAACATAACAATTCCAAGCGGGATTGAATATGTAGGCAACGATGCCTTTTATAACACGCCTTGGTACACAAATCAACCCAACGGTTTGAATTATGCCGGAAAAGTTGTGCTTAAATACAAAGGCACAATGCCCTCAAACACAGCCATAACTCTGAGAAGTGATACAGTCCAGATAGCTTATCAGGCTTTTGAGAGCTGTGCAGGGCTCACTGCAATTACAATTCCGTCAACCGCAACAGAAATAGGCATTTCTGCATTTGAGAATTGTGCAGGGCTCACCGCAATTACAATTCCGTCAACCGTGACAGAAATAGGCAATTTTGCATTCCGCGGCTGTACCGGGCTTAAAGAAATTGCTGTTCCCGATGGTATTACAGCGATAAATTGCGGTACATTTATGAATTGCTCGGCAATTAAAGATTTTACTATACCGGGCAGTGTCACCAAAATTGATATTTCAGCTTTTTCCGGCTGTATGGCTCTTCAAAAAATTATTATTCCAAGCAAAGTAACGACAATCGGCGCCCTTGCGTTTTATAATTGTTCGGCACTCGGTCAAATCACTTTCCCCGATACCATTTCAGAAATTGGCAGAAAGGCTTTAGGCAATACACTGTGGTATAACAGCCAGCCTGACGGGCTTATATACGTGAGCAATATAGCTTATTCGTATAAAGGCACTATGCCTGACAATACGACAATAACCATTGCAAGCGGAACAAAAGGTATCTCCGACAGCGCATTTGAAGGCTGCAGTAAGCTAGCCGGTATTTCCATCCCGAAGAGCGTTGCTTATATCGATGATAACGCTTTTGATAACTGCAGCAGCCTCTCGCTGGTGAATATTGATAAGGATTCCACCCTGAGCATCGGTGATGAGGCATTCCTAGACTGCCCGTCACTGACAGCCATTACAATACCAAAGAACACAGCGGATATAGGTATGAAATTGTCAAGAAATGTGCAGTCGAAAAACACCCAAAAAATCAAGACAGCA
>CAZBHG010000011.1:0-2739 GCA_964491735.1 uncultured Eubacteriales bacterium
TTGAAATTCTCCTTCAGATACCAATCAACCCACTTTGGAACACCGCCGCCTGCTTCGCCGTAAACCGGCTCAAGCGTGATGACATTCTGGCTTTCGGCGGCGCCTGTATTCACATTCAGACCCGCATCATACTGGTAAACAGGGTCGCTCCCCAGCATTCTGAACACGGGAACATTTATCTGCTTTTCTTTTGTGTTCGCGGGTGCAAACGCATTGTTTACGGATGGGTAGTACGCCTGATTATAATAAGCGCCCCACAAGGTATAGCCGTCCGTACCCCATTGGTCTTTGCAGTTGCAGGACGCGTCAAGCCCGTATTTCATTGATGAATATTCAAGCGAGTGAGCGTCGATAATCCATGAGCCCATGCTGCGCGGATAATTGCCGAAAACTTCACGGAATTTCTCAAACAAAACGTCTATCAGCTGTTCCCTCTGCTTCAATGTGTAGCCGACAGAAAAACCGCAGTGGGCGTGCCAGTCCCATGGATATCTTCCGCGCCAGGGAATCCCTATTGCCTTGCACTGCGGCTCAACAATTTCAAGCCATACGCCGAATTCTGTTTTTTTATTGCATTTGTTTTTCAGTAAATCCGTAAACGACGGGTCTATCAGCGCATCGTATTGCAGCAAAAAGGTGCCGGGCATATCGTATCTGTTCAGGAGCTTTATCTGCTCCTCCACCGGACGGATAAGATCAACGTCACTGCGCGGTTCACACGCCCTGATGAAATTGATAATGTTTACAATCTGTTTTTTCATACTGTCACCATGATTCTTTCACAATGTAATATTGACATATAGCAAAGGTTAAACCTGAAATATTTATAAGCGACACTGCTTTGTCCCCCTTTGAATATTTTTAAAGCTGCAAGAAAGCCAATTCTTGCAGCTCAAAAACAAAACAATGTCATACCCCCGGGGCAGGGCAAAGCAATATTCATTGAGTTATAGAAATCAGTAACTTTCTTGCACAGGCATAACAAAGCGAGCGGCACTGCCGCACCGTAAATTTCATCATGCCTAAGTTATCAGCAAGAAATGTAACGCATTTTTTCAACTCCAAATCATATGTTTAATGCTATTATATCAATCTCCTAAAATTTTTCAAGTAATATTTTTGCATCTCGGAAATTTTATCAATACTATGCTCGTAAATCTTAAATCATTATGATATAATCCTACTTGAAAATTAACCGTTTTGCGGGAAAGGACCTTATTTATATGGTTTCTCATGCTTTTTATGCAGGTGCCGTAGGCTTTCTCAGGGGATGTACCGGTATCAGGCTTTTATTTGATTCCCCGAAATTTAATAAAGGGCTTGCAGAAATTGCATCAAAGCCGCTCGACCTACCGGGCAGCTTTACGGTGACTGCTCACGCGGGGGCAATTGCCACTGTGAGCAATTCCGTCCAATCTGTTGGTGAGGCTATTATTGCAGGCGTTGACGTTGTTGAGGTTGACCTTAACTTTCGCCCCGACGGAACACCCGTCGCCGTTCACAACGTGCCGAAAACCAACAGGGATGGCGTACCGTTTTCGGATATTCTCAGGGTCATCGCGAAAAGTGAAACAATAGCTGTAAATCTCGACCTCAAATCTACGCTCAATCTCAAAGTCATTCAGGGCATGATTGAGGAATATGACGGGCTTCCCGCCAGAGTATTTTTCACCGGAATCACCGACAAATACATTGACGCTGTCAGGCAGCACTGCCCCCGAATCCCTTATTATCTGAATTTCAGCCCGTACCCCGAATTTAAAAATACACCCGCGCAAATCCAAGGCATTGTTGAAAGCGTTAAAAGCGCGGGGGCGATAGGCATAAATTTGGATAAGAAATATTTCGCAAAAGAGCTATGCGCCGCGATGCATGAAAGCGGTCTCCTCGTCTCCGTCTGGACGGTAGACAAAACCATTGAACAGTATAGAATTCTTGCGGCGGGTCCAGATAACATTACAACAAAACAGCCGCTGAAGCTCATGAAAATAATCGAAGGATGGACAAAAAAGGTCTAAGGAGGCATTGTCAATGGAAAACTCAGAATACTTTGAAGGCAATCATATTTCAGGGCGTGGAGATAAAAAATGGCTCAGGCTCATTGACGACAGCTTTTCGATGCTTGCCGGCTCCCCCCGCCTCCCGTCTCTCAATATGCTGTATAAATCAAAGACCGACATGCTCAGCGAAGGTTTTATCTGGGGTACGGGCTGGTGGATTCAGAACAGCTACGGCTTCACGCTCGGCGCTGTCCCGTTTCTCAACAGTTTTTGGGCAGAGATACTTCAGAACTCTTATGACGCCTTCTGGAAGCGCATGGGCGACGGGAAGAGAACGGGCGGGGATGACGGCAATGTGTCCCCCGGTTCTATAGAAGCTCTCGTTGCGCCGGACGGCTCGCTGGGCGACTGCGTTTTTGAAACAGGCATTATATATAAGCAGGGCGACGGCGACTACAACAGCTATGACTGGTTTTATGAGGCTGCTGCTGCAGGAGTCAGAATGCAGGCGGACATTCTCCTTTTTTCAAGGGATAAGGATAAAATCCGCTCCTATGTTCCTCTTATGAAAAGGTCGCTTGATTTCATTGAAAAAACAAGGGACACAAACGGGCTTTTTCTTGTCGGCCCGTGCTCAAACCTTCTTGCGCCAAGCTATGGAGGGAGCTGGAACAGTGAAACGAAAACGCTTGAAAAAGCCTGGCTCACAGGGCTTTGCGTCACATACTCCGCTGCTTTG
>CAZBHG010000011.1:2749-16528 GCA_964491735.1 uncultured Eubacteriales bacterium
TGATTGACGGGGACACGGCAGAATATCAGGCAAGGCTTGACAGGACAATTGCCGCTATGCCCCTGCTGCTCACGGACGAAGGATATTATATCAAATCAATGGACAGGGACGGAACAAAGCACGGCGTTTACGGCGCCGCAAAATACGGCTACCTTGAAGCCTCCTGCAATGCTGACGCTGTGGCTCTAGGTATAGCGGACGATAAAACCGCCGACTCCGTACTCGATAAATTTGACGACGTTTACGGACTGCGCCCTGCGGGCGCGATTTGCGCAAACTACCCTCACCTTGACGACACATATAGAAGCTACCGCAGCGGCAGCGAAAACCCCGATTCGCTCGGCTTCAAATCTGGCGATTGGGTTGACGGCGGCTGCTGGGCAACGGTTGAGGGCAGGGCAATTCTTGCCTATATGCGGCGGGGCAGGTTCGGCGCCGCATTCAAGGCGGCAGACTATTATATGAAGTGGGCGCGGGAATACCGGCAGGATGCTCCCCTTTCGCAATGGGGGTTCAACACAAACAACCCCTGGGCAAAAGAAAATGACGACCACACCGTGTGCGAACGCCCGATAGCCGTCATGATAGATAATTTCGCGCCCGTGACCTGCCTTCTGCGCGGATTGTTCGGATATGAAGCGGATGCCGATTCTCTGACAATAATCCCCCGCATACCCGACGGGATTGAGGAATATGTTCAGCGTGAGCCGATTATGTTCGGAAAATGCAGAATATACATATCTTGTAAAGGCGGGCATGAAAAAACGAGGGCATTGTTCAACGGTTCCGAGATTGTCGCCGACAGCCGCGGGGCTTTAAAAATCCCCGCAAAGCTGTTTGAAAACATTGAGACAGCCGAAATCCTGATTGACACAAGCGGCGGCGAGGGATTTATCCCCGCACAAAGGAACGAAAATATCGGAAAGCGCGGTGTTGAAGGTCTGTCCGGGGAGCTTGCCGGAATTTACGGCAAATGCCTCGCTATGCTTGAAAGCGAAACGGATAAAACAAGGGCGCAGATGCTTGAAGAAATCTGCCGCGCTGCCGAAAACGCTGCCGAAAGGCATAAAATTCCGTTTGAGGAGGGTATATTCCGCCCGATGACGGATGAAAAGATAAACGCTGTTCTCTCGCTTTATGACACAACGGTGAGGGAGCTTTACAGCGGGCTTGGCAACAGGGAAACGGGAAAGGGTTAAGCTCTGCACCGTTGTGTTTTTCCGCCGCAGACGATTATATATCACACAATCCTTATATGATATTTCTCCAGCCAGTAATTTATCTGAATAAAATAAGCTATCGTCTGGGTTGTTGTCATAAGCTGACCATACCAGGGAATCGGATTGTCGGCATTCAAAAGGTTCTGAAGCTCTGTTTTTTTAACTATCCGCAGAAGCGGTGACTGCGTGTCGGCAATAATTCCGCTCAGGATATCTGAAACGGCTTTGGCGTATTCAGGATGATGAGTTTTCGGATACGGGCTTTTCTTTCGCCACAAAACCTGTTCGGGTAAAAGACCTTCAACCGCTTTGCGCAAAAGGCCTTTTTCAAAGTGATTATAATCCTTATATTCCCACGGCACGGAATATAAATATTGAGCTATTCTGTAATCGCAGAACGGAACTCTCACTTCAAGGCCGTTATACATACTCATGCGGTCCTTTCTGTCAAGGAGAGTCTGCATAAACCAGCTCAGATTCAGGTTCACCATTTCCTTCATGCGGCTTTCGGTTTTTGAAAGCCCTTCGAGCTTTGAAGTGTTGCGGATTGTATCCTGATACAAATCATCAACATACTTGAAAGCGTCAATCTGACTTGCAAACTCGTCTTTTATGAAACCCGCTCTGTACCCTGTGGATTGTGCCCACGGAAAGCCTTCCCTTTCTCTTATGCTTTCGTCCCTGTACCAAGGATATCCCCCGAAAATTTCATCCGCACATTCTCCGGAAAGGGCAACCGTCGCAAACTCCTTGATTGCACCGCAGAAAAGCAGCATTGAGGCGTCAACATCCGCCATCCCCGGCAAATCCCTCGCATCCACGGCGGAATACAATGCCTGAACAAGCTCGGGAGTGTCGAGTGTAATCTTGTGATGCCGGGCGTTAAGTGAAGCGTTCATAATCTTAATGTACTCATCGTCGCTGTTGGGCTGAAATTTGCTCTTTTTGAAATATTTGTCGTTATCCCTGTAGGTTACGGAAAAGGTGTGGAGCTGTTCGCCTCTTTTTGTCATATATCTGTCTGCAACTGATGAAATTATGCTGGAATCAAGACCACCCGAAAGCATTGTGCAGACGGGAACATCCGAAACGAGCTGTCTCTCTATTGAATCGGTGACAAGATATCTGACCTTTTCGACGGTTTGGTCAAACGTATCGGTATGCTCCTTATCTTCAAGCGTCCAATATTTCCGCGTTTTAATGCCGTCCTTTGAAAAATATCCGCAGCAGGCAGGGCGAAGCTCCTCAATCCCCTTGAATACGCCATATCCCGGCGTTCTTCCGGGACCTACAAGCATTATTTCAGCGATTGAACGAGTATCTATTTCGGGCTTTACGGACGGATGGCTGAGAAGCGCCTTTATTTCGGACGCGAACAAAAATGTTCCGCCCGAGCAGACATAAAAGAAGGGTTTGACTCCTATTCTGTCCCTTGCGATGAACAGGCGTTCATTGTGCTTTTCCCATATGGCAAAGGCAAAAATTCCGTTGACCTTTTCGACGCATTTATCCTCCCATTCGATATATGATTTGAGCAGAACCTCCGTATCCGAATGCCCATCGAAGGTATGACCTCTTGAAATCAGCTCCTGCCTGACCTCCTGCGTATTATAAAGCTCGCCGTTATAAACAATTGCATACTCCCTGCCGTCACATGTTTTTATCATAGGCTGGCGGCCCTTTTCGATATCTATTACGCAGAGCCTTGCGTGGAGCAAGGCGGCATGGCCGGTGAAATACGCTCCGTCCTGGTCAGGCCCGCGCCGTTTTAAAGTTTTGAGAACTTCTCCCGCGTTTTCCTGCCTGAGTATTGTCTCATTGCTATTTAAATCTAGTTCTCCCGCGATTCCGCACATATATTTGCCTCCAAATCAATCAAGGCGTTTTTGATACACAAATAACGCCTTTGTTCCTTAATATATTATTCTGCAATCTTGAAATTGCATCCTTTAAATCGCGTATGTTTTATGGTAAAATCAGGAAAGCGGATAATTTATAATAGCATAGTATCAGAGGAGTTGGTTTTATGCAATTTGCGGATTATGATAGCAGTATACTGAGCCTTGCATCTTCAATTATGGAGCATTTCAATGTCAGGCATAATCACAAAACAATCCCCGAACTGGATTTATTGTTGAGCAAGGGCTACAAAAATGTTTTTGTCATTCTGTTTGACGGTCTCGGAATTGACGCGCTGGAGAATCATCTCCCGCCCGACGCTTTTTTGAGAAAAAACCTGCTCAAGGAAATATCGTCCGTCTTCCCGCCGACGACAACCGCCGCAACGACGTCTGTTCTCACAGGGCTTTCTCCTGCGGAACACGGTTGGCTCGGCTGGAGCTTATATTTTGAGGAGATTGACAAGAATGTTGACCTTTTCCCCAACAGTGATGAAAACGGTGAAGCGGCGGCGGATTACAATGTTGCGCGAAGATATCTGCCTGCCAAAAATATTCCGTCTTTGATTAATGAAACGGGTACAGCAAAGGGATATATCAATTCACAAAACGGCATTTCATCAAACAATTACAAAAAGATGATGAGGCAGCTTGTGCGGTTTTCAAGAAGACCGGGGAAAAAGTATGTTTACTGTTACAGTTCACAGCCCGATTCACTGATGCACATGACAGGCTGTAGTAGCGATGAAACTCATAAAAAGATACTTGAAATCAATTCAATATCTGAAAGAATCGCAAAAAAGCTGAAAAATACGCTGCTTATAATAACCGCCGACCACGGACTTATTGATACGCATGACAGCCACTGCATAAGCGAATACCCCGAGCTTACAGAGACTCTTGAGCGTTTGCCTTCCATTGAGCCCAGAACGCTCAACTGCTATGTAAAAAGCGGCATGTCCGAAAAATTCCTTGAAGTGTGCACAAAGGAGTTCGGCGACAAGGTATGTGTTTTGTCAAAGAGGGAAGCGATTGAAAATAGAATATTCGGCGACGCAAGCGATAATGCCGTCCTTGAAAAAAGGCTAGGCGACTATCTGATAATTTCAAAGAGCGACCTGACTTTATTTAATTCGCCGCAAAATGTAAGCCGATTTATCGGCATTCATGCGGGCATTGACAAACGCGAGTTAAAAGTGCCTTTGATTGCGGTGGAAAAGGGCAAATAATGCTCGCAGGAGTCAAAAAAAGCCGCCGAAAGGCGGCTGCAAAGCTGAAGGACATAGGCTTGCGCCAATAGTTGCTGTTTTTCACTATTTCGCATTAATATTGATAAACTCCGCTTTGAGCTTCGAATAAATAATCTTCTGAGTGCTGTAAAGCCCGTAATAACCTGACAGCATGAAGCTGACCGCGCATGCAATGGCGAAGAGAAGCAATCCGTCCGCGCCGAAAATTTCAACACTAAGAATTATTGAAGCGACAGGGCAGTTGACGACGCTGCAGAAAAGGGCAACAAGCCCTATCGCCGCGCCGAAGTCCGCTCCGAGCCCGAAAAGTCCTCCGACAACACAGCCAAGTGTCGCGCCGATAAAAAACGTCGGCACGATTTCTCCGCCTTTATAGCCCGCTCCGATAGTTATCGCCGTGAAAATTATTTTCAGGATAAATGCCTCGGGCTTTGCGCTGCCGCCGATGGCATCAGTGATTATATCCATGCCCGCGCCGTTATAATCTCCCGACCTCACAAGATAAGTCAGGGCGATGACTGCAAAACCTCCCACAGCTATTCTAATATATCCGTTTTTGAAAATCCTACTCATCCGTATTCTTGTCTGCTTTATGGCAGTGCAAAAAACTATGCTCACCGCCGCACAGATTATTGCAAGCCCTATGATTTTCGCGATAACGGCAAGGGACATTTCAGGCACAGCCACATTGCAAAAACGAACCGGCTCGACGCCGAAATAAAGTGAAACAGTATAGGCAATAAGAGAAGATACTATGCACGGTATCAACCCCGAATAGTAAACTACTCCAACGCTGATAACCTCCAGCGCGAAAAAGGCCGCAGTCAGTGGTGTGCCGAATAAAGCGGCAAACATACCGCTCATTCCGCAGAGGGTGATAATGTGCATATCCTTTTCGTCTAGCTTGAAAAGCCTGCCGACCATCGAGCCAATGCTTCCACCTAACTGCAGAGCCGCACCTTCACGTCCGGCGGAGCCGCCCAGTAGGTGAGTTATCACGGTGCTGACAAAAATAAGCGGTGCCAAGATGGGTGGCACCTTATCATCTGAACGCACCGAGCTAATAACTTCATTTGTGCCTGCGTTTTCTGTCAGCCCGCACAGCTTATACAAGGCGATAATTACAATGCCTCCAAGTGGCAGAAACCATATTATGTAACCGTGAGCCAGACGAAATTCGGTGACAAACTCAACGCTTATATGGAACAGCGTCCCCACTCCGCCGCCGAGCAGGCCTGTCAGCCCCGCAATCAACCCCCATTTGAAGAATGTTGTTAAATACGTCAATGCCGATTTGGTTTTTCTTTTCCATACTGCCAATTTTTATCATCCTATACCTGATCATATTATTATCCGGTTTTTTTCATTTCTGCCGTTTTAACTACCGCATGAACAATGCCAAAATCTTTTTAAACGTGAAACAAGGGCGTGTCCCAAAATGATTATGTTTGTCATTTTGGGACACGCGTTTATTAGTTTTCGTGAATCAATTACAGTGTATCGCCTATGTCAAGATCCGGCTTATCGCCGGCAGCGTCTGTAACATCGTTATCGTCGGGAGCTTGAGTGACAACCGTATCTGTCGGGTCAACAACATTTTCCTTTGTAGTCGTCGTGTCATTGTTTTTGCCGCTTTTTGTTGTAGTGGTATCATTGTTTTTGCCCGAGGATTTTGTTGTCGTTGTGTCATTCGATGAGCTTGAGCCGCCTGAGCTGCCTGAACTGCCTGAGCTTCCTGAGCTGCCTGAGCTTCCTGAGCTGCTGCCGGAAGAGCTTGAACCGGAACTGTTCTTTGAAACAAGCATATCAATGGGCGATGTCCTGTCGTCGCTAAGCTTAATGTTAGTTTCACCATAGAGAGAGGTCTGAAGCACCTGTGCAGCCTTTGCATAGTCAACAATCCAGACAAATTCGTGGTTAATAGAGGCCGATTTTCCTGTTATATCTGTTTTAACATCCGGTGTTGTAATCTGAACCACGCTATAATCCGCCCAGCTCTGTGAAATTGCTTTGCCGCCAAGCGCCAAAAGCTGGGTTTTTGTAAAGCTTGTTCTCATATACGGGAAAACCACATCCATCGCACTGTTGAGCTGACCTGTGGTTGCACCCTTAGCGCTGTCAATCAATGCCATGATAACAGAACGCTGCCTGCGTACACGGCTCAAATCACTGTCGGCATCGCATTTACGGATACGGCTGAAAATCAAAGCTTCCTGACCCTGAAGGAGAGCATCGTCACCATAGGGGAAAGTCCTTGTCGGGTTGTAGGCTTTAAAGCCGTGCCTGTGATTATTGATGTATTTCGCCTCATATTCCTTGACATCTACCTTGACACCGCCAAGTGCGTCAATAAGCTTTGGGAATGACTGGAAGTCAACGCTTACATAGCCGTCAATTTCAATCTTATAGTCGTTCTCAACTGTTTCAACCAATGTTCCGGGGCCGCCCCAGTTATATACGGCGTTAATCTTTCTGTATCTGTCAGCGCCGTTTATATTCATGTAGGTATATGAATCTCTCAATAATGAAACAAGAGTAATAGTTTTTGTTTTGCTGTTTACGGAGACCAGAATCATAGCATCCGAGCGGGCGCCTGATGCTGAACCGTCATTGCTGTCAACACCGCACAAAAGTATGTTGACGACTTTTTTGCTCGATATTTTCTCGCCGCCGTTTGTCGCCCATTCCTTTAGCCAGCTGTTGAGCGAGTCCGCATCGCCGACATCGTTCATAACCTCAAAGTCATTATCCTCATCATCCTCAAGGCTTGTGTCAGAGTTTGAAAAGTCAATGCCATTATCGCCTGTATGCATAAGGCTGAGCTTTTTATTCACGTATATGCCGGTAAGTGTGCCCGCAATTATCAGCAGGGCAACAAGAACAATAATAATAATCTTTAAATTTCTTTTATTATTCTGCATTAAAAAAGGCTTGACTTTTTCGACGAAGAACTTCTTAATTTTCTGTCCTAAATCTTTCATAACTTCACCCATCCCTCAGAATACATAGCGGCATTGTATCATAATATTAAAAAAATAACTACAAAATATTTGTAAATTTTTAAAAAAACGGAGCGGCTTTGCCCGCCCCGTTTAATTCTGCTATCAATTTTCCTTTTTGGTGTCAATTCTCCCGTAGAGTGAAGCTGCGGCCGCGTCAGAACGCGGGGCACGCTGAGACTTCGTCTCAGGGGTGCTTTGCTTGGGACGATAGTCCGACCTGCCGCGCTGGTGATTATCCTTGTCGGAATTCTGGCGATATCCCCCGGAACGCTCATCTCTGTTATATCCTCCGCCTGCCGGCTTAAAGCCATCAGCAAGAGTAATTATCACTCTCCTGGCGTTCTCGTTGCCGACCGAATGTGAGGATACACCCTCAATTTCCTGAACGGTCGTGTGAATTATTCTGCGTTCATATGGATTCATTGGGTCAAGCGAAAGGCTTCTGCCGTACTTCTTTACTTTTATTGCAGTGCGCTTTGCAAGCTCTCTCAACGTCTGCTCACGTTTTTCACGGTAGTTGCCGACATTTATTGAAACACGTTTGAACTCTTCGGAGCCCTTGTTGATGATAAGTCTGGTAAGATATTGGATGGCGTCAAGAGTTTCGCCTCTTCGCCCAATAACTGCGCCGTAATCGTCACCGCAGATGATTTCTATCTTTACATCTTCGCCGTCAATTTCTGTTTTAATTTCGGCATTTTCAATGCCTATACCCTTTAAAATTGTTTTGATATAATCGGTTGCCTTGGCAAATTCAGATTCATTATAAAATACTCTGACTTTTGCCGGTGAACCTCCGAACAGACCGAGAGTTTTTTTAACCGGCTCCTGAATTACCTCAACGGTAATATCGGCATCGGCAGGTGCATTAAGCTTTTCAATTGCCGCACCCGTTGCCTCTTCAATTGTGGGGGCCGTACAAATAGCTTCCTTTATCAAGGTTTCACCACCTATTTTCAAATTATAGAAGTTTAAGAATTGCGCTGTTTCTGAAGAACAATTTTACGGTTGTTCTCTTTGGAGCGGCGCTGCACAGTCTCCTCTACCATAAGACGCGCGACCATCTTCCTCGGATTGTGGGTGAAACTGAGAACAACCTGCTGAATAAATGCAACGATGTTTGAAGTAATCCAGTAAATACCGATACCTATCGGGAACTGGAAAGTGAAATACAATGACATGAGAGGCATGAATACCATCATGCAGCCGCCCGTCGGGTTTTTGCCCATTTCGGGATTGTTTCGTTTTTGAGTGATGGTCATGTAAACGCTGCTTGCAAGGGAGGAAATACCCGAAAGAATCGGAATTGCCCAAAGCTTGTCAAAGGTTTTAAAAGACGGGGTCTGTCCCAGTTGAAGACCGAAAAATGTAAAATCAAAATTCTTGATCTGACTGACATATTTTTCGGCAATAAAGCCCTTCAACCTGTCAAAATTCTCGATTATAACAAGCTCTCCGGTTCTTGCGGTGAAAGTGACATCCTTCAGCTCTTTTAGGTGAGTGGTCAAAGTCGCGACAACATCCTCCGGTATCAGCAGGCAATATGTCAAAGGCTTATAGATAACCGCAACAAGACCGAAAATAATCGGCATCTGGACGAGGAGAGGCATACATCCGGCATTCATCGGGTTATAGCCCTCACGGTTATAAAGAGCCTGAGTCTCTTGCTGAATCTTTTGGTTGTCGCCGTTGTAACGCTCACGGATTTTCCGAATCTTAGACTGCATACGCTGCGTTTTTGCGGCGCCCTTTTGCTGGCTGATGGAGGAGGGCAGCATGAACACACGACAGAGAATTGTAAATAAGATAATCGCGGCAACATAATTGCCTGTCAAATCAAAGATAAACCTCAGGACATAGCCAAAGGGAATGCCGAGAATGTCATAAAATAACTCCATTTTTATCCTCCGGGTTGTTCAAATCAATGAGATATGCTAAACTAAGTACAGAAAAGCCAGATATCAGCGTTTTTTTTTCGGTGGGACGGGATCGTACCCGCCGGGAAAAAGCACATTGCATCGCAGAACACGGCGTATGGCGAGAAAACCGCCCTTTAAAAGCCCGTGTACATTAATGGCCTCCACCGCATAATTTGAACACGTGGGATAATACCTGCACATGGGGGGAAGATGAGGCGAAATATGCCGTTGGTAGAAGTTGATGCACTTAATAATAAACTGCTTCATCACTTCACTACACCCGCAGCTCTAAGCTGCTCAAACATAATTTGTTCAATTTTAGTGCTTTTCATACTCTTTGTTTTAAATCTTGCAACAAAAACTAAATCCCATCCCCCGCTGCAATAGGGGGCAGCAGAGCGATACGCCGCCATAATAATTCTGCGGCAGCGGTTCCGCTCAACAGCATTGCCGATTTTTTTGCTTGTAGTAACTCCTACACGACAAATACCAGCGCGGTTTTTGCAACAGTAAAGAACCAGCGCCGGATCCGTGTAAGACCTGCCGCGTGCATAAGCACGCCGGAAGTCAGTGTTTTGCTTTAAAGTAGTTATTGTATTCAAAGCAATCAACCCGATTCCTTCGCAATGCTGTCAATAAGTGAGCTGCCTTCTGCCCTTTGCTCTGCGGCGTGCGAGAACCTTGCGGCCGTTTCTGTCAGCCATTCTTTTGCGGAAGCCGTGTTCCATCTTGCGATGACGCTTCTTTGGTTGATAAGTTCTTTTCATCTGGCAAACCTCCGTTTCAAAAAACAATAATAGTTGTATAAAACAGCCACAAGTGACTGTAACAAGCTATAAACCTTGCAGAGATGTATTATATAACATAGGGGATAACAATGTCAATCTTTTTTTGCCGTACAGTGCTTTGCTCTGTTCAAAAGTCCTAAAAACGATATTGAAATAAGCAGGTTGTTATGATATACTAAAAAATAGTATTGTTAAAATGGAGATAATGTTATTCAGCGCGGGTCCAAGTGCCTGCAGTAATATTATTATTTTTTAAATAACCAATAAATAATCGTTGCTTCTGTATACGGCAGCGGAAGGTGGGATACTGATGGATTCTTTTGAAGAAATTTGGGAACTCGTAAGAGAAGAGCTTAAAAACGAGTTTTCCGAAGCTGTGTATAATCTATGGCTCAAGGAGCTAAAGCTTGTGAGCTTTGAGGGCAGCAGTGTTGTGCTGTCAATTGTCGAATTTAAGCGTAAAATAATACAGAGAAAGTTTTTTGACTCCCTGTGCAGCGCATTTGAAAAAGTCCTGGGCTTCAAAATTGACGTTATTCTTGTTGAACCCGACACAGAGACAGCGGAAAAAGGCAGCCCTGCCAACGACAGCAGCTTTGGCGGGAACAGTGCGTCGCTTACGCCCTATTCCGCAAATACATTCGAAACTTTCGTTGTTGGCTCCTCAAACAAGTTTGCACATGCGGCGGCGCAGGCTGTTGCGGCAAACCCCGGCAAGGCTTATAACCCACTTTTTATATACGGCAATTCAGGGCTTGGCAAAACTCACCTTCTGAGCGCAATCGCGCATGAAATTCAGTTGAACAATCCTGACGTAAACATTATTTTTACTCATGGCGAGGCGTTCACAAACGAGCTTGTTTCGCACCTTGCCCAGAAGGACATGGCGGCATTTCATAACAAGTACAGAAATGCAGATGTTCTCCTTGTTGACGACGTTCAGTTTATAGCGGGGCGTGAATCGACACAGGAGGAGTTTTTCCATACCTTCAACGAGCTGACACGCAGGGAAAATCAGATTGTTCTGACATCGGACAGACCGCCCAAAGAGATTACGACACTCGAGGATAGGCTGCGTACCCGCTTTGAATGGGGACTTATTGCGGATGTTCAGCCGCCCGATATTGAAACGAGAATGGCAATTGTAAAACGCAAGGCGCAGCTTCTTAACCTTGACATTTCGGATGAAGTCGTTCAGTACATAGCCTCCAAGCTCAAAAACAATATCCGCCAGCTTGAGGGTGCGGTTAAAAAAATGCAGGCGTTTATTAACCTTCACTCTGCGCAGATGAACATTGCAACAGCGCAGAATGCAATCCGCGACATACTCAATGAGAGTGAGCCTGTGACGGTTACCTGCGAGCGTATTATTGAAGAGGTTGCAAGGACATACGGCGTTGATCCTTCGGAAATCCGCTCAAGGAAGAGGGACGCTTCCACCGCGCAGGTCAGAAGAGTGGCGATATATGTTATCAGCGAAATGACGGGGCTTTCCACAAAGTCAATCGGCGAGGAGTTTCAGCGCGACCATTCAACCGTCATTTATTCACTCTCGGAAATTAAAAAGGAAATTGCAAAAAATTCGTCGCTGAAGGCTACTATCAGCGACATAATCAAAAATGTCGAAAAGCTGAAGAGCTGAAGAAATCGTAATCAAGAAATTCGAATAAGTGAGGTAATGTGATGAAGTTCACAAAAATGCACGGCGCGGGCAATGATTACATTTATGTAAACTGCTTTACGGAAAAGGTCGAAGACCCGCAGAAGTTATCTGTCAAGGTTAGTGACAGGCATTTCGGCATCGGCTCGGACGGGCTGGTGCTTATCGAACCATCGGATGTCGCTGATTTCAAAATGGATATTTATAATTCTGACGGCTCACAGGCAAAGATGTGCGGCAATGCAACACGCTGTATTGCAAAATATGTGTATGACAACAAAATGACGGATAAGGACGAGATTTCACTCGAAACCCTCAGCGGCATAAAATATATCAAAATGACTGTCGAAGACGGAAAAGTCACCGCCGCAAGGGTCAACATGGGCGCGCCGATTCTTGAAGGGAAAAAAATCCCCGTAAAGCTGAAGGGCGAAACGGTTGTCGGGCGTAACATCACAGTCGGCGATGAAGTATATTGTGTGACCTGTGTTTCAATGGGCAACCCTCACTGTATTGTTTTTGTTGACAGTGTTGATAACATTCAAATAGAAAAAACAGGTCCGCTTTTTGAAAACCATGAGCTGTTTCCGGATAGAATCAATACAGAATTTATCGAGAAGGTGGATGAAAACTGCTTAAAAATGCGCGTCTGGGAGCGCGGAGCGGGTGAAACCCTTGCCTGCGGAACGGGAGCCTGCGCATCGGCGGTTGCTTCGGTTTTGAACGGATTGTGCAAAAAGGATGAGGACATAAAGATTATACTCCTCGGCGGTGAGCTTATAATCCGCTGGGATTCAAAATCAAACGACGTCTTTATGACGGGGCCTGCGGCGACTGTCTGCACCGGAGAAACAGAAACAGAATAATTTTCGTGAGGATTGATACGAATGAAAATAAATGAAAACTTTTTAAAGATTCAGAGCAGCTATCTTTTCAGTATGATAGGTCAGAAGGTGCGCGAGTACAGGGCGGAGCATCCCGATGCCGATATAATCCCTCTCGGAATCGGGGACGTCACAAGACCTCTGCCGGCTGCCGTCACACAAGCCATGCACATTGCTGTTGACGACATGAGCCATCAGAGCAGCTTCAAGGGCTATCCGCCCGAATACGGTCATGCTTTCCTTGTCGATAAAATTAACAAGTATGATTTTGCCTCAAGGGGAGTTAAGCTCGACAATGACGAGATTTTTGTCAGCGACGGCGCAAAGAGCGACACGGGCAACATAGGTGACATTTTCAGCACAGACAACACCGTTGCAGTTTGCGACCCGATTTATCCCGTGTATATTGATACAAACGTTATGAGCGGCAGAGCGGGAGACCTGCTCCAAAACAACAAGTGGAGCCGGCTCGTCTACCTTGCGGGAAGCGAAAAAACGGATTTTCTGCCAGAATTGCCGGAAGAACACGCCGACATTGTATATCTCTGCTTCCCGAACAATCCGACGGGTATGGGCATAACAAAACCCCAGCTTCAGAAATGGGTCGACTGGGCAAATGAAAACGGGAGCGTCATCCTTTATGATGCGGCATATGAGGCTTATATTACCGAAGACCTGCCCCACAGCATCTTTGAAATTGACGGAGCAAAGACCTGCGCGATAGAATTCAGGAGCTTTTCAAAAACTGCCGGTTTTACGGGTGTGCGCTGTGCATATACTATAATCCCTAAGGAGCTGACAGTGAACGGCGTTTGCCTCAACAAGCTCTGGGCAAGGCGACAGGCAACAAAATTCAACGGCGTTTCCTATATCACCCAGCGCGCGGCTGAGGCGGTTTATTCCGACGAAGGCAGAAAGCAGGTCAAAGATACTGTTGATTATTACCTCAACAACGCAAAGGTAATTAAAAACGGTCTCAATGAGGCAGGCTTCAAAACATGGGGCGGCGTCAATTCACCCTACATCTGGCTTAAAACGCCTGAATCAATGACATCGTGGGAGTTCTTTGATTACCTTCTGGGCGGAATTCAGGTTGTCGGCACTCCCGGCTCGGGCTTCGGCCCCGCAGGCGAAGGCTTCTTCCGCCTGACAGCTTTC
>CAZBHG010000011.1:16538-19236 GCA_964491735.1 uncultured Eubacteriales bacterium
ACTCGAAGCGGTCGAGAGAATAAAAAAAGCGTTTGTGAAATAGTCAAAAAAGATTAAAACATAAATTTAAGGAGCGAAAAAAATGCAGAAGGTTGAGCTGCTCTATGAGGGCAAGGCAAAAAAGGTCTATTCCACGGAAAACGAAGATGTGCTTATTGTTGATTACAAAGACGATGCAACTGCTTTTAACGGTCTGAAAAAAGGCACAATCAGCGGCAAGGGCGTAATTAACAACAAGATGTCAAACTTCATGTGCAGGCTTCTCGAAAAAGAGGGTATCAAAACCCATTTTGTTGAGGAACTGAGCGACAGGGAGACGGCTGTGCTCAAGGTTCAGATAGTTCCGCTCGAAGTTATCATACGCAACAAGGCGGCAGGCAGCATGGCAAAACGCCTTGGGCTTGAAGAGGGAACAAAACTCCTTTGCCCGGTCCTTGAATTCAGCTATAAAGACGACGCGCTGGGCGACCCGATGATTAACGATTCCCACGCGCTTGCATGCGGCTTTGCAACAGAGGATGAAATCAACGCCATACGCACAATGGCTCTTAAAATAAATAAGATTATGGTTGATTATTTTGCAACAAAGAATGTTGAGCTTATCGACTTCAAGCTTGAATTTGGAAGATATAAGGGCGGGATTATTCTTGCCGATGAAATCTCACCGGATACCTGCCGCTTCTGGGATATGACGACACATGAAAAGCTTGATAAGGACCGTTTCCGCCGCGACATGGGCAGTGTCGAGGAAGCTTATGAGGAAATGGCAAAGAGACTCGGCTTGCAGTAATTTTTGTTTCGGGGAGAAAGAAATGAACGGGTTTTGCTCAAAGCTGCATGAAGAATGCGGAGTATTCGGTATTTTCGGAGACGACGTAATAACTCCCTCGGTTGCGGTTTATAACGGACTTTTTGCGCTCCAGCACAGGGGGCAGGAAAGCTGCGGCATAGCTGTCAGCGACATGGGCGTTCTCAATTGCCGCAAGGATATGGGGCTTGTCGACGAAGTTTTCAACGATGAAAACCTCAATTCTCTCAACGGGCATATGGCTATCGGTCATGTCAGGTATTCAACCACTGGCGGCAGCTCTGTCGAAAACTGCCAGCCCTTTCTTGTCAGGCATTCAAAGGGCAGGCTTGCAATCGCTCACAACGGCAACCTGACAAATGCGGAGGAGCTCAGAAATGAGCTTGCTCAGGACGGCGCAATGTTTCAGACCACCACCGATTCCGAGGTAATAGCTCATATTATCGCAAAGGAAAGAACAGCGTGCGGCAGCATGGAAGAGGCCGTTTCAAATGCTATGGGACGCATAAAGGGAGCATATTCCCTGCTTGTAATGAGCCCCAGAAAGCTTATCGCCGTGAGGGATCCTCTGGGTTTTCGCCCTCTTGTCATAGGCAGAGTGGGCAATTCCTATGTTGCGGCAAGCGAAACCTGCGCGCTGGATGCTGTGGGAGCAGAGCGGATAAGAGACGTAAAGCCGGGTGAGATTGTTGTTTTCAGTTCCGGCGGGATGACCAGCATTGATAAAAATTGCTCCGGCACAAGGAAAATATGCATTTTTGAATTTATTTACTTTGCCCGTCCCGACAGTGTGCTTGACGGCGTTGAGGTCCATGCCTCGCGCATAAAAGCGGGCAAGCTGCTTGCCGAGCAGTACCCTGTGGACGCGGATATCGTTATAGGCGTTCCCGATTCGGGGCTTGACGCCGCAATAGGTTTCTCAAGGGCGAGCGGGATTGAATATTCCGTTGGCTTTACGCGCAATAATTATGTGGGAAGAACATTTATAAAACCAGAGCAGAGCCAGAGAACAGAAAGCGTTGACATAAAGCTGAATGTTCTGGCGCCGAATGTCAGGGGCAAGAGAGTGGTTATGATTGACGACTCGATTGTCAGAGGTTCCACGAGCGCAAATATTATAAAGGCTCTCAAAAAAGCGGGCGCAAAAGAGGTTCATGTGAGAATAAGCTCGCCGACAATTCACTGGCCGTGTTATTTCGGCACGGATATACCCACAAGGGAGGAGCTGACCTCGAACCATAATTCCGTTGAACAGCTCTGTCAGCTTATAGGTGCGGATTCACTCGGGTTTCTGGAGCGCGAGAGCCTGTGTGAGCTTATCAATACAAAGGGAAAAACCTTCTGCGATGCCTGCTTTACAGGCATGTATCCTGACAGATGAGCGGGGTGCCACTTTCATATAATAAAAATGTATAGAAAGGCGTTCGTAAATGGGACTTTTTAAGAAGATTAACCAGGGGCTTAAAAAAACAAGGGACAGCATGTCCGGCGCAATTGACTCCGCGCTGCACGGCCGCACTGAAATTGACGAGGATTTTTACGAGGAGCTTGAGGAAATCCTTGTTATGGGTGATACGGGCGTCAACACGGCGGTTCAGATTGTCGACAGCCTTCGTGAGCGTGTGCGTAAAGATAATTTAAGATCGCCCGAAAAGGTGCGCGGCGCCATCAAGGATATAGTTGCCGATATGCTTTCCGGCGGCGAAGAGGTTGACATGATTACCCTGCCGTCAATAATGCTTGTCATAGGCGTCAACGGTGTGGGCAAAACCACAACAATCGGCAAGCTTGCCGCTCTCTATAAAGCGCAGGGCAAAAAGGTTATACTCGGCGCTGCCGACACCTTTCGCGCTGCCGCCATTGAGCAGCTGGAAATCTGGGCGCAGCGTG
>CAZBHG010000011.1:19252-24246 GCA_964491735.1 uncultured Eubacteriales bacterium
CGCCAACCGAGGGTGCTGAAACAACTGCGGTCGAGGGCGCGGACCCTGCCGCCGTGGTTTATGACACAATATCCGCAGGCAAGGCAAGAAACGCGGATTTGATTATCTGCGACACTGCGGGCAGGCTCCACAATAAAAAAAATCTTATGGACGAGCTTTCAAAGATATACAGGGTTATCGACAGGGAGCTTCCGTATTCCGACAGGGAGGTGCTTCTTGTTCTTGACGCAACGACAGGGCAGAACGCCATAAACCAGGCAATGGAATTCAAGAGAATTGCCGAGGTTACTGGCATAATCCTCACAAAGCTTGACGGAACCGCAAAGGGCGGAGTTGTTCTCAACATCAAAAACGATTTGAAGCTGCCCGTAAAATTTATTGGTGTAGGCGAGCAGATAGATGACCTCCAGCCGTTTAATGCGAAAGCGTTTGCACAAGGTCTGTTTGACGTCGTTTCGCAGGAGGACGATGAGGACTGATATGGATTTTATTTTGGCGACGCATAATATGAAAAGAGCCGAGCTTGAAAGAATATTAGCTCCCCTTGGAATAAGAGTATTACTTGACAGCGAAATCGGAAAAGAGCTGACGGATGTTGAAGAGACAGGCTCAACCTTTGAGGAAAATTCACTGTTAAAGGCTGAAAGCGGCTGCAGAGAAAGCGGGCTGCCCTGCATAGCGGATGATTCGGGGCTTTGTGTTGACTTTCTGGGCGGCGCTCCCGGAATTTTTTCCGCGAGATATTCCGGCGGACACGGTGACGATGAAAAAAACATTGAAAAACTGCTTTCTAAGCTTTCCGGTGTGCCTGACGAAAAACGGACGGCACGGTTTGTCTGCGCAGCCTGCTGCGTATTCCCCGACGGGCGCAAAATCACTGTCAGGGGCGAATGCGAGGGTTTAATTGCAAAAAAGCCGGAGGGCAGCGGAGGGTTCGGCTACGACCCTGTGTTTTTGCCTCTTGAGGTTGAAAATTTTGGCAGAACTATGGCTCAGCTCACTTCCGGTGAAAAGGACACAATAAGCCACAGGGGCAAGGCGTTGAATATCCTTGCAGAAGAGCTTGAAAAGATACTTGAGAATAATAAATGATGCCGTTTATTTTGACGGCGAGGAGAAACTCTATGACAGGTAAGGAACGGGCAAAACTCAGAGGCATGGCAAACACACTTGAGCCTCTTTTTCAGGTCGGCAAATTCGGAGTGACGGATGCCGTTATCAAACAAATGGAAAGTGCTTTCAATACAAGAGAACTGATAAAACTAAAAGTTTTGCTTGAAAGTGCGCCCGAAGCTCCCAAAGAGATTGCGCAAAAGCTTGCCGAAGCGACCGGCTCAGAGGTTGTGCAGGTAATCGGCGGGAGCATGGTATTCTTTAAGGAAAACGAAGGGCTTAATGAAGAAAAAAAGCCGGCTAAAAAGCCCGCGACAAAGGCGCAGCGCGAAAAGGCAAAGAAAGAGAAAGCTAAAAGGGTTTCCCTTTCTCTTAAAAAGCGTTCCAGAGACGCTCAGGCGAAAAATGCAGTTCAAAAAGATAAAATAAAAGGCAGGAATAACGGCACCAGCCGCAATGAGGTGAAACAATGGCGAGGGAAAGAAAAAAAGAACTACAAGTAAGCAAAAAGGATTTTTCGTTGGCAATTTCAATTTTTTTTACTGCTTTAAATACTGCAGCCGTTTTATTCCTGACCTTCAGGGAATTTAAATATCCGACGGTCAGCTCATTGCCCCGCGTGCTGATTTTGGGCGCGTTGATTTTACTTCCGCTTGTTTTTTCGCTTGCGATAAGGTATTTCTGGGGCAGGCTCGGGACCGGCTTAAAGCTTCTTTCGGTCTTTGCTGTTTTTATTTTTCTGTTTGGTAGCCTTACATCCTCCGTTTTGTTTGTCTATGCTTCACCGATAGAATCGCTGACAACAAAAACCGATAATTATCTTGACAACGAGGCCGTTAATTACGGCTACATAGAAAAAATTCTCGGAGTGTTCCCCGAAACGATTCCCGCAAAAGCAGAGAACGCCGAATACTATTATCATTATTCGGACTGTGTGAACACCAATGTTGACATATACGCGCAGTGGAGACTTCGCGAAGATGATTATAAGAAGGAAAAAGAGCTGATACTTTCAAGCTTCCCCGATGCTGCAATTCAGGATACGGAAAGCTTCAGCAGAGTATATATCACTGACGATTTCAGCATAAGCTCATACGAATATCTGGTATTTTTACACAATGATGAAACAAATACCGTAGGATATGCATATTCCTTCACGGATAACACGGAGAATGTTCCGTATTTCAGAAACGCAGGCAGATAATTTTTTTGACATTTCAGTCAATAAAATACATTCGACATTATGCGCTTGACATTAAATTTAAGTGTGTTATAATCACATTCCACACAGGAGGTGATGGGCTTGGAGAATAAGGAAGGGTTAAAATTCGCCGCCCAAAACAAAAAAGCCTATCATGACTACTTTGTGCTTGAAGAGACAGAGGCGGGGATTGAGCTTTTCGGCACAGAGGTAAAATCAATCCGTCAGGGCAAAGTTAATCTCAAGGATGCATGGTGCAATATTGAAAACGGTGAAATTTTTGTCAACGGTATGCACATCAGCCCCTATGAGCATGGCAATATCTTCAACCGCAACCCTCTGCGTGTGCGCAGGCTCCTCATGCATAAGCAGGAGATAAACAGGCTTTTCGGTGTCACAAAGCAGCAGGGTCTGACGCTTGTCCCGCTTTCTGTTTATTTCGTCAAGGGCAGGGCAAAAGTGAACGTGGGCTTATGCAAGGGCAAAAAAGCATATGACAAGCGCGAAGCTCTTGCGCAGAAGGACGCCAAGCGAGACATCGAGCGCGCAATTAAGGAGAGATAATTTTTCCATATATATGGGGATGAAAGGATTTCGACGGGGGTTTTGAACCACGATAAGCGAGTAGCGGTGCGGACCCGCTATAAAAGCCGTAGTTTTTAATTAAACGACAATAATACAGTTTTACAAGCTGCTTAATTAGCAGCCGTCCCTGCAGTGAGTACCGCGGCATTGTAAGGGGCGTCGATTAGCGGTGAACGTGAGCAGGCGAGCGCCGTGTAACCTGCCATGAATAACATGACTACCGTAGGGTCAAGCCTGCCTTTTGGCGTGACCTGAGGGGAATCCTAAACAAAAGGATACACTCGTAGAAAGTTTTGGGAATGGGCTTTCGGACGCGGTTTCGATTACCGCCATCTCCACCAAATTTTTACATCCGCTTTTAAACAACAGAAGCTGTCGGGTTTTCGGCAGCTTCTGTTGTTTTTTGCAGACGCACTCTATAGAATTTAGTTTAGCGTCCGGAGAATATCAGATGAGATTAATGCAAAACATATATTCGGATTAATCATTTGAGATTGCAAAAAATAATATTTAGTGATATAATTCCAATATTTCCTTATCCGGAGAAGAATGATAATAATATTAAGTTGGGAAGTTAAGATGAAGGTTAAAAGCAGATTAAACATCAGTTCATTGATTTGCCTGGCGTTCTTTTTAATATTCGGTGTTTTATGCTTCCTCTTTCCATATACCGGGGACGACTGGGCATGGGGGAGCAGTATTGGCGTTGAACGGCTCAGGTGCTGGTTTGCAGATTATAACGGAAGATATCTCGGAAACATCTGGGAGCTTATCTTCAGCAGGCTTTATATACTAAGAAGTGTTTTGACGGCGCTTTTCGTTACCTTGACTTTGTATTTAATCCATAAGTTATCAAGTAAAAATTTCACTCCGCTTGGTCTCATAAGCATAATATTGTTGTTTTTTGCAATGCCCTATGTGATTTTTCGTCAGTCCGTTGTCTGGTCTGCGGGATATGTAAATTACGGCCTCCCTGCTTTAAATTTTCTATTATATATTTATATAGTAAGGAACATTTTTGAGGAGGGAACTCCGCGATACGGGAAATCGGATGTGTTATGGGCTGTGCTGCTGGGTTTTGCAGGCTCGCTTTATGTTGAGCATGTAACGATTTATCAGGTAGCTGCAGCAGTTATTATCATTATTTACACGCTTATTCGGTTTAAAAAAGCATATCTGACTCATTTCGCCTTCCTGTTTGGTAGCATAGCCGGTGCAGTCTGCATGTTTGCAAACGGAGCATACGGCCTGATTGCATCCGACAGCGACGAATACCGCACTATGGCTGACGGCATTGACGGTTACCTTTCGCAGGCAATTGATAATTATACGGATACAATACAATCCCAGCTTTTTTATAACAATGCGTTTTTGTTTGCGGTAATCACCGTTTTGCTTTTTGTCATCGTTGTCAGACACTCAAAGCCGGAAAAGGCCGGGAAAGGCAGCAGGACTGCATCTTATATCTTAATGTCTTTGAACTTTTTTGCAACGCTCTATACTGTGATTAAAAAAGCTGACAGCTCATGGGGAATTACGGATTTATTCGATTTCGCCGTGACCTGTATTCTGCTGATAACATTAATTGCCCTGCCGGCTGTTTGTTTAGAAAGCGTGGGTGAAAAAAGCAAAGCCGTTTTTGCAGTGTTAAGCGTTATCATTTTAACAGTACCGCTGCTGGCAGTTACGCCGATTGGAAGCAGATGTTTTTTGCCGCAATTTTTTATGCTCCTGTTATATATAGATATCTTAATCAGCAGCAGCTTCAGTGAAAAAGCGCAGAAAAATAAAATTTTGATTGCAGTTATTTTTGCCGTGGTTCTCGGCTACTTAATATTTTGGTTGAGTATCTATGGTCGGATTTATAAATATGATACAGCGCGTATTTCATATGCAAGGCAGCAGGACGCTCAGGGAGCGGAGATTATCTACGTTTTTGAACTGCCCGGCTCCAAATATCTATGGTGCAGCTCTCCTTCCGAAGAAATCTGGGCAGAAAGATTCAAATTGTTTTACGGGCTGAATCCTGATGCAGAAATCAAGGTTGTGTCTTTTGAAGAATTTATAAAGCTGACGGAATAAGGTTTTAATTCTG
>CAZBHG010000012.1:0-20373 GCA_964491735.1 uncultured Eubacteriales bacterium
GCACCCCGCCGTCCGTATGTGCAAGCACTGTGCCCTCAAATGCCTTTTGATTGACATATGAAAGGGTGTTGCCCACAAGAAAGTTGAGCCCGTCAATATTTTCGGGGTCGTTTTCAATCACAATGTCTCTCTTAGATTTTTTGAAGGTAACGACAGTCTCAAAAAGATGACGTTCACCCTGCTGAATATATTGCCCCATCGAATGCAGGTCGGTTGAGAAAACTGCGGCTGACGGAAAAATTCCCTTGCCGTCCTTACCCTCGCTTTCACCGAAAAGCTGTTTGAACCATTCTCCCATCATCGAGAAGGACGGTTCATAGCTGACAACCATTTCAATCTTTTTGCCGCCCCTGTAGAGGATATTCCTCAATGCGGCATATTGATAGCAGGCATTTTCGCTCAAATTCGGGTTTGCATATTCTTCTCTCGCCATTGCGGCGCCGTGCATAAGCTCATCTATATCTATGCCCGCAACGGCTATCGGCAAAAGACCGACTGCCGAAAGGACGGAATATCTTCCGCCCACATCGTCCGGCACGACAAAGCTCTCATAGCCCTCTCTCGCTGCAAGCGATTTGAGCGTTCCCCTTGCTTTATCAGTTGTCGCATATATTCTCTTTGTGGCCTCCTGCGGGCCGTATTTTTTTATAAGCAGGTTGCGGAAAACTCTGAATGCCACCGCAGGCTCAGTTGTTGTGCCTGACTTTGAAACGATATTAACCGAGAAATCCCTGCCCTCACAGATTTCAATAAGCCCAATGAGTGCTTCTGAACTGATTGTATTGCCGGCAAAATAAATGTCCGGTGTAGATTTTTTAAGAATATTATAATTCTGTGATTTGATGAATTCAATTACAGCCCTCGCCCCGAGATATGAGCCGCCTATGCCTATAACAATCAGAACCTCTGAATTATCCTGAATTCTTTTTGCCGCCGCTTTGATTGCCGCAAACTCTGCTTTATCATAATTAACGGGAAGGTCGAGCCAACCCAAGAAATCATTGCCCGCTCCCGTACCCTCGTGAAGCTGCTTGTGAGCTTTCAATATCTCCGGCTCAAGCGCCGCTAACGACTTTGAGATATCATCGCCTGCATACTTGCTATTTAAACGAACTGACATTCTCTCTCCACCTTTTTTCTTTTAACAATCACTTTTTATTTATTCTAACCGATTTCTGATAACATTTCAATAGTATAGCATGTTTTTTAATAATTTGTTCACCCGACTGTTGCTGATATTTTATCCACATAATGCCTTGAGCATACGCAGGAATACGATGCCGAAGGACAGCTTGGCAACAGCCTCGGGCGCGGTCAGAATATATTCGCCTACAGTTTCGCCGTCCAGAGTTATTGTGACGCTGCCTAGCTTCTGCCCTTTTTCAACAGGTGCCTGAACATCCACGGAAATCTGGACAGTTTGCTGCAAATCATCCTGACGCCCTTTTGCAATAAGTATAGGCGCGATTTCAGGCAAAATGGGGGTTATAGCTTCGTCAACACCCTTAATAACGGATACGTCTGTTATCAGGGATGAATCAATGGCAGGAGCGACGGTTTCATAATTTGCAAATCCCCAGTTAAGCATTGCCTTTGCGCCGTTAAAGCGGTCATCACTGCTTGAACTGCCAAGAACAACAGAAATCAGGTGCGTCCCCTCCCTGAGCGCAGTTGCCGAGAGACAGCAGCCCGCTTTGCTCGTTGTTCCTGTTTTTAAGCCTGTAGCCCCCTGATAAAAGCGAACAAGCTTGTTTGTGTTGACAAGCTCCGTCTGACCGCCTCTCAGAGTATCCATCCAGACGGTTGTGTAGTTTAATATCATTTCATGCTTGAGAAGCTCCCTTGACATAAGGGCTATATCGTATGCGCTTGTAAGATGTGTGGTTGTGGTGTCGTCAAGACCGGTACAGTTATCAAAATGGGTATCATTCATGCCAAGCTCTTGCGCGCGATCATTGCACATGGCAATAAACGCTTCTTCGCTCCCCGCGATAAATTCGCCGAGGGCTGTGCACGCATCGTTTGCGCTGTAAATAGCTGTCGCTTTGAGCAGCTCATCCACGGTCATTGTTTCGCCCTCTTTCAGCCAAATCTGAGAGCCGCCCTTTGACGCTGCGTTAGCACTCGCGGTAATAATATCCGTCAATACGATTTTACCCGAATCAATTGCCTCGGCAACAAGCAGAAGGGTCATTATTTTTGTGACGGAGGCGGGATACAGCTTATCATGCTCATTCATTTTAATGAGCACCTTGCCTGTTGTTGCATCCATCAGTATTGCGGCCTTCGCCCTCACCTCGACAGGCAAATCGGATGCGGCAGGCTGGGCTGCCGTCGATGACGCTGCCGCTGCCTCGACAGCTGCCTCGGCTTCCGCCTCCGTCATATAGGATTCCTCCTTAATCGCCCCGTCTCCGGATGCGAAAACGGAAAATCCCATTGAGGGAAGCAGAAGAGCAATGGACAGAATAAGTGCAATAATGCCTTTGAGCTGTTTTATGGATTTATTTTTTGTCATAGCAACACCCCCATAGTTTGTAAAAATATATGCTCGGAAGTCCTTTTTTATTAGCATCCTTTTTTATTAGCATTGAATATTAAATGGAACTAATGTATAATTGAGTGCAGTCAGAAAATAAGAGGTTTGATTATGAAAGTCGCATTTTACACACTTGGCTGCAAGGTAAATCAATATGAAACGCAGTTAATGGCAGAAGGTTTTGAGAAAAACGGCTATGAGATTGTTGACAGTGATGACAAAGCGGATGTATATGTCATCAACTCATGTACCGTTACGGCAGAAAGTGACAGAAAAACGAGGCAGGCCGTTCGCAGGTTCAAACGCGGCAACCCAGATAGCGTTATTGTCCTGACAGGCTGCCTGCCGCAGGCTTATCCGACTGTTTCTGAAGAACTGCCTGAGGCGGACATTGTGCTGGGAAACAAAAGCAATGACAGTATTCTCAATGCGCTCAATGACTTTTTTACCTGCGGGCAGAGACAAATCAATATTATCCCGCATAAAAACGGAGACAAATTCTGCGGCGAAATAATCAGTGGATTTCGTACCCGCACAAGGGCAAATATTAAAATTGAAGACGGATGCAACAGGTTTTGCTCATACTGCATCATCCCCTTTGCAAGAGGCAGGGTCCGTTCAAAGCCGCTTGAGGATTTGAAGCAGGAGCTCCACGGCATTGCCAATGCGGGTTTTTCCGAATGTGTGCTTGTCGGCATCAACCTTTCAGCATACGGCAGCGATATCAAAAAATCGATTTGCGATGCCGTGGAGCTTGCCTGCTCCTTCGAACAAATCAAACGTGTACGCCTCGGCTCGCTTGAGCCTGACCATATTACGGATAGCGTCATAGAGCGTTTAAGCAAGCAGGAAAAGCTGTGCCCACAGTTTCATATTTCACTGCAAAGCGGCAGTGACGAAACGCTCAAACGCATGAACAGGCATTATACTTCCTCCGAATATGAAGCTCTTTGCCGCAGTCTGAGGAAGAACTTCAGTGACGCAACAATTTCAACCGATGTTATGGTCGGTTTCCCCGGAGAGACGCAGGAGGAGTTTGAAGAATCGCTGTCCTTTGTTCAACGGACGGGCATTGAAAAGGTTCATGTCTTCCCCTATTCCCCCAGAGAAGGCACAAAAGCAGCTCAGATGGAGCCGCAAATCACCAGAGCCGAAAAAGAAAAAAGAAGCAGCCTGATGATAGCGGCCGCCGAAAAGGTGCGTATGGATTTTTTGAAAAGGCAGGTCGGCAGAATCGTGAATGTCCTGATAGAGGAACGCACAAGCAGCGGAGCGGCTCACGGCTATACGGCAAACTACACACCCGTTAAGATACCTCAGCCAAACGGCTGCTGCAGCGGGCTGTGCGATGTAAAAATCACAGGCGTCGGCGAAGATTGCTGTATCGGAGAGATAGTCTGAATATTTGGGATAATGTAGGGACGACCAATGGTCGTCCGCAATGAAGATGAATTCTGACGAGCGATGCTCGCCCCTAAGATTAAATCCAGGCAGATGAATTCGGACGACCGATGGTCGCCCCTACGATTTCCACCGTCGTACAACAAATGAAAGGTGTTGTCACAAAACAAATAGGGTTTTCTATTTGTCAAGAACTCTTTCACGACCATATTATTCGTGGCGAAAAAGATTATAAGAGATTTGGGAATACATTGAAAGCATTCCTGAAAAGTGGAGAGAAGATTGTTTATAAATTGAATAATTTAATAGGTGATATTTATGACTTGCAGAATCGACAATTTTACCATATGAGGTTTTGTGATAATGTAGGGGCGACCATCGGTCGTCCGCAAGAGGTGAAATTATCTTTCTGTTTCATCCTTAATACTATTTATTTGTAAATGACATTGTAAAAATATCCAAAATATGTTAAAATATCGTTCAAAGGGAGGCATAGGCATGAAAAAATTTGTCGCAATTTTTTTGGCAATCTGTATAATGATTCCCATTACAGCATGTGTAAAACAGTCAGTTGGCACTGACGCTACGGCAGACGGCTCCACGACCGCCACCGTAATTGATTCAATAGACGGCTCAAACGCTCTCGCCTTTAGCGCAAAGCTTAATAAAGACTTTATGTTTGATATGACTGAAGCGGGGAAAAAAAATGAGCCCGTTACTTCGGTCGAAAATAATATTAACTATTATGTTACTTCAAAGACATTAACAAAAAAAGGTACTTATTTCCGCTATAGTTTTCAATATAAACCTGATAATACTGTGATTCTGGCTGAATTTGAAGTTGGATGCTCCTCTTCAACTGTTAGTTATAAAGATCTGCAGGAAGGAGCAATTAATTATCTCGGGTATTGCGCCACAATGCCGTTTGATGGTTCAAATGCAGATGAAGCCAGAGCCTGGGTGCAAAATTGCTTTAACGAAGAAGAATATACAAACAACGTTTCACACTGTTGGGGAAATGTCAGGTTTTATATATTATGCAGTTATATGAACGGTGAAATATCCGGTTATACGCTGTCTATTACCTGCCGCACCCCGTTATCGGATGCGCTTTATTCAATGATGGAAACAACGGCCACCGAAGCAGAGACAGAGCCTCCGGTAATCGGAATTTCGGGCTCAAACGCCGATAACTTATTAAAGTACGTGTGGGCGTCTTTCCCCACTGTTGAAGAAAAAGAAGCGGAATCAACAACGAAGGCAACATCGGAATCGCTTCCGGTTTCAGAATCGGCATCCACATCGAACGCCGCGAAATCCGGCGGTACAAAGATTAATTCATTTTATTATACTCATTCTCAATACATAGAATCCAACGGGTATACCATTCGTGTTGATATTAATTATGATGCAGGTTATCATGTAATTTCAGCAACGATAAAATTAATGAACAATGCTTTCATTTTTGATGAAGAGGAAAAGTTTCTTAACTATGCATCTCAAATTTTCTGTAATGCCGCTTCGATGCAATATGACAAGGCGCATCCTGATAATGTAAAAACATGGATTTTTGACTGCATCGAATACAGGAAATTCATGCCTGACGGCAAAGCCCGCGCCTGGAGCGATGCAAAGTTTGAAATTAATTATACTCAGGTAGACGGCAATATATCCTCAATCTGGCTGACTATCAGCAAATATAAGAAGTAAAAAATCATTCGACAGTTTTGTCTAAAAAAAGGGCGGATTATCCGCCCTTTTTTTGCATTTTTCAATCCTTTATTTCTGCAGACACAACATATTAATGTGATCTGCAAAATTTGCAAACAAAAATTTCTTAAATTCTTTATAATAATTGCAAACAATATTAGTGAATGCTAGTATATATTTATATTTAACAATAGTGTTCTCGTTTTTATTTTAATTCGAGCTACGCAAAATCCGCAGATTTGGGCTGAAAATGCGGTTTGTCAAATATGAACTATACTATTAATATTGCAGGGTAATGAAATGATAATCGGAGAAATTAAAGGACTTTTTTTTGAATTGTATTGCAAGCTTCTTCCCGTAAAAAGGAACAAAATTGTTTTTTCAAGTTTTTGCGGCAAAAATTATTCATGCAATCCGAGAGCTATTTATGAATACCTAAGAGATAATTATCCGGAAAAATTTGAATTCGTCTGGCTGTTTGATTATAATAAAAAGCCCAATATCCCTGAAGAGTTGAAAGAAAATGCGAGATGTATTCAAAATGGTTCGCTTCAAAGTTATATAGAAAAAGCTACAGCCGGAGTCTGGTGTTTTAATCACAGAAACACATATTATTATCACAAGAAAAGGAATCAATACTTTGTTCAGACCTGGCATGGTGACATCGGATTCAAAGGATTTGACGGAACATTGGGTTCTTCGGTTGATTATAGTGACCCATATATTAAAAAATGTATATTGGATTCAAAACAGACCGATATCATTATGGTCGGCAGTGAACTGGGATACAGATTAATAAAAGATTCATACTTCTACGATGGTGAATTTTTAAAAAAAGGGTGCGCACGAAATGATGCGTTGTTTGATGATAATACTCAGATAAGAAAAGAAGTTCTTTCTAAATACAATCTTGATGAAACAACAAAAATTCTTCTTTATGCCCCTACATTCAGGAGGAATTTTCGCCTCGCAAATGAAATTGTGAATGAAGACAAATATTATTCGAGACTTCGTACAGCCCTTGAAGAAAGATTCGGCGGAAAATGGGTAGTTTTTGTAAAATATCATCCCGCCTGTGCAGACAGTCGTGATGATACTACACCTGATAAGTCGGTGGTTGACGTTACATATTACGGAGATATTACAGATCTTCTGGCTGCGTCTGATGCACTGATATCCGATTATTCATCGGTTTCTTTTGATTTTTGCCTGACGCGAAAACCATGCTGGCTGTTCACTCCCGATTGGGAGGAATATAAGAAGAGCAGAAATATCGTTATTGACCCTGATGATATTGCATTTCATTTGTGCGAATCATATGACGAGTTAATCAATAATATAAAGGGTTTTGATAATTATATATATATTAATAAAATTGATATGATGTTGAAAAAGGCTGTATCTTATGAAAATGGAAATGCGTGCAAAAGTATAGCAAAAAAATAGTGAAAGTCTGCGAAATAAAACCGGACTGATATAAAAAAACCGCCCTAAAGGGCGGTTTTTTTATTTTATACCAGTTTTAAATCATCAAACCTAATGCTCCCCCAGCGGCGGGCATGCCATTCGATAAAATTGCTGTTTTGAATTTCAAATATAAAGCACGGAGATACTCCGTCAAGGTCTCGATTGTTGCCAAACTCATTCATTTCAAACAAAATCAAAGTAACTTTATATTTGCCGTCAACCAATCCGTCGGGTGAAAATTTGAAATTGATTATTTTCTCTTCATCTTTATTCAGCGGGCCGAAAGATTCACTGATTGTAGCCCCGATTTTTATGTCATCCATACCGGAAACTTCAATTCGCAAATAATAATTATTAATATTTATAAATGAATTAATCGTCAATTCTATATTTATGGGTTCGTTTGCGTTGTAGACCGGCAATTTTTTATCAAGCAGTCTGATTCTTGTCATTTTTATGAGTACATCTGAACCTTTAAGATGCTTCATCCTCTTTTGCGAGAGGTCAATATCCGTTTCCCGTAGGTTTGAATCTGTTTCCGAATAGATTGATATTGCGTCCTCAACTTCACCGTCAAAAATCTTTTTCCCGTGGTCAAGCACAACACAGCGATTGCAGAGCTGACGGATTGTGTTCATATTATGGCTGACATAAAGAACCGTCCGCCCTTCCTTATCCGCAACATCGCCCATTTTGCCAAGACATTTCTGTTGAAATTTCATATCTCCGACAGCAAGAACCTCGTCCATAACAAGGATTTCCGAATCAAGATGAGCCGCAACGGCAAAAGCGAGCTTTACATACATCCCGCTTGAATATCTTTTCACCGGAGTGTCAATAAACCGCTCCATTTCGGCAAAGCTGACTATCTCATCAAATTTCCGAGATACTTCGACACGACTCATGCCGAGTATAGCACCGTTGAGATAGACATTCTCCCTGCCAGTCAGTTCCGGATGAAAACCCGTGCCGACCTCAAGCATGCTTGCAATCCTGCCGTTATGTGAAATTGTACCCTTTGTGGGCGCAGTTACGCGCGAAAGGAGTTTAAGCATTGTCGATTTACCCGCGCCGTTATGGCCTATTATTCCGAGCGTATCCCCCTGCTGAACATCGAATGAAACATCATCCAGTGCAAGGAATCTCACGTTTTTTGTATATGCCTCGCCAATTTGCATGTTCGGATCTTCTTTGCCTTTAATCCTTGCCATCAGGCTCTGCAAATCACCGTGCAAAGTGCCGCCGCCTATTGCGCCCAGGCGGTATTGCTTTGAAACATTTTCAACCTTAATAACCGTATCGCTCATACCGCACCTCTGTCAAACAGTATCCATAAATGTTTTTTCAACCCGGTTGAACATTATTATGCCTAATAACAGGACGCCAAGGGTAATTGCCCAGCTAATCGCATAATACCCGGGCGAAAAAGCTCCCGTGCCAAGAAAGGCCTGCCGGAAAGTTTCAATAACCGGAGTAACAGGGTTGAGCATGTATATTCCCTGCCATTTTTGGGGAACCTCAGCTACCGAATAAGCAATTGGCGTGGCATACATCCAGAGCTGAACTCCAAAGCTGACAAGCATTGATAAATCACGGTACTTCGTCGTCACGGAGGAAACCACTATGCCGAAGCCCAGACCGAGCAGAGCCATCTGCAGCAATATCAGCGGAAGAAGAAGCATTAAAATATAATCCGGCTGAATGCCGTATGACGGATTGAGAACATAGAAAATCAGAAATCCGATAAAAAACACGAACTGGATGCCAAAAGAAATCAGGTTTGTAACAACTATGGAGACGGGGATAATGATTCTCGGGAAATACACCTTGCCGAAAATTGCCGCATTGCTGACAAAGGTGCTTGCGGTGCCGGTAAAGCATGTCGAAAAATATGACCACGCAATACTGCCGCACAGATAAAATAAAAACGGGGGTATTCCGTTTGTATCTAGATGAGCTATGTTGCCGAAAACTATTGTAAAGACAACCGTTGTCAATAAAGGCTGGATGATAGCCCATGCCGGACCAAGAATAGTTTGTTTGTAGACAGAAGTAAAATTACGTTTGGTGAAAAGGACAACCAGATCTTTATACTTAAAGACTTCTTTAAGGTCAATCTCAAACAATCCTCTTTTGGGTCTGATAACGGTAGAAAATTCTTGTTTCAATTACAAGCACCTCTCAGATTTTGACAAAAAACTTAGCTTTAAAAAGTATATTACTTCGTGAATATTTTGTCAACAATTTGTAATTAGGAGGCCGTGAAAACGGGTAAAAACAAAAGGGAATGGCTGTTTTTGGCCATTCCAAAGAGCTGTTTAGATTATTTGTTTTTTCTGTAAAATTCCTTTAAATCCTGTTTGGCTTCCGGGGACAGATTATGCCAGTGTATACTCTGAATTGCGCCCTCAAGCGCACAAAGCCTGTTGTAGCACGCGGATGAATCAACGGCTTTTATTTTGAGCCAGGCTCCCTTGCTCCCCGCCGCTTTCAACTGCTCCGGTGTCTCAATTCCGATACTGATAAGCTGTTCCTCCAGTTTTTTGCCGATATTCGGAAGCCCTGTCAATTTGCACATACATAATATCCTTTCACAAATTAATCAGAGGATAGAAGCAGCATATACCCAAAGATGCTTTGATGCTATCGGTTTTTTTATCACTACGTTGTCTCTTTTTCCCCTTCCAGCATTTCAACCATTGCCTCCATTTCCTCGGACAGTTCGCCCTCTTTTTCTTTTGCCATGTATGCACGGCGTTCATTGAGAGCGATATACATATCCTCTCTTTTCTTCCCTGACAAATCATAGAAAATGTACGGAATTAATTTCAGCAAACCCGGAAGACCGTTTAACACTTCGTACAGGAAAAATACCTTTCTGTATATTACCTTGCTGCCCTGCGCCCATGGAGCCATTTGAAGAGTTGCGTCATAGCCAGACCATTTGAAAACCGCCATTGTCATTAGAGCGTTGAGAGGTGATGTTACTTTTTTCAAAAGATTCGTCAACAGACCGAAAGTTCCGTCAGGCCTTTCACCGGTCATATATTCAGTGTAGTCATTTATTTCCCTGCCGATTTCTGCCTCAAATACTTTTGACGGAGCGTTGTTTATTGCATTGAGGCCAAAGAAAAACGCAAAAATTCCTCCTACTATCCAGGACTTGTCAATATAGAACTGACCGATTACAAAAATCATTATACTGCATACATCATCCCATAACCGCAGCCAGATAAATGCTTTTTTGTTGTTATATTTAAAGAACTTCTGAAATTTAGGGATGAAGGTAACGCTCAAAGGATCAATTATGTTGTGCGGCGTATAGAACAATGTGCTTTTGAAGGCGCCGCCGAATATTTCAAGCTGGGTCACAACATCCCACGAATATCCGCCGTTGCTCCACCAGCCCGTTGCAAAGTCGGCAATAAAATTTCTCAGCGCATATTTGTTCTTCAGCACATAGAACATGGTTTTTGTCACAGGCGCGGGCTTTGGCTGGAGCAGTATTCTTTCGCGGCAGCCTACTGCCATTGCTATATTGCCTGCGGCGCCAAGGCAGGCGCAGGCGCAGCCGAGAATTGAAAAGATTGCCGCCATTGATACGTTTGTGACTCCCCAGCGGTTTAGGTCCTGCAAGGGCAAAAAAATCACATATACAAGGTTTGAACCGAATCCGCCGATATATTGTGTAACAAGCCCGAGTGTGATTCTGTCTTTTGGATTCGGTGTCATCAGTGTGGGCATATTGCCTTTCGGGAGAGCATAAATAGTCTGAAATGTCTCTTGAATAAACAAAGATACAAAAACGAAAATAATTTTTTTAGGATCATCGGTTTTGTCACTGGTTAAAAACAGCGCCCCGCTGTATAAAACCGCCGTGCTTAAAAAATACGGAATCGGTGCAAAAAGCATAAAAGGTCTCGCTTTGCCCCAGCGTGTGCGTGTTTTGTCATATGCGATGCCCATGAGAGGATCATTCAGAACATCCCAAATACTGATAAGAGTTAGTATGGCCGTTACATAAATCATGTCGATTTTCAGGACATTGACAAAGTACAATGTTCTGTAAACCGTAACGCCAAACAGAATATTTGAGGCAAATTCGGCAATTGCGGGAAATGCCATTTCTTTCGGCCTCAATACAGGGGTGTTGAACATTTTTGTCGCAATGTCTTTATATTTATTAAGTTTATCCTTTTCAAGCTTTGCCGCCGAATTAGATTCAGCTCCAAAGACCTTTTCGACGATATTCGTAAATTTCTGTTCAGCCATCTTTCACTTCTCCGTTTCTTTATTCAGTAACAGTTACTGTGCAGGAGGATTTAAAGTATCCATCAGCGGAGAGAACATAAACAGTGGTTTCGCCGGCACCTGTTGCTGTGACAACGCCGTTTTTATCAACAGAGGCAACAGCCTCGTCGTCCGTATACCATAGCATTCCTTTGATTGTAGCATCCTCCGGAGAAATTTCGGCAGACAATGCCGCTGTTTCACCGACCTTCAGTTTCAGATTTTCTTTTGAAATCACTATTGATTTGACCGGTATTGTCACATATACCTCACAGGTATCGCTGTATGTATGGCCGAGGTGTTCAAAGGAGGCTGTGATGATTGCAGGCTCAGCGCTGGTTTTACGGCCTTTTACATAGCCGTCCTCATCAACGGTAGCTATGTCCTCATTTGATGAAGTCCATGTTACGACAACATCCTCCTCTGGGGTTCTAAATGCCATAATGGTATCCGTACCGCCTTTTTCAAGGCTTAGTTCATGCATGTCAAGCTTAACTCCCGCCCATGTGAAAGAAAATTTATCTGTTGAAGTGAATGAAAAGCTGATTTTCCGCGTCCCTAAAGCCGCAAAATCACCCTTAAATGTCAGGGTAAGCTCAACATCATAGCCGCGGACGTAGTTTATATATTCAAGTTTATCTGTTAAGCGGTTTGACTTAGCGTTTATCTCAAAACCGTTGCATGTAATTTTCGAAGCATCGACCGATGCCATTGACGAAATCTCTGTTTTAAGACTCTCAAGGATTTTTTCTTTGGCTCCCATATTGAAATTGACGTATAATGCATTATTCGCGCTTGGCGGGTATGCCGTCCCGCAGAATTTAAAAGTCAAAAAATAATAATCCGCATCTTCAACTGTTCCGTCTTCGGCAACGCTGCCCTCTTTACAGTCGGCTGAAATCAAATCATTTTCAGTGAAAGCTACCGGGATAAGCTCATCGGCAAAATCCTCGTTGAATTCGTAAGCTTTTGAAGGATATTTTTCAAGGACGGACGAAAGCATATCATCTTTCATATATTTTATTGCCGTCAGCATTTTTTCATCTTCCGGTTCAGCTTTTATGCTGTCATCCGGAATGTCAAGAGCCGTACTGACGGAAAGCTTTGTCCGGCTGCAGTCGGCTGTATCAAGGACGAGATTGTTTAAGAAATCTATTTTTCCCTGAGAGGTTTCGAGAATTGCTGTGAGGCTTGCAACATGCTCAGCTTCAGGCTCCTGTGTTTCTTCGGTCTGAAGTACCCTTTTAGCCCCCCAGAAAACGCCCGTAAAAAAAATAACTACAAGAATAATTACTGTTACCGCAATTATCTGCTTTTTCTTTTTTTCATTCTGCTCCAACCTGTCAATTCTGCTGTTTATATTTTCGTTCACTGTTCCCCACCTCCCTGCATGGATTGCTCGAGAATGCTCTTCTCTCTTTCTTCCCTCTCTTGCTCGGTTTCATATATGGGCTGTGGGATATCGTCGAGGGTAATCTCGCCTCTTTTCAGCTTTCGCGCAACCTCGACTCTGTAAAGGTCGCCCTCTTTGTATTCTATGTATAAGCCTTTTTTAACTATAATTGCGTTAAGAACAAACAAGGTAAAAAATGCGGCAAGCAGCGCATAACCTCCGAAACCATTACTCGCTTCAATCAAAGAGCCGGTCTTTGATGCGGCATTGGCAATCCCTCTGAAATAAATCATTAAAAAGACAGTGTCCGCTATTCCGAGCATTGAGAGTATGCACAGGATAACAGACATTTTTTTGATACTTATAAAGCAAAGAATTTCGCACAGAAAAATCAGCACAGCGAAAGCCGCAATACCAATTAACGCAAAAAATTCTGTTTGGAGGCGGGAGACGGTATCGCCGACAATCAAAGCATCCTTCAGACCGCCAAGGGCGGAAAATGTCCCGTCCGTAAACGCGGTATAAATTCCGATGCCGCCGATTGAAATATTCTTGCTGTAAAGGGGAAGAGAGACAGTCAGGCTGCCCAGAGGAATCAATAAGGCGACGACCGGCAAAAGCATCAAAGAAAGCCTCGCAATCTGCAGCTTGCCGCCTATCAACGCAGTTTTGACCTTCATCAGCCATACGCGGACTTTTGCAAAACCCATTTCCGCATATTTTGCATCCGTGTAAAAACGGTCCTCAAAGCCGTAAAACATAAGATTAACTCCGCAGCCGGGGCATATCTGCCCCCAGTCTGTCGGTTTTAGTTTTCTTTTACATTTTGGGCAAACTGCCATCTACAATCCTCCTATATTCGTTTCAAAAATCCCCTTAAATATTAGTTAATTTTACTAATATTAATATTTTACAATACAATTATGTTTTAGTCAATAAAATTTTATCAGAACATTAATGTCAAAAATCAATAGCAAAGACACTGTATAATCAGGGACTGCATCAGGACGATTTTTTCATCGTTTTGATGCAGCCCCGATATTCATATGCTGATTTTCTCCTAGACCAGTTCCGCCAGTCTCTTAACAGAAACAAATATATTCGAAATTGCGTACCATGTTGCAAAATCGACAACACCTGATTGAGGGAGATTGAATATCTGCTGGAAGGTCATAACGGCCTTTCGTGTTTGTTCGCCGAAAATTCCGTCAACCTTCAGCTTGCCGATTAAAGGATAATTGTTGGAAATAGCATTAAGCTGATCCTGAATAATCCTGACACTTTCACCCGTTGAACCAACCTGCAAAGTTACGCCGGGGAAGGATACCGGCACTCCCGACACTTTTTCGGCCTGTGCCAGATAGATTTCCGGACCGTAGTAATTCTTCAATATGTTTACGGATGTAAACCCTTTATCCCCAAGATTTTTGGAGCCCCATTGTTCCAGCCAATTCGGGCAGGATACTTTCTGCCCGTCACAATACTGTGTGAAAAGCGGCTGACGGATACCCGGCTTGGTCACATAGTTTGTGAACAGATAATCAACGATTTCGGATATGTTTTGAAAAATATTGCGTCCGTACGAAAATGCCTGATCATAGGCAGTTGAATTGGTGACGGTAAAATTAAATCCCTTTCCTCTGTACCATTCCGTATACACTCTGTTTAGGGTAAAAGAGAGGATTGCCAAAACATTTGCCTCAATTGTTGCAGTGGGCCAGGTTGAATATATCTCACAGCTTGCCACATTTTTAATATAGTCCTTAAAGGGTATCCAAAAGTTTTCGGCGGACGTATCTGTAGGCACTCCCGCATGTACTACGACATATTCTGGCACGACAGGCTCTTGAAGCACAATGAAGCCCGATGATTCAGGCAGCGGTTTTACGCTTGCCTCAGGTATTTTGGGAGGGAAAGTGGCCCATAAGGTATGCTGCTCGACAAGTATGTTTTCCGGTTTTTCCTCTATCTTTTCAAGAGGCATCAAACGGGCTTTCTGCAGCGCAGTTACTGTGGGCAAAATTTGTACTCCCTCAATATTGATCGGCTGATAGCCTTCCATTTTTATGTTTACATCGTACTCTGAATATGGTTTCCCCTCCCCCGGCTCCAAAGAAAATTCCAAAGGCGGCGATAGAAGCTCGAAGGTGGGGGTTCTCCCTGAGGAATTGGTTTTGAATTCTTCAATAACTTTTGTTTTGTCGCCTGTCGGCGTGATCTGAACGGTTGCATTATCTGCGGGCAGCCCAACGTCTTCAGCAAAAACAGAGACCTGTAAATTCCCGCGGGTATTTAAATCCATGGTGTTATTCGGCATATACAATTCTCCTTAATATGTACTCTATATAATAATATGCAGGGTTCATATAAAGGATATTGTTTATTTAATGCGGGCTGCGCAAAAATCCGCAGATTTTTGATTCTTCCGCGGGCATTATTAGTTAATGAATAAATCAAAGAGAAATTTAAGAAACCTGCTGCATATAATGGATTGTAATATTTTTTTTGCGTCCTGCAGGGAGGAGAATTTATGCCGAATAATAAAGCGAAACGCAAAATAATCCTGTATCCGCCGTCGCCCGCCCCTAGCGTCATCCCAACAGGCTGTTCATGGAACAAAAATGAAAATCCTGATATGATTCTGAAATATGTTTTTCTTTACATCTATGTCTGGACGGACAGTGAAAATTCCTTTTGGATGTATCCGATAGGCATATGGTACAACAATATTTATGGTTATATATGGGACAATTCAAAATGGAAGTATGAAAAGATTCATATAAATAGTATTGACAGGATTTTTTAGGAGGGATAAACATTTGCCGGATTTGATATCTAGTAAGATTGAGGATCTTATAAGGTTCGACCCAAGGCTGACACAGAATAACGGCAAGCTTGAGGTTATAATTAAATATAACGGTGATATCAGAAAAGTTGAAGAGGAATTGAAGATTGATATAGAAATTTTAAGCAGTGACTATGCAATTGCAATTCTGAGTCCCGAGCAGATACCCAAACTCTATTCATACAAAGAGATTGAATACATCGAACTCCCTAAAACGCTTACATATTCGCTCAGCGACAGTTTAAGAAGCTCCTGTATAACTCAGGTTCAGGAAAGCGTGAAATTCGCTCTCAAAGGCAAGGGCACAATAGTCGGTATCATCGACTCAGGCATTGACTACACACACCCCGATTTCAGAAACGAGGACGGCACAAGCAGAGTTCTATTCCTCTGGGACCAGACAAGAAACGGCAATCCCCCACCCGGATTTAAAAAAGGTGTAGAGTACAACAACAGCCAATTAAATACCGCTTTAAGCAACAAAGAGCCGCAAAGCGTCATACCGAATCTTGATGAAAACGGACACGGCACTGCCGTGGCAGGTGTTGCCGCCGGAAACGGAAGACAGAGCCGCGGGCGCGAAAAAGGCGCCGCGCCCGAAGCCTCACTGATTGTCGTAAAGCTGGGAAACAGATCTTTCGCGCGAACCACGGAGGTCATGCGTGCTATCAAATATATTTTTGATAAGGCGCAGGAGCTTAATATGCCCGTTTCTGTTAATCTCAGCTTCGGAACAAACAACGGCTCGCACGACGGGCAGTCCCTGTTTGAAACCTATATAGATTCAATGTCAGAAGAATGGAAATCGGTTATATGTGTCGCAACAGGAAACGAAGGCTCGGCAGCGCACCATTATTCGGATAAAATCGCTCAGGGTCAGACAATAAATGTCGAATTCGCCGCGTCGGGAAATCTCTCGAAAATCTATATGACACTGTGGAAAAACTTCGTGGATACTTTTACGTTTGAACTGGTTTCGCCCGGCGGAAAAACAACAGGTGTAATTCTGCCGCGGGAGCGCTATTCCTTCGCAAATCTTGACGGAGTATATATATCCGTATTCTACAGTCTGCCCACACATTACACCCAAGGGCAGGAGGTGCTTTTTCTTTTTGACGGCAGAGGCTCGGAAATACAGCAGGGCATCTGGAAGCTAATCGTCAAGGGCGAGCAGGTTGTAGACGGCAGGTTTGATATCTGGCTGCCGACACTTGAAGATGTCACAAATGATACGGCGTTTTCACGTCCGAGTATAAATACAACATTGACTCTGCCGTCAACATCATCGAATGTCATATCGGTCGGAGGTTACGACGCAAGAATCGGAAGCATTGCAGATTTTTCGGGGCGCGGATATACGCGCAGTGATATTTACGTAAAGCCCGACCTTGTTGCGCCTGCCATAGATATCTTAACAACCCGTTCAGGCGGAGGCTATGATTCTTTCAGTGGCACGAGCATGGCCGCTCCTTTTGTCACCGGAGCGGCGGCATTGATGATGGAATGGGGAATTGTCAAAGGAAACGACCCATTTCTTTACGGTCAGAGGGTTAAAGCGTTTCTTCAAAAGGGTGCGGAAAGAGACCCAAACATAACCTATCCAAATACTTTGTGGGGTTACGGCAAGCTTTGTCTTGGAAATTCAATGAATTTACTGGCTGAATATGACACGGGAGGCATTCTGTTATGAGCGATGCAGATGGTTTAACTTTGGAATATCTTCAAAATCCGAATACGGTAGATTTTTTAGTAAAAGCTTCGGAGTATTTTATCGACTACGCAAAGAGTAATCCGAATATAAAACTTACACAGTTCCTTTCCGGAAGATACATAATCGGTTATGTCGACAGAGCGCATATTGATAACGTTATGGAAAGCCTGGGGACAGCTTTTGTCAATTCAACGCCTTTGGCTCTGGGGCTTCTGGACAAAGCCAGCCTTGATGCGGCAGGGATTACCCGTGTTCAGGAGCAAAAATTTCTGGACCTGAAAGGGCAGGGCGTGCTGATGGGCTTTGTTGATACGGGAATCGATTATACAAAGGACGTGTTCAAATATGAAGACGGCACCAGTAAAATAGTGTCAATATTCGACCAGACAATAATGGGTAATCCTCCATATGGACTTGTTGTCGGAGAAGAATACACTAACGCTCAGATAAATGAAGCATTGAAATCGGAAAATCCCAATAATATTGTGCCTCATATGGACACTGTCGGGCACGGGACATTTCTGGCATCAATCGCTGCCGGACGTCAGGTCGATGATTTTATCGGCGCGGCGCCGGATTCGGAATTAATTGTCGTAAAGCTGAAAAAAGCGAGACCGTATTATCTTGAAAGATTTCTTATCCCGCCGGAGCAGGAAAATGTATATGAATCCTCCGCCGTTATGGTTGGTATCGAATACATCGTCAGAAAAGCAAAGGAACTTAACCGCCCCGTGGCAATATGTATCGGGATCGGCACCAACCTTGGCAACCATGATGGATACAGCGTATTTGAAGAATATCTGGGAGAAATTGCAAGCACCAGCGGCATATGTATTTGCACCGCGGGCGGGAATGAAAGCCAGGCAAAGCATCATGCACAGGGTATAATCGCAAAGGCTGGCGAAAAACAAAATATTGAGGTTAAAGTCTCGGATAACAAGGGTAAGGCAAGCAATATATATGTTTCTGTAAGGAGCATGGCATCGGACAGGATGTCAGTCTCGATAAAATCCCCGACAGGAGAAATTGTGGGGCGGGTGCCGGCAAAGAGCGGTACAACCCTCACCGCGAAATTGGTTATGGAAAAATCAAAGGTAATCGTTCAGTATTATTTTCCGCTCGAAGGCAGCAGCGGTCAGGAGACGGTTATAAAGGTAATAAACGCAACGCCCGGTATATGGACAATAATCGTGCATGGAGATATCATTCTTGACGGCACGTTCCATGCATACCTTCCGTTAACCGGGCTTGGTTCTCCAAACGTTGAATTTCTTACGCCCACTCCGAATTATACAATAGTCGTGCCCGCGACTGCCCTCGGCACAATTACCTGCGGGGCATATGACAGCGTAAGTGACGGATTATTTGCGGAATCGTCATGGGGCCCCACTGTTCTTCCGGTAATGTCACCGGATTTGGTCGCACCGGGCGTAAATGTCGGCGGCTACTACCCCAACGGCTACGGATTGATGAGCGGAACCAGCGTTTCGACCGCAATTACAACAGGTGCCTGCGCCCTTATGCTTCAATGGGGGATAGTCGAAAAAAACGATGTTGCGTTGAGCACGTTTCAGATAAGGGCTTTTTTAATAAGAGGATGTATCCGTGACAACAAATCGACATATCCGAATCCTCAATGGGGATACGGAAAGCTGAATTTAATCAACACTTTTAATATGATGCGAGAGTTCTGAACTTCGGCATTGTTCAGCAGGCAAAATAAAGCATTTGATTTTATACAATAACTGATATCGGGAGGATATTTGGAATGCCATATGATGAAGCGACATTGAATTTTGTCAACAATCCCGAAACTGTAGATTTAATTGTCAGGTCCACCGATTATTTTTTAAATTTTGCAAAAGGTAACCCCAATATACTAATCGCACGTAATATATCAGACAGATTCTATATTATCTATGTGGCCAAGGATTATATTGATACGGTCATAGAGGAGCTGGGGACCTCCGACTATATCAGTTCAACTCCCTATGCGCTCGGTCTTCTGGACCGTCAAAGCCTTGAAGCTTCCGGCATAACTCAGGTTCAGGAGCAGCCGTTTTTAAACCTCACGGGGCAGGGTGTTCTCGTGGGAATTGTTGATACGGGCATTGACTACACAAAGAATGCTTTCAGGTATGAGGACGGCACAAGCAGGATTGTTTCGATTTATGACCAGTCAGTCAGCGGCACTCCTCCCGAAAGCTTCTATTTAGGTACGGAATACACAAGGGAACAAATCAATGAAGCCCTTAGGTCGGAAAATCCATATGATATCGTACCTCAGACGGATACGTCCGGGCATGGGACGTTCCTCGCTTCAATTGCGGCGGGCCGTGAAATCAACACTTGCATTGGTGCCGCACCCGACGCCGAATTAATAGTGGTTAAGCTCAAAAGAGCAAGGCCGTATTATATTAACAGATTTCTTATACCCCCCGAGCAGGAAAATGTATTTGAATCGTCCGCCGTCATGTTAGGTGTTGAATACATAATCGAAAAGGCAAAAAATCTCAATAAACCTGTGGCTATCTGCATCGGTGTCGGAACAAACCTTGGCGGTCACGACGGTTCCAGCGTCCTCGAGGATTATTTGAGTGAAATCGCATTCAACAGCGGCGTTTGCATCTGCACCGCCGCCGGGAACGAAAGTCAGGCAAGGCACCACACTATGGGTAAAATTGAAAAAACGGGAGATACGCAGAATATTGAAATCAGAGTCAGTGACAGCAATACAAATCTGTATATGTCTGTAAGAACAACAGCGGCGGACCGCGTTTCACTTTCACTTAAATCGCCGACAGGTGAGATCGTCGGGCGTGTGCCTGCCAAAAGCGGGACGGAGTATGATACAAAACTTGTTTTGGAAAAAGCAAAAATTAATATAGCATATTTTTTTCCCCTTGAAGGCAACAGCGGTCAGGCCTCCGTTGTCAAAATACTCAATGCGACCCCGGGGATATGGACGATTACAGTCCACGGCGATATTATCCTTGACGGTACATTCCACTCATATC
>CAZBHG010000013.1:0-19579 GCA_964491735.1 uncultured Eubacteriales bacterium
CAATATATTTCTTCTGCTCAGGAGTGAGTGCGTCAATTTCAAGCCCCCAGAAGCCGAGCTTGCGGTTTGCGACCTCGCTGTCAATCTCCTGCGGCACATTTAAAACTGCGCACTCAAGCCCCTTATCTTTATTCTTGACAAGATAAAGCGCACTCAACGCCTGAATTGCAAAGCTCATATCCATTATTTCGACAGGATGCCCGTCTCCCGCCGCAAGGTTTACAAGCCTGCCCTCCGCCAGAACGTGAATCCATCTGCCGTTATCAAGCTTATAGCCCATTATGTTCGCCCTCTGCCGTTCTTTTTCAACCGCAATTTTTTCAAGGGCGGCAACATCCACTTCAACATTGAAATGACCTGCGTTGCAAAGCACCGCCCCATCCTTCATCACTTCAAAATCCTTTTGAGTGATTACGTCCCTGCAGCCCGTCACAGTAATAAACAAATCGCCGGTCTTTGCGGCTTCATTCATCGGCATGACCTTAAAGCCGTCCATAACCGCTTCAAGTGCCTTTACAGGGTCAATCTCCGTAACAATCACATGACCGCCAAGCCCCTTCGCGCGCATCGCGACGCCTTTGCCGCACCAGCCGTAGCCTGCGACAACGACATTTTTGCCCGCCACGATAAGATTTGTAGTCCTGTTTATTCCGTCAAACACCGACTGCCCCGTGCCGTAACGGTTATCAAAAAGATATTTGCAGCGCGCGTTGTTGACGGCAATCATCGGGAATTTTAGCTCGCCCGCCTTTGCCATTGAAACAAGCCTTGCAATGCCCGTCGTCGTCTCCTCACAGCCGCCGATAACATTTTTTATAAGCCGGGGATAATGGTTGTGAATCATATTCACCAAATCCCCGCCATCGTCAATGATAATATTCGGTTCAGCTTCTATTACCTTCCTGATATGCCCTTCGTATTCCTCCGCGGTTGCGTTATGCCATGCAAAAACATTGATACCCTGCTCTGCCAGAGCCGCCGCAACATCGTCCTGCGTTGAAAGGGGGTTGCTCCCAGTCACATACATCTCCGCTCCGCCTGCGGCAAGCACTGTGCAGAGGTTTGCTGTTTTCGCTTCAAGGTGAATCGAAAGTGCTATCTTCAGCCCTTTGAACGGCTTTTCTTTGCCGAACTCTTCTTTCAGGCTTTGCAGGAGCGGCATGTTGCGCCTTGCCCACCGGAGCTTTTCCCCGCCCTGCTGTGCAAGGTTAATGTCTCTGATATCGTTCATTTTCCTTATCCCTTCATGCGCCGATTCTCTTGGCGATTTTCCCGACTTCAAAGCGGACCTTCTCCTCATCTATGGTCAAAAGCTCACGGTTTTCCATGAGGATTTTGCCGTTGACGATTACGGTTTCAACCTCGGTTCCGTTAGCCGAATATGACAAAGCCGCGGTGAGGTTGTTTCTCGGCTGCATATTAATTCTGTTAAGGTCGATGACCGCAAGGTCAGCCTTCATGCCTTCCCTGATTTCCCCCGTTATGCCGCTAAGTCCTAATGCCTTTGCGCCGTTGACGGTTGCGATTTTCAAGCCTTCGGCTGCGCTTACAGCCAGCGCGTCTTCATTGACGCCCTTGTGAATAAGTGTCAGAAAACTTAAATCCCTGAACATATTGAGGCTGTTGTTGCTTGCCGCCCCGTCCGTGCCGAGGCAGACATTTACGCCCGCCTTCAGAAGCTTAGGCACAGGCGCAACTCCGTTTGCGAGCTTCAGATTGCTGACAGGATTAGTCGCTACACTGACATTGTTTTTTGAGAGAATCGAAATATCTTCATCCGAAAGATGCACACAGTGCGCGGCGACGGTATTCAGCTCGAAAAGTCCGGTTTTCTCCATAAGCCTTATCGGAGAGCAGCCGTATTTTTCATTGATTTCCTTAATCTCAACCCTGCCCTCAGAAAGATGAGTGTGAATCCCGACGCCAAGCTCTTTGGCATTTTCTATTATTGTTTTTATATAATCGGGGTCGCAGGTATACGGAGCGTGAGGTGCAAGCATAAAGTTTATTCTGCCCTCGCCCTGATTTCTCCACTGTGAAATTTCAGCCCTTGCTTCTCTCAGCCGCCTCGCTCCGCCCTCGTCGTTTCCCTCGCCGACAAGGCCTCTCGAGAGAACAGCCCTGATGCCGCTGTCATAAACTGCCCTGGCGTTTTCATCTTTGCATATATACATATCAAGGTAGCAGGTCGTGCCTGTTCTGAGCATTTCACAAATGCCCAGCATTGTTCCCCAATAGCAGTCGTTCTCTTCAAGCTTGTCCTCCATTGGCAGGATTTTGCCGAACAGCCAGTCATTGAACATCATGTCATCCGCGCTGTTGCGGAAAACAGTCATATATGCATGAGTATGTGAATTCACAAGCCCGGGGATAAGCAGCTTGTCCCTGCCGTCAATGATTCTTTCAGCTTCGAAATCTTCGGGGGCTTTACCGACACAGGCAATTTTGCCGTCAGCTATGCAGATATCCTTTTCTTCAATTACAATGTTATTATCAAAATATAATGCGCAATTTATATTTTTAATTATGATACCCATGCTTTTTGCCCTTTCCATAATCTCATCTAAAAATTTACTCATTTTATACTATAACATAAAAGCCTTTAAAATACAAGAAATTTACCATTAAATACCTTGAAAACGGAGTAATCAGATGCTACAATGAATTGATATATTGATTGGGAGGGGTAACTGTGGTCTATGATGTAGCAATCGTAGGCGCCGGTGTTGTCGGTGCCCTGATTGCAAGAGAGCTCAGCAAATATGACATTAAGACAGTTCTTCTGGAAAAATTCAACGATGTTGCACAGGGAACAACAAAGGCAAACAGCGCCATCGTTCATGCCGGATTCGATGCTGTACCCGGAACCCTTAAAGCCTCGCTGAATGTCGAGGGCATACGTCTTATGAGCTCGTTGTGCAAGGATTTGAGCGTTCCTTTTAAAAACAATGGTTCTTTGGTTGTGGGTTTTTCGGATGAGGATATAAAAACTCTTGAAAATCTGTATGACAGAGGTCAAAAGAATCATGTTCCTCAGCTCGAAATTATCGGAAAGGACAGGCTCAAGGAGCTTGAACCTCAAATCAGCGATGAAGCGGTCGCCGCACTCTATGCTCCGACGGCAGGAATTGTCTGCCCCTACGAGCTTTGCATTGCCGCAGCGGAAAACGCAGTTTCAAACGGTGTTGAGCTTATCCGTAATTTTGAGGTAAAGAGCATTGAAACCAACGGTAACGGTGATTTCATCCTAAAATCTGATTCTGACAGTGTCGCTTCAAAACTCATAGTTAATTGCGCGGGCGTATTTTCGGACAAGCTTGCAAATATGATAGGCGACAATTCATTCTCAATAACTCCGCGAAAAGGCGAATACCTTGTTCTTGACAAAAGCATGGCGGGGGTCGTCAGCCATACCATATTCCAGTGTCCTAACGAGATGGGCAAGGGCATTCTCATCACGCCTTCTGTTGATAATAATGTGCTTATAGGTCCATCCGCTGAAGATATAGAAGACAGGGATGACCTCTCGACGACCGAAGAGGGTACAGAATTAGTCCAGAAAGCCGTTCACCTTTCCGTGCCGAAATTTGTCATCAGGAATATCATCACTACCTTTTCGGGCATCCGGGCGCACGGCAGCACGGATGATTTTATTATCGGGCCGAGCGAAGCAAATAAAAAATTCATCAATGTTGCGGGCATTGAATCACCCGGTCTTTCCGCCGCGCCTGCAATTGCAAAATATGTTGAAAATATTGTTCTCGCCGGGCTTGGCAGATTTAAGGAAAAAGAAAGCTTCAACCCGATAAGAAAAACTCCCGTCCGCTTCAGAGAAATGAGCCCCGAAGAGCGCAAAGAGATTATTTCAAAAAATAAGGCTTACGGTCACATCATCTGCCGCTGTGAAACGGTGACGGAGGGTGAAATTTTGGACGCAATTCATGCGCCGGCGGGCGCCAGGGATGTTGACGGTGTCAAGCGCCGCACACGTTCAGGCATGGGCAGATGTCAGGGCGGTTTCTGCGGCTCGAAGGTTGTTGAAATTCTTGCCAGAGAGCTTGGAACGACCTTGGATGAAATCACAAAGTTCGGCGGAGACTCAAATATTGTTGTTGGCAAAACGAAGTGAGGTGTAAAAATGCGCAATTATGATTTAGTTATTGTCGGCGGCGGCCCCGCAGGCATGGCTGCCGCTCTTAAAGCCAGAGAGTGCGGCATTCAAAGCATTGTCATCCTCGAAAGAGCCGAAACACTCGGCGGCATTCTGGAGCAGTGTATCCATACAGGCTTCGGTTTGCATTATTTCGGCGAGGAGCTTTCCGGCCCCGAATATGCCGCACGTTTTATAAAGCTTGTCGAGGCTGAAAATATAGAAGTCAAGACAAATACAATGGTTATCAATCTTGAGGCCCGCAATGGTAAAAACATTGTCACCGCAGTCAACAGTGCGGACGGGCTGATTGAAATAGACGCAAAGGCAGTTATCCTTGCAATGGGCTGCCGTGAACGTCCCAGGGGAGCTCTTAACATCGCAGGCTCGCGCCCCTCGGGTATCATGACTGCGGGTACGGCGCAGAAATACGTTAACCTTGACGGCTATATGCCGGGCAGAAAGGTCGTTATTCTCGGCTCGGGCGATATCGGTCTTATTATGGCGCGCCGCATGACCCTTGAGGGTGCCGAGGTAAAGGTCGTATGTGAGCTTATGCCGTATTCGAGCGGGCTTACCCGCAACATTGTTCAATGCCTCAACGATTTTGACATCCCGCTTCGTTTAAGCTGCACGGTTGTCGGCATTCACGGAAAAAATAGGCTCGAGGGCGTCACAATAGCAAATGTTGACGAAAACCGCAAGCCAATCCCCGGAACCGAGGAATATATAGAGTGCGATACTCTTCTCCTCTCCGTCGGTCTTATCCCCGAAAACGAGCTTTCGAGAGGAGCGGGGCTTGACCTTGACCGTATTACAAGCGGGCCAGTTGTCAATGAGTTCAGGGAGACGGAGCTGCCGGGAATTTTTGCCTGCGGTAACGTCCTTCACGTGCACGACCTTGTGGACTATGTAACACTCGAAAGCCAGGTAGCGGGCGAGGGTGCCGCACGTTACATAAAGAACGAGGCAACTCATGCCGAATACATCAGAACCAAAGGCATTAACGGGGTCAGGTACATTGTACCCCACCGTGTAAATATACTCTCCGAGAGAGACATAAAGCTATACTTCCGCGTAGGTCGTGTTTATCGCAATGCGAATGTCAGAGTCACTTATGGAGATTTGGTTGTTTCCGACAAAAAGAAGTCGAAGCTTACTCCCGGGGAAATGGAAAGTGTCATCATTAAAGCCGATGTTCTCAAATCCCTCAAGCCCGGCAATGAAATAATGATTCAGGTGGAGGCGAAATAAAATGCAGAAAAATATGACCTGTGTAGCCTGCCCGCTGGGCTGCAGCTTGTCAGTTAATATTGAGAACGATAAAGTTATTTCCGTCACCGGCAACACCTGCAAAAGGGGCGACACATATGCAAGGAGCGAGGTCACAAACCCTACCCGCTCACTGACATCAACTGTAAAAGTAAGCGGCGGCAAATCCCCTTTGGTTCCCGTAAAATCCGCTAAGCCTTTACCTAAAAAAATGCTCGTCGAATGTGCCAATGCCCTGAGAGATATTGAAGTGAAGGCTCCTATTAAAATCGGCGATGTTGTTCTTAAAAACATTCTGGGCACGGGCGTTGATATTGTTGCGACAAACAACATAGAAAAATAAAAGATACTCAATTGACAATTTTTGTAAAAAGTATTAGAATTAAAGGGTAATATTAAGTCCTAAACTCAGGGAGGCTATAAAATGAAGAAGCGTATTTCAAAGGTTATTTCGGCTTTTCTTGTCCTTACTTTATGTGTTGCCGTTATGTCACCCGCAGCATTCTCTGCATCATTAACCCCGGCGGAGGAAGCTCATCTTAAATTCGGCATCGGCGGCGGGTTCAAAATTTTGCAGATTTCAGACATACAGGACGGACCTGTTCTCCGCGGAATTTCGGCTGATTTTATCAAAGCGGCAGTCGAAAAAACAGACCCTGACCTGATTGTTCTTACAGGCGACAATATCGGCGGCTACAGTTGCGCCACAAAAATACAGCCTATTGACAAGCTCCTTGTAAAATCGGCTATCAACGGCTACATGTCAATCTTTGAAGAGGCAGGCATCCCCGTTGCTGCTGTTTTCGGCAATCATGACGACGAAGACACAACTGTCAGCAAAGAAGAACAGCTCGAAATGTATTCACAGTATGACTGCTTTATAGGCTATGACGAAGGCGATGCGGTTTCAGGCTGCGGCACATACAACGTCCCCATCTATTCATCCAACGGGGAGGATATCTCCTACAACCTCTGGATGATTGATTCCGGTACATATGACGAGGTAAACGGCGGTTATGACTACATCAAGCAGGATCAGCTTGACTGGTATGTTCAGAAGAGCAATGAGCTCAAAGCCGCAAACGGCGGAGAGGTTGTGCCTTCAATGTCATTCCAGCACATAATCGTCCCCGAGATTTTTGACGCTCTTAAAGAAGTCTCGGAGGGAACGGAAGGCGCAATTTCAAATGACGGCAAGTACTATGTCCTTGACGAAAGCAACACAATTGCGGGCGCTATGCACGAATCCCCTTGCCCGAGCAAGACAAACAGCGGCGAGTTTGAAACAATGAAGGCTCAGGGCGATGTTGTCGCAATGTTCTTCGGTCACGACCATGTAAACACATTTGAAGTGACCTGCGAGGGCATTGACCTTGTCGCAACACCCGATGCAGGGTTTGCCTCCTACGGTGACGAATTAAGGGGAGTCAGGCTCATCACTCTCGACGAGCGCGACACAAGCACATACGATACCGAGGTCATAACATATCTTGACTTATATGGTGACGACCTTGTCGCAAACGCACGTTTTAATATGATGGCAAGCGAGTCGGATGTATGGACCGTAATCTGGTCAGGTATTGTATACTATACATTCAAACTTCTTTACACGGCTGTAAGCTGACAAAGGAAAAAATCAGCGCAGGGAACATGACGAAATCATGTTCCCTGCTTTTTTTATTTATCTCTTCCTGCTGAAAATAAACAATATCAATTATACTAATGGGTCAGGTCATATTCCCTGCCGTCATCAATCCCCCAGATGTGGATTAAATTTGAGTAGTCTATTTTCCCCTCCCACAAAAGTATGTAGTCTCCGCTTGCCGTCAGCTTATTGTACGTATCCAGAAGGTCACGCTGACCGCTGCGCGCTTTCCCCCGGAATACTTTCTCATGAAATTCCCATGTTACTTCTGAAAAATCAAGCCAGATTATAAACGTCGGCTCATTTTTCAGAAGATATTCGGCATCGTTCGAGGCAACCTCATCCGAGCAGACATCAAAATAATGTACCTTCGCAAAAGTTGTCGACTGAAGAGACGACATAACGTTAAAATAGTTCATGTGCGGGAAGGTATAAAGCGTATCTCTGTCGCGTTTGTTATTCTCTATCAGATGATAAATTTTGTTCATGCCCGACACTGCGTCTTTGCTGCCATAAAGCCCTTTCAGGAGCGGGTCTTCGTAGGTTTCTGCGGCGGAATAAACGTCTGCTGATTTGTTGACTCCCCACCACCAGTACGGAAGGGAGCACCTCTGAACGAATATTGAAAAAATCAGTAAAAAGCAAACGCAATAAACGGAAAGATTCTTGGTGATTTTGAGTGCAAACGGCATGGAAAGCAGCAAACAAAGGCAGAGCGAAAGCGAAAGGAGCATCGCATGATCCTCAATCGTATAGGACAAGCCGTGAATATACATTATTATCCATGCCGACAGTACCAACAGAAAAAGAATACCGTATGCTTTGTCCGGTTTTCTAAAAATACGAATAAAAAGATATACCGTCAGCGGAATCCCCAAAAAGAACAGTGAATAGTTAATAGTCTGACGCGCTTGTCTGACAGCTAAATAAGTAATATAGTTTTCATTGTTTGAGAAGATATATAGAAATAAAGCGATGAGCAGCACGCTTAATGTCACACTGGTGTACATATATACCCTTCTGTATTGCGATTCATCGGCACGTAACAGACTGGAAGGAGATAAACCTCCAAGCAGGCTGTGAATTATGAATATTACGCCCGTCAGCAGCAGCAGTGCAGCTGCGGGTATAGTGTATGCTCTTATATCAATAACGACACCAGCGCGATAAAAACCGTAGGGAATAATAGCAAAGATAGCCGCCGACAGGGTCAACTTTAAAAAAATACACCATGTTTTTTTGCTCTCAATGCGTTTTTCGATATATTCAAAGTAAACCATATTGAAACATAAAGCTGCAATTGCGCTCATCGTGCAAAAAATCACAGGTATGTTAGTTATTCTTGGAATAAATCCCACCAACACCTCAAGCAGCGAACCCTTTGATGATGCCGCACCGAATATCAGCTGCTCCATCATGGGTTTGAGCGCGCCAAAGCATGAGGCAACAATCAGGAACACAGCCGTAAGAACCGCGAAAGAAGCGACCTGAATAATTGAACTTGTAAGGCAGCGCTTTTTGTCTCTGCGGTAATTCAACGCGAACAGCGCCACAAACAATGCGCCAAACAGAATAATTCCTGTTGTATGTTTGATAAACATCGTTAAGCACGCCGTAACTCCGAACAGGACGGAAAAACGGTAACAAGAATCCTCAAAACGCTCGTAAACCTTAACCGCAAAATAAAGAAGGATAATAGCCCACAGCAGCGACGTCTGATAGTATCCGTAAAAAATCTCCTGAGTATTGGATATGTAAACAATCGCGCCCGTCAGTAATGAAATAAAAACCGTGCGGCTGTCAAAAAGCTTTCTTAACAGGCAAAACACAACAAAAATCAAAACCATGCGTTCGATTATTCCGAAAATTCTAAACGCAATGAATAAACCGCCTGAAATCGAAGATATCAACGTCATGAGCAAGGGAAACAGGGGCGGAACAAACATGTAAAAATCTCTGTATGGCACCTGACCGTCAAGAATATAATTTGCATAATCCTGAAACCAACCCTCGGAAACAGGAAAGAATTTGTCGGCAAGTATAATGTTAAAAACCGCATAAACCGAAAGTATGAGAAAAAGACAAAGAAAATCGCGGAAAGACCATTTTTGCTCTTTTCTAAGTTGAATCATCGTAAACATCCCTTTTATTTAACGAGCTGGAATGTTGATATAATAGCATATACTTGGTAAATATTCAATACAGTAAAATAATAAATCTATTTTATGCGCCATATGGAGCTGCTTTTTGTTATATTTGTCTTTCTGTTTTATCCTTTATTCTCGGAGCTAAAATCCGGTATTTTCTCGACATTATTCTTGATACATGTTAAAATGGTATGAAATTGTGTATAAGTGAGGCGCAAGATGAACAAGCCATATATTATTTCAATATCCGCTCTTTCCGGCGGCGGAAAAACAACGGTTACAAACGAGCTTGCAAGTAATCTCAAAAACACTGCTGTTGTATCATTTGACAGCTATCCGATTTATCAATTAAAATATTATTCATCAGCGAAAGCGGCTTCATTATTCAATATTCATTTGAAAAGGTCGCAGGGGACGAATGAATATTGAATAGTGAATAATGAAAAGTGAATAATGAAAAGTGAATAGTACAAAAAGAAAAAGCCACACTGCCGTGTGACTTTTTCTTTTTGGCGCGCCAGGAGGGACTCGAACCCCCGACCTTTTGGTTCGTAGCCAAACACTCTATCCGGCTGAGCTACTGGCGCATTTTTAGCTGCCTAAGTATATTAGCACAACGACCTGTAAAAATCAACAGTAAATATCAATTTTTTCTTCATATTTTTTCTCAATTCATTGTTTATTTTTGCTGTTTTGTGATATAATAAATCAATTATTTTTCAAAACATCAGACCGCTGCAGATTACTTATTGAGTTTTGTATTAAGGAGGAACAGTTTATGGATTCTAATCTTGATGAAAAATTCGCTAAGGAGGGGCTTACATTTGACGATGTGCTGCTTGTGCCTGCTGAGTCGAGTGTTCTGCCCAAGGATGTGAGCCTCAAAACAAAGCTGACGTCTCAGATCACTCTTAATATACCGCTTATGACTGCGGCGATGGATACCGTCACCGAGTCCCGCATGGCAATTGCGGTTGCGCGTGAAGGCGGAATCGGCGTTATCCATAAGAACATGTCAATCGAACAACAGATGGGTGAGGTTGACAAGGTCAAGCGTTCCGAAAACGGGGTAATAAAGGAGCCGTTCTTCCTTGCTCCCGAAAACACCGTCATGGATGCCGAAAATTTAATGAACCGCTACCGTATTTCAGGTGTCCCTATCTGCGATAACGGCAAGCTCGTGGGAATTATCACAAACCGTGATATGCGTTTTATGACTGATTATTCGATAAAAATCAAAGAAGTCATGACAAAAAGTAATCTTGTCACATCGCATGTCGGCACAACTCTTGCTGAAGCTCAAAAAATTCTCATGGCGCACAAAATCGAAAAGCTCCCTCTGGTTGACGATAACGGTATGCTCAAGGGTCTGATTACAATTAAGGATATTGAAAAGGCTGTTCAGTATCCGAACTCCGCAAAGGATACAAACGGCAGGCTTTTATGCGCCGCCGCTCTTGGGGCTACCGCAGATGTTCTTGAGCGCGCTGCCGCCCTTGCACAGGTGCAGGTTGATGCATTCGTTCTCGATTCCGCCCACGGTCACAGTAAGAACATACTCCAAGCTGTTTCAAAGGTCAAGGCGGCTTTCCCGAATATCTCTATTATTGCGGGCAATGTGGCAACAGGCGAGGGGACAAAGGCTCTTATTGACGCGGGCGCGGATGCAGTTAAGGTCGGCATAGGCCCCGGCTCAATCTGCACGACCCGTATCGTCGCGGGCATAGGCGTTCCGCAAATAACAGCAATTTACGATTCGGCAAATGCCGCTGCAAAATATAACATACCCGTCATCGGTGACGGCGGAATCAAATATTCGGGCGAGATTGTCAAGGCTATTGCCGCAGGTGCCAGTGTCGTCATGGTCGGCTCGCTTGTCGCGGGCTGTGAGGAGTCGCCGGGAGATACGGAAATTTATCAGGGCAGGCAGTTCAAGGTCTACCGCGGAATGGGCAGCCTCGGCGCCATGGCAGAAGGAAGTAAGGACAGATATTTTCAGGAGGATAACCGCAAGCTTGTCCCCGAAGGCGTTGAAGGACGTGTGCCGTATAAAGGGTCGCTTTCAGACACGGTTTTCCAGATGCTCGGCGGTTTAAGGTCAGGCATGGGCTACTGCGGCTGTTCAACAATCGAAGAGCTTCAGAAGAATTCGAAGTTTGTACGGATTACAAACGCGGGTCTTGTCGAGAGCCATCCTCACGATGTTTTCATCACAAAGGAAGCGCCGAACTATTCGGTTGCAAATTAAGAATAAATTTTACCGGGGCTGTTCAGAAGGATGATACAGCCCCGGTTTTTATTTACGTTATAACTGTGACAGTTCCTTATGCAGTCTCCTCTTTGCATAGCCCAGGATGAATTTTGAACGGAATAAAGATTTAACGAACCTGATGTTTCCTTTTTTGTCGTCATACTCCCGAACGGGGGCTTTGAAGGTGCAGGCTCTTGGCTCAAGCCTGTCATAAAGCTCTGCTGCGGTGTGGGCATAAGGCTCGTTTTTCACAGCCGCCGCCGCAAGGACGACAATATTCTCATCGTCGGGAAGGGTTAAGCTCTCAGCGTCCTCGGGAAGTGAGAAGGAATATTTGAAGAAATAAATCTGCCGCCCGTATTCATCACCGTCTGCGTTGTGAATGTGGGTAGTGTTCCATAATAGGGTATCGGTTTTTACATAACCCGTTTCGCCCTGCGAATATAAATCCCATGCGGCGATTCGTTCTGTTGCCGATTGAACTTTTAAAGGCTGAATGTTGTTATCAATTTTAAAATCGCAGACCCTGTCGCCGTCAAACGATGCCGCCGCCACATGCAGGGTGCGGCAGCCTTTGGGGATTTCAAGCCTCTGCCCCTTGCAGGCGACAGCATTCAAATCTCCGTCTGATGCCGGACCTGTTTTGAACGTTACTCCGCCGCAGCATATTTCTTTCGGAAACTGCTCTGCGGGAATAGTGCCGCCGCCCGGCAGGCTACCGTCGCCCCTGTTCTGATTTGAGGAAACTATGTCAATGTTATATGGCAGGTCAACAGGGAATCTTTCAGCCGCCGAAGCCGTGCAGAAGGGCTTGACTTTAAGTGCAAAGCTTTTTACCTCAAACGGCTTCAAATCAAAAACCAATTTTTCACCGTCAAGTTTTGTCTCTGCGCCTTCCATAGCCTCTTCGGACGCAAAAATCGCCCTTGCTTCAAGAATTCCCCCGCTTATGGAGAGAGCAACGTTATTATGAGCCTTGCCGATGCCCTCATTTACTCTTATTACAATTTCATCGGAATTTTCCGCTTTTTTAATTGCCCGGATTATAACATCATTGTCGCTGATACTGCAGAAAGAGACTTCACTTTCGAGCCTGCCCTCGTGCTTAGAAACAACAAATGCGGACATAGGCTCATTGAATTCCATGCCTTTCGCCTGTGTGCCGTTTTGCCATGAGCCGCTATGAGAATAAATGCCGAAGGAATAGCGGTTGAGCCCAAAATCCTGAAGGTCCTGAGCTTCCCTGTATGGCGCGCGCGGCGAATAAACTCCGGTCAGGCGAAGAGTGCTGTCATTTGATTTATCCCAGCCGCACTTGCTGTCGCTGAGAATTGAAACGCCGAACCTGCCGCTTTTGTCGGTGATATCCGCCCACATCTGGGCGGGTACTTCGTAAAGATTTTTGCTGATGTTTTCTCTTTCGATTATTCCGAGCCCCAGGTCGAAGGCAGCTTTTTTATTTTCGGCATTCAGCGGAAACTCCGTTTTTAAAAGAGTTCTGAAAGAACGCCATTCAATTTCATTGAAAACCTTTATAACCTCTCCGCAGGTGTCCAGAGAAATAATCTGCCTGAATTCGGAGCCGGCGGCTGTGCGGGCAATTTCCAGCGCCGCCCTTGTGGGGCCGTTTTCAACAATTCTGATTTTCGGTTTTTTGGCATAATCAACAGGGCTTGCCTTGACCTCTTTATAGTCAAGCTCCCATGACGGCCATGTCAAACTGCCGTCACATTTGCACAATGCCATGCGAACGGGCGCCTTGAGGATTTCCATGCCGATTGATTTGTCAAACACTGATGAGATGTCCCCGTTTTCGTCAATCTTCACTTTATATTTATTGTTTTCGAGAGTGTTCAGCGTGACCGATATATCCGTTTTTATCTGACAGGGTTCTTCGGATTTTTGAATATCATAAATGCAAAGCCCGACGCCCGGAACCGACGCGCATAACGCCACTGTCAGAGTATTGCCGCTTTTCCCGATAACCTGTGACGGAATCTCATTGCCTTTGCCGTCAAAAACCCTGACGGCTTTTGTGCTGTCGTCCGTCTCAATCTTTGCCGTGACTGTCTGTGTTCTTTGCGTTTGCAAGGGGTTAATTACCGCGACTGCCGTTCCCCTGACAAAAGATGTGTCGGCGGCATTTGCCAATGCGCCGGCGGCGCTGCGGTATTCCTCCGCAAGCTGATTGATTGAGAGTATATAATCGTTCCAGTTCCTCTTATAGCATCTTTCGAGAGAAGTGCCCGTAATATCATCATGGAACTGGTGAGCTATTATTCTTTTCCAAGCGGTTTCAAGAACTGCTTTGGGATATTTCTGTGCGCCGATAAGGTCGGCAAAAACAGCCGCCCTTTCGGCGGAGAGCGCGAGCTGTTCGCCCCTCCTGTTCCATCTCTTGCTTATGGCTCTGGAGGTGTAGCTGCCGACTCCGTGGTCGGTCATGACAAGCTCATTGTTCCAGACAGGCAGGCGCAGCTTTTTCTTTTGAGCAAGGGCGTCAATGTCACGGAAAACCCTGTCCGAGTTTGCAAGGAGAACATCGACCTTTGAGCCGCTGTTTTTTGCCGCCTCGGAAACCGCAACCTGTACTGACCGCTCCCGCGGAGCGCCGCCCCTGTCGCCGATGCCGTGGAGAATCAATGTCATCGGGAGAGAATATCTTTTTGTGTTTGAGCGAAGGCTTATTTTGAGACCGGGATGCTTCCTGACATTCTTGAGAGAGGCGTTATAATCACGCCCGTCGAGCGCCGCATAAATTTCGCCGCCGTCCGGTCCTCTCCAGATGCCTATGTCAAAGGGTACGCCGTAGGCGCAGCTCCATACAAGCTTCTGGGTTGAAAAGCCCTTAAGGTTTGAGTGGGCGGCAACTGACGGCAGTGCGTAGCCGAAACCGAAGCAATCCGGAAGATAAACGTCAACGCTCCGTTTGCCGAATTTCTTATCAAAGTAATCGTTGCCGAAGAGGAAGTTTCTGAAAAGCGCTTCCGGTGAAGGGGTGTTGACGTCGCCGTTTTCATAGCCGCTGCCCGCAACATACCATTTGCCCTGCGCTATGTATTCCTTCATTTTTTCAAAAAGCTCAGGATAATATTCCTCCATAAGCTCGTAACGGTAACTGCCCTCAAAGCTGAAAACATATTCGGGATACTTTTCAAAAAGGGCGAAATTTTCATTCAGGGTTTTCGGTATAAACTCCCTTATCGTCGTCTCCAAATCCCAGTTCCATGAGGTGTCAAGATGCGCGGTCGCGACAGTATAAATGCTCCGCTTAAAATCGCCGTTTTTTTCCATACAAATCACTCCGAAAAAAGCACAGTCAATAATAAATTACGACTGTGCTTATGATATTAGAATTTCAGTTAACCGGCAGCCGCGATTTTTGTTGCGGGTATTATTACGGTTTTATCGCTCGAATAGGTTATTGTGACCGCAGTGCCGATGTTGAGAATGATAACTGCTTCGCAGTCGGAAGCGGCGATTGAATAATAGGCATCGCCCTTGTCAAGCTTGACGTAATAATAGCTTTCGCCGTCGAGAACGGCTGCCCTTATATCCGCCACTTCTCCGGTAATGGTTTTTGCTTCAACCTCCGGGGTCTTATCCGTTCCCGTTCCTTCATCGGGAATAACAATATCATCATCAACGTCAACATTATTTTTCTCAAGGCTTGCTATATATGCTTCGAGGCATTCACCCAAAGTTGAGCCGACAGCCTTGATTTTGTTGTATTGCTTGACATTTATCATGGCATAACGCTGAACGACATTGCTTGCATCCTTGAGTGACATGAAATATGTCGGCTCGCCGCTGACGTTTACGAGCAGCGGGAAGGTGGAGTTGAAGCCATAGTCCTTAACAAGACCTTCTGCCGTCTCCTCCGCAGTCGTCTCCTTTGCGCCGCTGACGCGGTAATAAACAGTATCCTTCGTTCTCTGATTGACAAGAACAAAACCTATAATTGACTGGTCGCTTGTGACGGAGGTAACGCCTGTGTAAAGATATACGTCGTCGTTAAGCGCAAGGTAGCTGTAGCCTTCGGTTGTTTCAAAAACGTTCTTCTGACCGAGGACAGAGTTCCAGAACCCGCCGCTGTATTTGCCGAAGAAGTCATACTGTTCGACAAGAAGGCCGGATGAATATACTCTGTCAATCCACTGAAGTTTTGTGTCATTCCTCAATTCGTCGATAGTGCAGTAAACGGTTTCTCCCGTGACAGCATTTGTCAGCACCGCGCCAACAACATCTCTACCGCCGAAAAGGCCAATCGTCTTATCAATTCTTGCGCTAATCCAGTAGGGATTGCCGTCGTCATCAATTTCAAATGTCGGATCGGCAAACATATAGGTGGGGTATTCAAAGCGAAGTGTACGCTTTAATAAACGCCCGAAATGCTCAGACGGGGAGTATTTAATGCCGCCCTCAACAGAAACATATTCCGTTTCCTCTTTTGCCATGTCTATGATGATATAGCCCGGAAGACCTTCGGAGCGGTTAGTCAGCCATTTGATGATGTTTGCATATTTGAAAGTCGTTACGCGGACAGGGGAATTCCGATAGTTAATCTGTGTGTATAAGGGGTATACTGAGAACTGTGAAACCAAGTCTTGCTCGGCAAGCTCGCTGACTGCCCTGCTCGCAAGCCCTGCGGCGGCATCCTCATCGAGCTTAGGCACGGTGTTGAAGTCGGTTTCGGAAATGTCTTGGGTAAATACACCGTTTGAGTTCACCTGAATAAGCTCGCTGTAAGCCCTCGCGCGGAAAAACACAGAAGAAACAATCATACCGCCTACAACAACGACGGCAAGAACTCCGACGATAATTAACGGCACAACAGAAACCTTTTTTACGTACGGCGTATATTCGGGATTTGTAACAGCTTTTGATGTGATGAAAACCAACACAAGAAAGCTCGCAATGACAACACCGATATAGTAATAAAGCTGGGCTGCCTTGAAATTAAGGGGAGGCAGCATAATATAATAAGCTATTGCGGCAGCAAGCACTGTGCCGATGAGACAAATAACAAGCTTGAGGCCGGCTTTTTCAGGAGGAATCACAATCTCCTTTTTGCCGCCTTGACCCTTGCCCTTCCCGGTAAAATCAACTTTAATCGGATCCATTTAGTCAACTCCTTTTTTCGTGTAATTTACAGTATATAATATTATGCAAACAAAAGCAAGTCCCTTGTGCTGCCAATCGGACCTGCTTTTCGCAATATATTAATTGAATTTTCAATTATGAAAACAGATAACGGTTTAAATTTGAAAGGGAATAAAGGCAGTGTGGATTAATGCTTTTTTCACCATAAATCCGCCGTTCAGAGAAAATTTACACTTTATATAAAATATAACCAATCAATAATCGACAAAATGCAGAAAAATGTAGCCTTGATAATTTTGAATGGCTTGATATAAATATGATGATAATGTATAATAGAATAAACTTATTTAAAATGGTGATGAGATGAATAATTTTTATGGCGGCAATAACTATAACGGCCAAAGCAGCTGGAATAATCCGAATCAGTACCCTCCATACGGATATAACAATGAGCCTTATTACGCTCAACTGTCATATGTTCAGGAGCAAAGGAGGCAGATAAAAAAGCTGAGCGTTTCAACAGGGCTTTGCATTATCGCATATTTAGTGTTTAGTTATGTTATCGGGTCCATCATGGATTCCTTTTTCCATGACCTTTACTGGAATAATATGCTGTTCAGCAACGGCGTTTCAATTCTTATCGAGATTTTGTGCATCTTTCTGCCGTTTTTCATAGTGTCGCTTACCACTGAAAAAAATCAGCGGGACAAGATATATAATTATGAATTTCCAAAATCCTTCAAGCTTTTTATCACAGCTTTTTTTGTGGGGCTGATGATGTGCATGATTGCAAATTATGTGTCGATTTATTTTGCACAGTTTTTGAGTAATTTCGGGCTGAATACAGACGTTCCCTCGTATGAAACTCCCACAGGCGGTCCTGCGGTAATTTTATATTTTATCAGTATTTCAGTCGTCCCGGCATTTGTGGAGGAGTTTGCACTCAGGGGCGTCGTTATGCAGCCGCTGAGAAAATACGGCGATTGGTTTGCGATTATTGTTTCCGGAGCTTTATTTGCTATTATTCACGGCAATGCCACACAGTCGGTGTTTGCTTTCATTGTCGGGGTCACGATTGGATATTTTGTTGTCGCAACAGGTTCGCTCTGGACCGGCATCGCAATCCATTTTGCAAACAACGCTTACTCAGCTATTATGGAACTGTTATCGTTGAAAAATGAAGCCCTCGCTACGACTGTTTATAATGTTTTCACTGTTTCGGTGTTCATACTGGGTGTAATAGCATTAACAATATTTTTGCTGGACAAAAAGCGTATCCGCCCTGCCGATTCACATCTCGCATTGACAGCAAAGCAGAAGCTTTCGGCATATGTTTTTACCGCTCCGATGATTATTTCAATAATACTTCTGATGCTTTTAGTCATTTCTTACCTCCTTGCATTCACTGCTGCAGGTTAAGAGAATATATGAATGATGATATTTTTATGAAGCAGGCGTTGGAGCTTGCACATCAATCCCTTTTGGAGGGAGAGGTGCCTGTCGGCGCAGTCGTGGTGCGAAACGGCGAGATTGTCGGCACCGGGCGAAACCGCAGGGAAAAAAACAAAAACGCCCTCTCGCATGCCGAGCTTGAGGCGATTGGCGAAGCCTGCCGAAATCTCGGCGGCTGGCGGCTCTGGGAGTGTGAGATTTATGTCACTCTTGAGCCCTGCCCGATGTGCGCGGGGGCGATAATAAATTCAAGGCTCCGCAGAGTGGTTTTCGGCGCATATGACGTCAAAGCAGGCTCATGCGTTTCGGTTATCAACTTGTTTGAGCTGCCGTTTAACCACCGCCCCGCTGTTGAGGGCGGAGTTATGGAAAAGGAATGCTCAAAGATTTTAAGCGATTTTTTCAGGGATTTGAGAGCCAAAAAATCAACCGAAAATTAAATTTAACAGCAGTAAAGATTTCACGGATAACGCAACGCATTATCCGTGAAATTTTATTTATTAGCGGCTGTTTACAAGCATTAATTCAGACCTAATTCTTTTTAAAAAGCTGAGGCAAAAGTGTAAAATAGGTGACAATCATTTTATAAAACTGAGAGATAAAATTCCCGATATTCGTGCTTAGATTTGAAAGTAAATCTGTCGGCAGCTCCTCATAATTGGGGTCAACTGTGTTCTGCCCTACGGTTTTCTTGATTGCATATTTGTCAACCTGTTCAACTTCACCCGTTTCGTCATTGAGGATATATGCCTTAAAAATCAGCTTGTCATTGTCGATTTTGATTGTTGAGTAGCATCCGCCCAGGTCTCTGGTTGAGAACGAAACCGCCGCGCATTTGGAAATGGGATCAATTGCATTCTCATTCACGGCATATCTCTTTGTGCCGGCGGTGGCGGGCAGTATGTTCACCGTCCCCTCGGGATTTACGGCGAAAGTGGTTTCCTCTCCGTCATAATATTCAGTCGTATATTCGACATCCTGAACAACAGCATCGCCCTTGACCTGATAAGTTCTCATATACATATGGTCATGACCTGCCAAAACGAGATCGATATTCAGCTCATCCATAAGCGGAACAAGAACATTTCTCATGATAATCGTGTCAGGTTTATTTATGTTTTTGCCGGCGGAATATGATGCCCTGTGCATTAAAACCATTTTCCAGTCCGCATCCGATTTGTTCATGTCATTCTTGAGCCAGTTTATTTGTTGCTGCGACATCGGGTACATGTCGTTTGAATTGAGCACGGCTATATGGGCGTTGCCGTAATCGAAAGAATAATAAACTCCTGTGGTTGTCGAGCTGTTTTCGGCGGCATTAAGGTTAAACATATTGTTGAACCAGTTCCATTTGAGATTGCCGTCATGGTTGCCCGCAACGGGAGCTGTGGTCATGCTTGTGTTTGCAAATTCAAAGTTATTGAAAAACCAGTTCCATTCATCTCTTTTAACAATAAGAAATAATATAATCCACTATGTAAACATGAATGATGTCTGGTTGCTTCTTCCCTGTAGCCCGCTTTTACAGTGCTAGGGTATTCATGATATCCGTCAGAGTC
>CAZBHG010000013.1:19589-20168 GCA_964491735.1 uncultured Eubacteriales bacterium
TGTCTCAATTGCCGCCTGCAAGACCTCTGCCGCCTTTGCAAAAGATTCATCACTGCTTGCCTGAACATCGGCAATTGCGATGAATGAAAACTCATTGTCGCCGTCATCCGTTGTGAACGAGCCGGTACCGCTCCATGTATCTGTTGCGGCATCGCCGACACGGTAAACATAATCTGTGCCGGGAGTCAGCGAATCGACAACTGCCTTGTGAACATAGCTTCCTTTGAATTGCGCACATGTGCCTGAAATCACCTGGCCTTCATCGATACCTAGGTCTGTGCCTTGGATCTGTATCTGAACATCGCTGCCGCACTCATTCGGTGTATACCAGCAAAAGCCTCTTGAAGTCTGGCTATCACCGTAAAAAGTGACACTGATCCTTGAAATATCTGTGCTGACTTCATAAGCGTTTGCGCCCAGAGGAGAACAGCACAATAACGCGGCGATAAGAACAATGCAGATTATTTTTGAACTAAGCTTTTTCATCATTTGCCTCCGTAAAAATTAAAAATTTGAAATATCCGCAGAATTCATTTTAGCTTTTATGATAAATATTGTCAATAATATTTCCAAGTTTTC
>CAZBHG010000014.1:0-12577 GCA_964491735.1 uncultured Eubacteriales bacterium
CTTCAAAAAGCTCTATCCGACTGAGATTAGCTATTGCGACAGCATTGCACAGGCGCTCGACGGTGCGGATATCTGCATGATTTTCACAGAGTGGAAAGACGTAGTTGAGCTGACTCCCCAAATGATTAAGTCCGCAATGAAAACGCCGATTGTGCTTGACGGTCGTAATTGTCTGAACAGAGCCGTGATTGATGATGACGAAATCATTTATGACGGAATCGGCAGAATGTGAATAGCTTTCACAAACAAGATTTGCTCAATAAATACAAAACAATATTATCCCGATTAGCAATCCCTCCCTGCAAAATGAATGTCATGTGTGAGGGGTTGCTTTCGGGAATTTTTTGATTATTATATAGTGGAAATATTTGCATACTCTGAAATATATGTTATAATATTTTTAGCAATTGTTGCTACGCGAATCTGCACAGCTATTTAAAACAGGAGGGTCGAAATAAAGTGAACCTCACAATTACTAACGTAATAAAAATAATATTTATTTTGTCTCTTGCCGCAGTGTTATTATACTATATCTCATATCTTTTCAGAAAAAAGGCGGGAAAAACCGAAAATTCGGACAAGACCCCGCTTTCGGTCGCCTACCTTGCAACGTCCCTTGTTACCGGATATATTGCATTCTGCATTTTTTTCAAAACCCTGCCCGGTTTTTCCGAGACTATCATCAAAATTCCTATAATTGCTTGCGGCTCGCTTTTCGCTGTGATCTCTGCATTAACTGCAGGGCTTGTGGTAATGAATTATTATGGTAAAATACATTTCTCAAAAAACGAAAAAGGCTTGTATACTTTTGTACGCAGTAACAGAAAGGCGGATGAAGCAATGGATAACAAATTATTATTTGACGGTTCGGGGCAGGATGAAAAGGAGAAGGAAGCGGCTGCCGTTTACAGCGGTACATATAACGAAGGTGAGCAGGACGGCACTGAGCCACAATATGAAGCTCCTCGCTATCGCACTCTCTATGACGGAACGGAGCCTGATTCTGTGCAGAACAATGAGGCTTTGCAGGATGAATCTGCCCAAAATGAACCGGAGTTCTCGCAGGAAATTGACCCTGAGAAGAACAGCAGCGTATTAAAAAAATATTTTCCCATTATCTTTTTTGTTTCGGTAACGATTATTGCGATGTGTATCGGCTACATTTTGGGTACAAAGTTATAAATTATGTTTGATTTTATCTGCCGGAATATCAGAGGAGGTCATGTCCATGGAATTTTTACGGAAAATTGCATCCGTAATGCTTGCCATTCTTTCGGTTTTCGGTATTAATTTCGGCAGTCCCGTTGTGGCTACTCCGTATGAAAACAGGGTTTACACCGATGGTGAGATGAATGTACAGCCCAATGCGGCAAAACATCTCGATGTTACGGTCCTTGATGAGGGTAAAGACATCTTCGCGCCATATAAATGGGGCTACCGTTACGGTCCCTCGATAATGGTCAATGCCGACGGCAGCATTGACGCATGGTTTGCCGCGCCCGGTGCCGAGGGTGAATGGGACTGGATTACATACAAGCACTCGCCTGACGGCGGGTCAACGTGGACAGATGAAAAGAAAGTATTGGGACCGACCGCAGGTTCTGACGATTTTTATTCGACCTGTGACCCGGGCGCTGTAAAATTCGGGGACTATTATTATATTGGTTATACCTCGACCACAAATGCGGACGGTATTTTGAACCATGTCTATGTGGCAAGGAGCAAATATCCGGAAGGTCCTTATGAAAAATGGAACGGCAGCGGCTGGGGCGGAAACCCCAAGGCTATTGTCACCTTTAACGGCAATGAAAGCGCATGGGGCGCGGGTGAGCCGAGCTTTATTGTAAAAGATGAAACCTTGTATATTTATTATACGTGGAAGGACAGCGCCGACGGAGTGGCGGTAAATGAAACGAGAGTCGCAACAGCCGATGCTGCGGACGAAAACTGGCCCGCGACGATTTGCTATGTCGGGAAAGCAATCACCTATGCTGATATGGGCTGCGACTCCGCCGATGTAAAGTATATTGACGACTACGGCAAATTCATTGCTATATCCACATCCTCAAGGCTTGCCGAAAACAGCTATGTTTCAATCTATGAATCCGACGACGGATTCACATTTACAAAGGCAAACGATTTGAAAACATATATTTCATACTTTTGCCACAATTCGGGTATTTCATCCAGACCTAACGGTCATATCCGTTTGTGCGACAATGTTTATATAGCCTACGCCTATGGCCCCGACTGGGGAGTCTGGGCAACAAGAATGCATAAAATCAGCATATCATTAACTGATGTGCCTGACTTTTCCGATTCATTGAATGAAAACAGCAAGAGGGATATTGAGCATGCATCTGCCGCCATCATCCCGACATATATCGGCATCACAACTGATACACACGTCTATAACTGCTCTGTATCTGACGGAAGCTTCAGGGTCAGGCTTTATAAGGTTGACGAATGCCGCTGGGAATACAGAATTACAGGTGAAGTCACGTTTTCGGATTATGACGCCAATGTCATTGAAATCAGCGAAAAAAAGATAACTCCTTTAAGCGCGGGCAGCACGTTTGTTACCGCTACATGGAATGGAATGAGCACGACGTTCCTTGTGAATGTCTGAATGACTTGATATTGTTGAGCTTCAGAAGTTATTAAAAAGGAGGATGTTTTATGAAAAAGCTCTTATCTGTTTTTCTAAGCGCAATATTACTTGCTTCGCCGCTGTGCATTATGCCGGCTTCCGCTGAGGATTACTGCCCTTCGGTAATGGAAGCATCAAAAATTTATTATATAGACAGCATCGGCGGGAACGACGGCGCAAGCGGCACCTCCGCCGAAAGTGCATGGAAAACCGTCGCCAATCTTTCTTCCGTCACGCTCGGTGAGGGCGACGCTGTTTTGTTTAAATGCGGCGGAACATATGAATGTACTCTGACCCTGACGGCAAAGGGTACCGCCAAAGACCCGATTGTTATATCCTCTTACGGCGAAGGCAGCAAACCGCTCCTTACAACGCAAAGCAATACGGAGGTGCTCAGGCTTTTTGACTGCAGCTTTATAAATATCAGCGGCCTTGAAATCACCGCACACAACGGCGGCGGAATATGGATTGATACGCTCAATGAGACCTCAGAAGGTATAATAATAGAAAACATTGTGTTTCACGACATTCAGAATTATAAAGTCAACAGCCGCGACAATCTCAGCGCCGGAGCGGCGGCGGCAAGGGCGTGCATAATGATAAAAGGCCTGCCCGCCCGCTCAAGATATGCCGTAAACAATCTCACCGTCAGAAACTGCGAGATGTATGACTGCGGAAATGGTATAAGCATCTGGGGCTCATGGAATGACGAGCAAAACCCATGGTGCGAAAATGAAGAGGATATTGACCCGGTTTACAACGAAGGCATTATTGTTGAATACTGCAGCTTTCACGATATGGACGCGGAGGCTGTTATTGTCGGCATATGTGACGGGGCTGATATCAGACACTGCTCGGCTATTAACTGCTGTCAGGGCGAGGGCGTTGACGGGGACGGCAAGGTCATTTTCTATAACGCCGCTATGTGGTTCTGGGGCAGTGAAAACAGCGTTATAGAATACTGCGAAATAGCGGGGCAAAAAAGCGCGGGTGACGGCATGGCAGTCGACTTCGATTCACACTCAAATAACTGCACATACCAGTATATTTATTCACATGACAATACCCGCTTTATGTGCAACTGCCCGCTTTTCAGCGGTCAGCACGGCAACACAGTCAGGTACTGCCTTTCCGTCAACGACAACGCGGGCAGAAGCAGAGTGGCGAGCTTGGCGGGTGAACACAATTTCAGCTTCTATAACAACACAATAGTCAACTGCGCCAATTTTTTCTTTGAAAACATCGATGGCGCGACTGTCGTGAATAATATCATCATCCCCTCTGATGGTTGTATTGTTAAATTTGACAGCCCTTTCAGCCGCTTTAAAAACACCATCGGAAACAATTGTTACTATAATTTCTCTACTCCCCTTGCGGACTGCGGTTCAATCAATGCAAAACCCGGTTTTGCGGGCAGTGATTATTCCGACATGAACAGCTTCAAGCTGGTTTCAGGCTCGCCCTGTATCGGCAGCGGCGCTTTGGTCGAAGGCAGCGGCAGCACGGAGGACTTATTCGGTCAGGCACTTTCGGGGACTGCCAATATTGGCTGTTACGGCGGTGAAGGTGTTGAGGGTGAATACAAGACTGACACTCTGCGCGATAGAATTACAGGCATATTTGAAAGTTTATTTGACTGGATAAAATTTATCTTTTCTGTGCTCTGATGCCGAAAAAAGTCCCTGCGATGTTCGAAACCGTACCCGCAATGATACAACGAATATCATCTGAGAGGGAGTAAATTATGAAAAAGTCTTTTCGAGCTTTGTCAGTTCTTCTGTGCGCGGCAATTCTTTTTACGTCATTCTCCTTTGCGGTGAGCGCGCAAAGCATCGGCACAACCTACTATGTTGACAGCATCGGCGGCAGTGACTCAAACAGCGGCACAAGCGAAAGCGATGCATGGAAAACGCTTGTAAAGGCTGATAGCTTTACATATTCCGCGGGCGACGAGATTCTATTCAAATGCGATGGCGTGTTTGAAGGCACCTTTTCGGCAAAAGGCAGCGGCATATCGGGCGGGGAGATAACCCTCGGCTCCTACGCAAGCGGAGAAAAGCCGTTGCTTATTACACAGGATGCAGCGACAGTCGTCACACTCCAGGACGTTTCATACTGGACTGTCGAAAATCTTGAAATAACCGCTCCGAACGGCAACGGAATTCTTGTTTACTACTACGATAAAGTTGTAAGCGGCATCAATATCAAAAACGTCTCGATGCATGATATCAGAAACACCTTTTCAGATACATATCATTCGGGTGAGCGTGCCGCTCTCAGGATTATGGGCAGCTCACATACAAGCGGCACACATGCCGCAAACATTTATGTTTACGGCTGTGAAATCTATGACTGCGGTTACGGTATTTTTACGGGCTCTAATTTCCCTGACACCGAAGAGCATCCGTATAATAAAAATATTGTCGTGGACAGCTGCAGCATCCATGACCTTTATGACGACGCCTTTATCATGTCTGATACGGACGGCATTGTGCTGAAAAACTCAACAGTTATTAACGCCTGCCAAAGCTCTGGCGTATATTTCACCGCTCCCGTGTGGTTATGGGGCGTTGAAAACGGGCTTGTAGAGAACTGTGAAATTGCCGGAGCAAAAAACGTGCTTGACGGCATGGCAGTCGATTTTGACGACCATACCAACAACAGCCTTATGCAGTACATCTATTCGCACGACAACACTCGTTTTATGATTAACTGTCCATGTGAATCGGGGCATAAATATAACACTGTGCGCTACTGCCTTTCGGTCAACGACAGCCGCGGCAACAGCAAGGGCGGCAGCGGCAGCGGGGAATATTATTTCAAATTTTATAACAACACAATAGTAAATGGTGCGGATTTTGACTTTACCGGCACTTATGAAAGCTTCATTCAGAACAATATTTTCAGCCTTGTGCCGGGCTACAGGGTGAAATTCGACAAGGATAACAACTGCACTTTGGGTAATAACTGCTATTACGGCTGCCTGAAACCGCTTCAGGATTTTGGCTCAATTCACCGCAATCCGCAGTTCAGCGGCACGGATTTAACCGACAAAAACAGCTTTATCCTCAAATCCTGCTCACCTTGCATAGGTGCGGGAGTTCAGGTTGAGGAGGATATGGGTGAACATGATTTTTACGGCAACGCTCTGACGGGCACGCATAACATCGGCTGCTATGAGGGTGATGGCGTTGACGGCAGCTACACCTATGAGGATCCTGTCAATTTGATTTGCAAAATCGTCACGGGCATATACACCGCCATATACAACCAGGCGAAACATGACTGGAAATGGTTTAAGGATTTGATTGGCATTAATGGCTGAAATCAGCGGGCGTATGCCGACCGCTATATAACAAAAAACTTGCAGAATATCAAAACAAAGGTGAGGATTAAGTGAAAAAATCATTAAGAATTTTATCCGTATTTCTGTGCGTGGCAATTACCCTGACATCATTTTCTTTTGCGGCGAGCGCGCAAGCCGTCGGCACAACCTACTACGTTGACAGCATCGGCGGCAGCGATTCAAACAGCGGCACAAGCGAAAACGACGCATGGAAAACGCTTGTAAAGGCTGATAGCTTTACATACTCCGCTGGCGATAAGCTTCTGTTTAAATGCGACGGCGTATTTGAAGGCACCTTTACGGCAAAAGGCAGCGGGGTACAAGGCAATCATATAACCATCGGCTCCTATGGAAGCGGGGAAAGGCCGCTGCTTTTGACAAACGAGAGCAAGACCGTCATTACGCTTCAGGACGTTTCGTTCTGGACAGTTGAAAATATTGAAATAACCGCCCCGCAGGGCAACGGAATTCTTATTTACTTCTACGATAAAATCGTCAGCGATATCAATATTTTAAACGTTTCAATGCATGACATTCAGAACAGCTTTTCCGATACATGGAATTCAAGCCTGCGTGCCGCCCTCAGAATTTTCGGCGTTTCACACACTTTGGGAACAAGCGCAAGAAATATTTATGTCTACGGCTGTGAAATCTATGACTGCGATTATGCTATTTTTACCGGCTGGAATTTCGGCAATGACGAATATTACCCGTACAACGATAATATAGTTGTTGACAGCTGCAGTATACACGACCTTTATGACGATGCCTTCATTATGGCGAATACTAATAATATTGTGCTTAGAAATTCAACAGTTATCAACACCTGCCAAAGCTCGGGAGTATATGTCACCGCGCCTGTGTGGATAAGCTTCTCTGAAAGAGCAATTATAGAAAACTGTGAAATTGCGGGAGCTAAAAACATACTTGACGGCATGGCGGTTGATTTTGACGACTGCGCCAATAACAGCACTATTCAGTACGTTTATTCCCATGACAACACGCGCTTTATGCGCAACTGTCCTTATACCCCACACCATAACAATACCGTGCGTTACTGCCTTTCAGTCAATGATAACAGGGGCAGCAGCAATGCCGGAGGAGGAGCCGGAGAATATAATTTCAAGTTCTATAACAACACGATTGTAAACTCGCAAACTATCAGTTTTACCGGTGTATATGAAAGCACAATTCAAAACAATATTTTCTGCATGAGCCCCGGCTACCCGGTGAATTACAAAAAAGAAAACAACTGCATTATCAGCAATAACTGTTATTATGACAGTTTCAGACCTAGTTTGGATTCGGAGTCTATTGTCCGCAATCCTCAGTTCAGCGGCACAGATTACACCGACAGAGACAGCTTCATCCTCAAATCCTGCTCACCATGCATAGGTGCAGGCGTTCAGGTTGAGGAAGATATGGGCGAGCATGATTTTTACGGCAACGCTCTGACAAGCACGCATAACATCGGCTGCTATGAGGGCTCCGGCGTTGACGGCAGCTATACCCTTGAGGACCCTACGAATCTGGTTCGCAAAATTGTCACGGGCTTATACGTCATAATATACAATGAGATAGTAAGCGACTGGAACTGGCTTATGAAGAAGCTTGATATTAAAAACTGACGGAAGAGCAAGCCTCTCGGCAGGAGCAAGCCCCTCGGCAGGAGCAAGCCCCTGACCTACAATGAAATAACGCAAAAGTTTATTATGGAATAATGTAGGGGCGACCATCGGTCGTCCGCAAGAGGCGCAATTATCCTCATATGGTAATTTTAAAAAGAAAAAGGAGCAGATTTCAAAAAAATCTGCTCCTTTTGACTTTTTTGAAAAGTGTAGTAGAAACAATTGAAGTTTCGTGTTATATTATTTCTATCTAAACTTAAATTAACGGAGATGCGACATGCCGGATATATCTATTGTTCGCTGCAAAGATTATACAGAGCCTGAGGTCAGGCGTGCCATGGCGGAGCTGCTCGGACAGATTGACGGTCTGAAAGCGGTCAAAAGCGGCATGAAAGTTGTTATAAAAGCTAATCTTGTTTCGTTTCTAAGGCCCGAAAAGGCCGCCACCACTCACCCCGCTCTGCTGTGTGAGCTTGTCCGCCTGCTGAAGGAACGCGGAGCCGATGTTATCATCGGCGACAGTCCGGGCGGGCTTTATACGAGGGCATTTCTTGACAGAATATATTCCGCGACCGAAATGAAGCTTGCCGAGCTTGCGGGGGCGGTGCTCAACCGAAATTTTGATGTTTCCGCCGCCGATTTCCCCGAAGCGGCAGTCCTCAAGAATTTTGAATATACCTCTTACCTTGACGATGCGGATATGATAATCAACTTCAGCAAGCTCAAAACCCACGGGATGATGGGGCTTACCGCGGCGGTGAAAAATCTGTTCGGCGCTATACCCGGCACCTGCAAAACCGAATTTCACTACAGATTCCCTGACACTGCCGATTTTGCAAACATGCTCGTTGATCTCAATGAGTATTTCAGACCATGCCTTTCGATTGTCGATGCGGTTATCGGCATGGAAGGCAACGGACCGACAACGGGCAGCCCAAGGTTTATCGGCGCCCTGCTCGCCTCCCCTGACCCGTATAAGCTTGACCTTGCCTGCGCGCATATCATCGGGCTTTCAAAAGATGAGGTTCCGACCTTGACGGCAGCTTACTGCAGGGGGCTTGCCCCCGCTGATGTGCATGAGCTTGACCTTGACTGTGACATTGACAGCTTTCAGGTCATGGATTTTAAAAAGCAGCCCGTGCAAAAAAACGTGTCGTTTTATAGCGGCAAAAGCCTTGCAAATAAAATATTAAAGCCCTTAATGAACAGTGCCTTCAGCCCCCGCCCCGCTCTCGGCAGGGTTAAGTGCGCCGCCTGCGGCAAATGTGCCGAAATCTGCCCCGCAAAGGCTGTTGCCGTTAAAAAAGGAAAGGCAATAATTGACCGTCAAAAGTGTATCCGCTGTTTTTGCTGCCAGGAATTCTGCCCCATAGGCGCAATGGTTTCGAAGCGGACACTTATCGCACGGCTGATTGTCAGTGAAAAAAGGCGAAGGACATGAGGACAGCTTCCCGATGATAGACACAAACAAATGGGGCAGAGGGTTGAAAAACTCTCTGCCCCATCTTCTATTTTTCTTTACATAATTTGTAAAACGAATGTCTAATAATATAATAAATGATTATCTTAAGAAGAGGGATCATGAAAACAAAAAGGTGTATTTAAATAATGATATACAAACAAAAATTGGAATAATAAATACAATTAAAGGAGGGCAATTATGAAATGTAATCAATGTGGCACAGAATTTGAAAGTAAATTTTGTCCAAACTGCGGGGTTCCAGCGGTAAATGTCCAGGAAGCACAACCGGTGAATAATGTACAAAATGCGCAGCCAACGGTCAATTATGGTCAGCCACCCATTCAGCCTGTCCAAAAGACGAAGAAGCCCATATATAAGAAATGGTGGCTCTGGGTTATAATCGTAATCGTTTTTATTGTCGTGATTTCCAATCTTGGTGGTAACGGCGATACAACTGATAATGGCATAGGAAGCAGTAATGCCAGTTCTACTTTAAGCAACAGTAAAAGCAAAAAAGTTGAAGTGACTGTTGTTGACTTTAGTTCAATGGATAAGGCTGAAATTCAAAGCTGGGCTGATACAAACAAAGTCACTTGTAAATTTTCCGAGGATTATTCGGATTCAGTAGCAAAAGGATCTTTAGTTAGCCAGAGTTCCAAGGCTGGTAGTACTATTTATGAAGGCGATACAATAAAAATAGTTTTTTCTCTTGGAAAGAAACCTTCTAAAGAATATATAAATGCTTTACGAAAAGCTGAGATATATTCCGAAACAATGCATATGTCCAAACAAGGTATCTATGATCAGTTAATATCAGAATATGGGGAGAAATTTTCGGCTGATGCTGCTCAGTATGCCATTGACAATTTGCAGGCAGACTGGAATGCTAACGCCTTAGAAAAGGCAAAAACGTATCAAGAGACAATGAGTATGTCAAAAAGCGCAATATATGATCAACTAATATCTAAATACGGCGAAAAATTCACAAAAGAAGAGGCACAATATGCCATTGATCATTTGGATGATTAATTAATATGTTAATTTAAATATGGTCGATTAATAATAAATAAGAGCTGTATTTACTTCTGGAAATCAGTAATGAATACGGCTTTTATTGTTAATACAAATATATTTAGTCTGCAAAACAATATTTTGCACAAAAGGCGTCAGGTTATAACCATTTCAATCAATCCTCCAAACCTTTTCCTATGTTTTGTTTCGGCATTGTTTTCAGCAGGCATTTAATATAAAAATTTTACTTGACAAACAGAATCAGCTGTTATATAATACGCTTTAATCAGAATTGAAAATAATGCTGATTAAAGGCTATGATGAAGAGAAGTAACGCAGAAGTTCATTTTCAGTGAGTGCGGGGCAGTGTGAACCGCATAAGAGAGCCTGTGTGAATAACACTTTGGAGCCGCAATCTGAAAACCGAACGGTTAGTAGGTGCGCCGTATACTGTGCGTTAGGCAGTTAAGCTTTGTCAGAAGCTGATGAGTGATCGGATATTAAGTATCCGGTAATATAGGTGGTAACGCGGATTCACAGAATTCGTCCTATAAATGAAATTATAGGAGGAGTGCTGTGTTTTTTTATAACCTGAAACTTAGATATGCTTTGACAATTCAGATGAAAAGCTAAGCTAATTATGTATGAAAAAACCAAAAAGGAGTTGTTGAATTATGAAGCACACGGACATCAAGGAATTATTTGAAAACCGGAGCTTATTGAACACTGAAATAACCGCCTGCGGGTGGGTCAGAACTTCGAGGGATTCAAAGAACATGGCGTTTTTGGAGCTCAATGACGGAACTTCCCTGAAACATTTGCAGATTGTTATCGACAAATCGGTGATTCCGGACATTGATGAAGCCATGCATCTGGGCACATCACTCACGGTTAAGGGAATTCTTGTGCCGTCAAGGCAGGGCGAAGTAGAGGTCAATGCAGCTGAAATTAAAGTTCTCGGCGTTTGCCCTAGTGAATATCCGCTGCAGAAAAAGCGCCATACGCTCGAATATCTTCGTGCAATGCCGCACATCCGTATCAGGACAAACACCTTCAACGCGGTTTTTCGTGTGCGCTCGGTCATTGCAAGCGCAATCCACCGCTATTTTCAGGAGAGAAACTATGTCTACGTGAACACTCCCCTTCTGACCGGCAGCGACTGTGAGGGAGCGGGCGAGGTGTTCAAGGTCACGACTATCGGCTATTCAAATGAATACAAAAGCGAAGAAGAATACTATGCGAATGACTTTTTCGGTCAAAAGGCCGGATTAAGCGTCTCCGGTCAGCTTGAAGGCGAAGTCGCCGCAATGGCATTCGGCAAAATCTATACCTTCGGTCCCAGCTTTCGCGCGGAAAACAGCAACACCCCCCGCCACGTTGCCGAGTTCTGGCATATCGAGCCGGAAGTGGCATTTGCAGAGCTGCCCGATGTCATCGAAATCGCGGGAGAAATGATAAAATATATTATTTCTGATGTAATCGAAAAATGCCCCGAGGAACTTAAATTTTTTGAAGAGCATTTTGAAAAAGGTCTGCTTGAAAAGCTCCAAAACGTCGTTGAAAACGATTTCGCCGTTTGCGAATATACAGAAGCTATAAAGCTGCTGCATGAGGCAAAAAAGGAATTTGTATACCCTTACGAATGGGGCTGCGATTTGCAGACGGAGCATGAAAGATATTTGACCGAAGAGGTTTTCAACAGACCGGTATTTTTAACCAATTACCCGAAAGAAATCAAATCGTTCTATATGAAGCAGAACCCTGACGGAAAAACCGTCGCCGCGACGGATTTGCTTGTTCCGGGAGTCGGCGAAATTATCGGCGGCAGTGAGCGCGAAGCCGACTATGACAAGCTGGTTAAAGCAATGAATGACCGCGGGATGAATTTTGACGAGTACAGGGATTATCTTGACCTTCGCAGGTTCGGTTCCGTTCCCCACGGCGGGTTCGGCCTTGGGTTTGAGCGTATTATCATGTATGTAACAGGCATCAGCAACATCAGAGACGTTATTCTCTACCCCCGCACAGTAGGAAGCATTCGATAAAAAAAGGAGTTAATAATAATGAAAGATTTGTATATTCCCGACGGATATAAGACAGCATTATCATTGCGCGACACACAGAAAGCCATTAAATTAATCAAGGACACTTTTCAGACCAAATTGGCAGAAGCTCTCTCCCTTGAAAGAATTACTGCGCCTGTTATAGTGACCAAAGAATGCGGCATCAATGACGACCTCAACGGCGTTGAGCGCAAGGTTCATTTCACGATGAAGGAGATTGAAGGCACGGCGGAGGTTGTGCAGTCCCTCGCAAAATGGAAAAGATATGCACTATACAATTATGATTTCCCCGAAGGCTGCGGCATTTATACAGATATGAATGCCCTGCGCCGTGACGATGACGTTGACAACACACACTCGATTTTTGTTGACCAGTGGGATTGGGAGCGCGTCATCAGCAGAGAGCAGCGCAACACG
>CAZBHG010000014.1:12587-19704 GCA_964491735.1 uncultured Eubacteriales bacterium
CTTTTTGCTCTGAGGTGGGTGTTTCAGGAAAAAACACGGATTTTCTCAAAGAGATTGTGAAAAAAATCGTTGCCGCCGTTGTATATACTCAAAAGGCGCTCAAGGAAAAATACCCGCAGCTCAAAGCCGCGAATTTCTGTGAGGATGTTTTGTTCATCACCACACAGGAGCTTGAGGACATGTATCCCGAGCTGACTCCTAAGGAGCGCGAGGACATAATCGTAAAAGAAAACAAAACCGTGTTCATTATGCAAATCGGCGGGCTTCTCAAAAGCGGCACAAAGCATGACGGCAGAGCGCCGGACTATGACGACTGGTCGCTCAACGGTGACATTTTCTTCTGGGATGAAACTCTTAATCACGCGCTTGAGGTTTCCTCAATGGGAATCCGTGTTGATGAAAAATCCCTCAAGGTGCAGCTCAAAGCCTGCGGCAACGTGGGCAGGGAAAAATTCGACTATGACCGAAAGATTCTTGACGGCACACTGCCCCTCACAATCGGCGGCGGAATCGGTCAGTCAAGGATATGCATGCTCATCCTTGAAAAGGCACATATCGGCGAGGTGCAGGTTTCCGTCTGGCCGGGGGACATGATTGAGAAGTGCAGGGAAAACGGAATAATACTTTTGTAATAATGTCTACATCGGGCATTTCATAATTCTCTGCGATTTTTGCGGTAAAAATGGGGCGGAATCACAATGTGATTCCGCCCCAATACGTCTTGCTCTTCAGATGTTAACGAATGCCGCAGGTCGCACTTAAATTTTTCCCTCCGGCTATTTTGCATTTTCTCTGTTCCCGAGACCGTCAATAAATTCTTCTTTCAGCCCGTCCTTAATATTATTCTTGTTTACATTCAGCAAAAGAATTTTCCTGTTTTTCTCATAGTCCCACGTTACGAAATCTCCGAAAATAACATTTGTTTTTTCAAGATACTCCTCGTTTGAAACGATTGAGTTGATTATTTTATTAAAATACGGGCGGGTTTCTTTCTCGAGCGTCCTTGGTGATTTTAATCCGGTGTGAACGAGGAACCCGGGTGTGCGCTGAGTCTGGAGGATAAACAATCCGTTCCCGTCATACTCGTCATAAAACGTCATTGCTCCGAGCGCAAAATCCTGTTCCCTTCCGCAGTTGACTTCCTTACTGTATGGAAGCCAAAAAGGAAAATCGACGCTGTATTTATAATTTTTTTCAGCGTTAAATAATATATATCTCTTTCCCGATGCCCTCAAATCGCCCATGGTGACATCGTTTATGTCATCAAAATCGCAGAAAGCATACTTTGACGGCTCAATATACTTTTCAAGTAAAGCATCAACCTTTTTTGCATCGGCATGGTTTGAAAGAGTAATAGGTCCGCATTTCTGTGTGCCGTATTCACGGGCATCAAAAATGAAAAACTCTGAATCGTTTTCTTCAAGCATCTTTTTTATACACTTGAGTCCCTCTTCAAAAGGCTCTCCTCTGGATATGCCGTGGTCAAAAACGATTGTGCCGTCTTTATCGGTATCAATTCGTATGCAGAACTCCCTGATACCGTGTTCAAACTGTTCGTAGAGTGTGCCGTCCTGGCAGCAGGCTATGCGGGACATGCCCCTTGTTCCCGCATTATGTGCGCCCGGAATTACAACGCGGACAAGCTTTGCCTCGTCCTTTATGTAAGACATCCAGTTTTTGTAAATCACTGATAACACCTCAAAATTTGTTTTTATTTTTCAGCTGCCTGAATCTCATTCGCACTTTCATGGACAAGTTTTCGGCGCTGCTGAAGCTCAAGGTACATTTCATCTCTCATCTCCTTGGGCATTTTAAACATTAGCCTCGGAATGATGCTGAATATGCCTGTTAAAGCGGGAAGAAGAAACGATGTTGCGAAAATCCCGAACAATGTTGAATCGCTTTGTTTTTCTGCGTTTATATCATAGCCTATTGCTGACATAACTGATGTTGTGACGCTTGATGTCGAATTGCTGACAAGCTTCGTGATAAGTGATTTTGTCGAAAGGATGACACCCTCAGAGCGGTAACCGTCCTTCCACTCGCAATAGTCGATGCATTCGTATAAAATTTCGCTCGGCATGACATTGCGGATTCCCCACGGAGCCTTTCTGAAAAACTCTAAGAATACGAGGATAATCATCATATTAGTTTTATTCCTGAACCAGCCGTTTTTGCCTGTGCCTCCGATGCAGCCGAGAAGGAAAACGGTAATGTTATAGAAATTATCGAAATTACTTGCCATAATCCATAGAAGACGGGTCGAGAATGTGCGCCTTGCCCATGCCACAAGGCCGTAGCTGATAAAAGTCAGCGGAACAGCCGGAACTTCCCTGATAGTTGCCAGAGATGCATAGCCGAGAACGTCAATGAAGTAAAAGCTTTGGCTTGTTGAAAGTGAAAAGCTGCCGAGAAAATCGGCGAGTATGTAAAGCCTTATCGGCTTATTTCTGAAAATGGTTTTGAACCCTTCAATTATTTTCGGCCTCTCCTCGGTCTGCGCTACGCGTTCCTTCGCGATGACGAAGAAAAACATTGCCATTGCCGCCCCGAAAATTGATGTGCCTACGCCCATGCCGCGGTAAAGCGTGCCGATGGTGAATCCGGTTTTCCCGCTTTTTGCGATGTCGTACAACACGTTCATTGCTATTCCGGGTATATTGTCAACAATAGGAGAAAAGCATTTCGCTAGCGTAAGCAGGCGCACCCTTTCATCTGAGTTCGGAGTCAGGGTTGACTGAAGACCTGTCTGCGCAATGGAACGGAAGGTTTCAATCGACTCGTTGGTAACTGCCAGAAAAAGGAAAAAGAAAAATTTTGTTGCATCATACTGATTTGCAGTGTTAAGAAATGAGGGGCTGAGCCAGTAAAGCGAGCCTAAAATGCAGCTTGGAATTGCAAAAACAATAAGATAGGGTTTGAACTTGCCCCATCTTGTTCTTGTCTTATCCACTACTATACCTGTGAATGTATCATTAATAACATCCCATATGCCGTTAATCAGGCTTATAAGTGTATATAAATTGAGATTAATTTTCAGAATATCTGTATTGAAACGGGTTTTATAGCTGTTTATGTTTATTGACTGCGAAGCATCATAGCAAATGAACGCAAAAGTTTCCCTGCTGCCGACATATCGCCTTTCGTTAAAAGCCTCCTGCATTTTTAAATCTCCGTTTCAATTCAGAATTAAACTATGGTGGACTGAAACTGCTGAGATGCAAAACTTTTCCTTATTAACCTTATCATAGCTGGCAAAAAATAGCAATACTGTTGCAAATAAATAATTATTCTGGTATAATTATGTAAGTTTTATAAATATTTTACTATTCAGGGGTGGCAATTATGTCAACAGCTTTTCCAAAAAACTTCAAATCTTTTTTCGGGATTGTATTCTCGCTGATACTTGCGTTTCAGTCAATTATTCAGGGATATAAGGCGGATTGCGGCACCGAAATGCCTGTTATTCCCGATGATTTTACTCCGATTGTGCAGTTTGCAGTCTGCAGCGATATACATAACGCAAATGAACGTTTTGCGGACATGATGGATACCTGCTATGAGCTTGCCGCCGAAAACGAGGCTTATTCAAAGCTTGACGCCGTTCTCATTGCCGGGGATTTCACAAACGTCGCCACTGTTGAGGAGCTTCAGGCATTTAAGGACACGGTCGACGAAAGCGTCCGCGAAGGCACAAAAACAATTATATGCCTCGGCAACCATGAAGGCAGAAGTAAAACGATTTATGATGATTTTGAGTCAGTTTTCGGTATGGAGTGCAATACCGATACCGAAATCAACGGTGTTCATTTCATTGCGGTTTCATACATAAACGGCAGCGGCACACTGTATTCACCAAAAACAAAAAAATGGGTTAAGAGCTGTCTTGAATCTGCCGAAGCGGAAAACCCGTCAATGCCCATAATCGTTATTCAGCACCCTCATCCTTTCAGCACAGTTTACGGCAGCGACAGCTGGGGCAGCCTTGAACTAAACTACCTCTGGAATCAATACGAGCAGGTCATCAACTTCTCCGGCAATTCTCACTTCCCGATAAACGACCCGCGTTCTATCTGGCAGGGCGGATATACGGCGCTCGGCTGCGGCACTCTCAAATACTTTGAGCTTGAGCTTGACCTTGTCGCACGCCAGCATCCCGAGGGCAATGACAAAGCCGCGCAGTTCTACCTTGTGTCTGTCGATGCAAACGGCAGCACGGCGATTAAATGCTATGACCTTATCACACACCGGTTTTTCGGCGAGGAATATTACATTGAAACCCCTTCCGACAAATCGACATTTGCATATACATATAAGAACAGGCTGGAGTATGATGAAATTCCCGAATTTGCGCAGGACGCGCAAATTACCGTCAGCACCGATGAGGAAACAGGCAATTATCTCGTTAATTTCCCCGCTGCATCAGATAAGCTGATTGTTCACGACTATAAAATATCCGTCAAGACTGAAGCGGGAATCTCCGTCTTTTCCAGCAGCCTGCTTTCGGGGTACTATTTTGCGGACTCCCCGAGCAGCTACAGCGTTGATGTCGGCGCTCTGAAAAGCGGAAAGACCTATGTTGTCAGCGTAACCGCGGTCAATGCATACTATGAATGTTCGCAGGCGCTTACCTATGAATTCACGGCATAAATCATACAATTGTGATGTGATGAAAATTGTTAAGTTTCGGCATTTTTCAGTAAGTATTAATGTAATATAAAACTAAGGAAGTAAAAATATGAAAAGTATTTTTTCATTTATTCTTATTTTGGTATTGATTTTTGCAATAACGTCATGCAGAGCAAAATACAAAGCTGTTGATACCGACAACACCACGTCCCCCACAGCCGCTGTCTCAGGGACGGACACCGCGACAACCGCTGTTACCGGTACAGATGCTGCTACGACCGCTGTCTCAGGCCCGGAAGCAACATCCGGCGCCACTGCTTTTGAAAAGGCGATCCTCTCGCTGAGCGATGAGCAGCTTTTTGAGAACAACAAATGGAATATCGGCACTCATAAAATCTGCAAATACGGGGATTATGTGATTTATTTTGAATACGATAAAACCGAAACAAAAAGCACCGTATATGCCGAGAAGGAAAACGGGCAGGACAAAAATAAAATATTTACCTATGAAGGGCAGATTAACGGCCTTTATCCATATGACCACCGCACATTATATTTTGATACGGTTAGCATGAGTGACATGGCATCTACTAATTTTTTTGATGTTAAAGATTTTTGCCTTGATCTTATCACAGGAGAAAGCAGTGAATTTAAATCCCCTCTTGAGAAGAAAGACTGTTTTTACGCACCTGTTTGGACTAATAAGTATATGATTTTAACCGAGGCTTCAGCAGCGGCTATTATGGCCGGTAGTGTAAATATATTCGTTAAGGATAGAAACAGCAGCGGTGATTTCACGACCATTTCTATCAACGGGGGAATGTCTCTATATCAGGATAAGATATATTACTCCTCCAAAGCTAATTCAGTTTTCATATATGACGGAAAGGAAACAAAGGAAAAGCAATTGGATTTTTCCATAAGCGATTACGGAACTATTCATGCAAATCTTATTATAGGAGTAAAAGCCGGCGAAAAGAAGCTCTTAATTTACAACGTTGATACAAAGACAAAGGTATATTCAGACGTTGAGATTTCTGAGGATGCAGCCTATCAGGAAATTGACGTTTGCGGAGATAACGTTTATTGCATGGACTATAAAGGCATTTACAGAGTTAATGCCAAAACCGGTAAAACAGATTTAATTGTTAAGGACACTTTGGCGGACAATTTCACTTTCATCGGTGATTGGGTGTATTTTAATGATATTACACAGAATTATACAATCAGCGACGGAACTATCAAAAAAACTTCATACGCTCCGGGCTCCCGGTTTTGCAGGATGAAAGCCGATGGCACAGGTCTGGAAAAGTTATATAAGGAATAATCTCAAAAAGCAATTTAATTTTACAGATTACCCCCAGATAATCAGATTCTAAGAGTAACCTGAAAGCACTGTCTATATCCGTCGGGCTCGCCTGACGGATTTTATTATATTCCCTGCCGGTCAATTCCTAGCTCCAAATAGACAGCGTAATACAAATTTTAGGCAATAACATTTATGCATTTTATACAAATTTCGCCATTTATTTTGCATATATTGTTTTTATACTTGACTGAAACTAGAAAATTTATTATAATCTTTACTGTCACTGGTAATTTTAAACATATTGCAGTCTCCTAATATGTTCAAAACCTATAAAACAGAGACAAAAGTATTTTTGTATTTGCAGCAGTAACTTGGAATAATAGTTTATATCGGTATTGCTTTAATTCGCGCTAAAATTTTTGCATATGGCTTTCAGTTTTGACCGGAACAGGACAGGCTTTAACAGCAATTAGCAAACTGTTACGGGCAGGGCTGACAGCTTAATTCATAAAAGGAGTGTAATATATGAGCCAAAACTTTTTCCTCGTCGCCTCAATCATCATCGCATTTGCAGCCTTCGGCTTTGCATTCTGGCTTTATCGCTGGGTCGTAAAGCAGCCTTCATCAAATGAGCGTATTCAAGAAGTCGGCGGTCTTATCCGCAGGGGTGCAAATACATTTTTGGCAAAGGAATATAAAGTCCTTGCTAAATTTGTCGGTGTTGCCGCACTGCTGATTTTCGTTTTTCTCCCCTCCCCTATTTGGAATAACGAAATTATTGAGAATCTTTCTATGGCGATTGCCTATATCTTCGGTGCAGGATTTTCTGCAGTTGCAGGAAAAATCGGCATCCAGGTTGCCACCGCTGCCAATGTTAAAACGGCGGAAGCGGCGCAAAAGGGCATCCGTCCTTCATTTATGTCAGGTTTCCGCGGCGGTGCAGTTATGGGCATGGCCGTTGTCGGTTCCAGCCTTCTCGGCGTTGCCGCAGTGTTTATGATTACGGGCGACACGACAACTCTCCTCGGCTTCAGCTTCGGTGCCAGCTCCCTTGCACTGTTTGCAAAGGCAGGCGGCGGAATCTTCACAAAAACCGCCGATATCAGTGCCGACCTTTGCGGCAAAGTTGAATTGGGTATTCCCGAAGACGACCCGCGCAACCCCGCCGTCATCGCCGAC
>CAZBHG010000015.1:0-19170 GCA_964491735.1 uncultured Eubacteriales bacterium
GAAACGACGTCAAGCCCCATACCCTCCTGAGCGATTATCCTGCACATCTCCTTGCAGCAAAACGCCTTGCTGGCATAGAGAGCCATTCCCTTGCCGCCGTAGTTGTCATTGATAGACTGCACAAAATCGCGGCAGTTTTTTCTGATTTCTCCTTCATCCATCACATAGACGGGTGTGCCGTATTCCTTTGCGATTTCGACAGTATCGCACCCGCCGATTGTCAAATGCCCCTGACTGTTTATGTCAATGCAATCCGAAACATACATTTTTATTCACTCTCCGTTGTGTACTTTTCAATTTGTTCCCTTATTTTTTCCGCGCCTTCGCCCGTTGACGCGGAGAAAGGAATCACCTCGACCCCCTCAAGGTACTCAAGCTCCTCTTTAATCTCCTCAAGGCGTTTTTCCCTCTCCGTCTTGTTCAGCTTGTCGCTTTTTGTCATTACCGTAAGGAAGGAATAACCGTTATCTTTCAAAAATCTGAGCATATCATGGTCGTCATCCGTGAGCCTGTGCCGCATATCCGTCAGCTGAATGACAAGCTTTATGTTTCTCTGCGAGCTGAAATAGCCCTCCATAAGCTCTGACCAGCGTTTCTTTTCATCATAAGAGACTTTGGCAAAGCCATAGCCGGGCAGGTCAACAAGCCTTATGCCGCTGCCTGAGTAAAAATTCACCGTTACCGTCTTCCCCGGCGTGGAGCTTACTCTCGCAAGACTTTTTCTGTTGAGGATTTTATTGAGCAGTGAGGATTTGCCCACATTTGAACGCCCCGCAAAGGCGACCTCGGGTACTGTTGAGGGCAGAAGCTGAGCGGACGTGCCGTATGCCGCCTCAAAGTCAAACTGATCAAATCTCATTGTCTTCTCCTTCTTACTGCGCGATTGACGGCCTTTTTTTGCCGACATTCTCAATTACAGGCAGCTTACCGCCGACCTGCTGCGAATGAGCGTTGCCGCTCTTTATCAGCACAAGCCCGAGCAGCTCATCCACCGTGCCGACTGTGATAAATTCCACAGCTTCCTTCACTGCGGCGTCAACCTCTGACAAATCGCTCTCATTTTCTTTCGGGATAATAACCGTCTTTACGCCCGCTCTGTATGCCGCCATTGTTTTTTCCCTCAGCCCGCCTATCGGGAGGACTTTGCCCCGCAATGTGATTTCACCCGTCATCGCAAGGTCGCATCTTACGGGAGTATTTGACAGAGCGGAGGCAAGGGCTGTTGTTATGGTCACGCCCGCCGACGGCCCGTCTTTGGGCACGGCGCCTTCCGGAACATGGATATGGATATCCTTATTTTTATAAAAATCCCTGTCAATATTGAGTGCTTCGGCTTTTGTCCTGATTATGCTCACTGCTGCCTTTGCCGACTCCTTCATAACATCGCCCAGCGAGCCTGTCAGCTCAAGCTTGCCCGTGCCGTCCATAACGGCAACCTCAATTTTGAGCATTTCGCCGCCGACAGCAGTCCACGCAAGGCCGTTGACTGCGCCGATTTCGTTTTTATCGGATAGATTTTCGGGTTTGAATTTGACGGGGCCGAGGATATTTTCAATGTCGTCCGGTTTTACTGTAACCCTGCCCGCACCGTCCGCAACTCTTACCGCGGCCTTGCGGCAGACAGTCGCTACCATTTGTTCAAGCTTTCTTACGCCCGCCTCTCTTGTATAGCCGTCGATAATCATGTGCAGCGCATCATCGGCTATTCTCAGGCTGTTGCCCGTCAGCCCGTGACGTTTTGTCTGCTTGGGTATAAGATGCATTTTAGCGATATTAAACTTTTCCTCATGCGTGTAGCTGCCAAGCTCAATTATCTCCATCCTGTCAAGGAGGGGCGCGGGGATAGTCGATTTATCGTTTGCCGTTGTGATAAAAAGAACCCTGCTCAAATCAAAGGGTATTTCAAGATAATGGTCGCGGAATGCATAATTCTGCTCCCCGTCCATAACCTCAAGCAGAGCGGAGGCAGGGTCTCCCCTAAAATCGCTGCAGAGCTTATCGACCTCATCAAGAAGAATGAGGGGGTTTGACGTGCCGACAGTCTGCATAGCACTAATTATCCTGCCCGGCATTGAGCCGATATAAGTTTTTCGGTGTCCCCTTATCTCAGCCTCATCATGAATTCCGCCGAGTGAAATTCTTGTATATTCCCTGCCCATAGCCCTTGCGATTGAACGTGCAACAGAGGTTTTGCCGACTCCGGGAGGGCCGACAAGGCAGATTATCTGCCCCTTTATATCGGGGGAAAGCTTGCGCACGGCAAGCATTTCAATGATTCTGTCCTTGACCTTTTCAAGGCCGTAATGGTCATTGTCAAGCACCCTGCGCGCCGCCTTCAGGTCAAGCTTGTCAACTGAAAGCTTGTTCCACGGCAGCGAAAGGCAGGTCTCGATAAACATTCTTGACACAGTGCTTTCCGGTGACTGGGCAGCCATCCTTTCGAGCCTGTCGCATTCGCGCAAGAGCTTTGACTTTGCTTCTTCTTCAAGCCCGAGTTCAAATATTTTTTCGCGGAACTGCTCAACTTCTTCTTGGGGGCTGACCCCGTCGTTAAGCTCGATTGAAATAGCCTTCATCTGCTCGCGCAGGTAATATTCACGCTGATTCTCGTCAATCTGCTCCTGAACTCTCTCATTAATAACAGATTCGATTTTCAGCACCTCACACTCATGGGAGAGCATGACGCAGAGCTGTTCGATGCGTTTAAGCGGCCTTAGCTCATTGAGTATCTGCTGCCTGCTTTCAAATGCCAGAGGGATATTGCTTGCTATATAATCGGCAAGCTGACCCGCGTCCTTAATTTTTATGACAGACATGACCATGTCCGGCGGAAGCTGCGGGGCTACCTGAGAATACTGCTCAAAAACATCCTTCGTCTTTCTTACGAGTGCTTCCTCGACGTTGGCATCCTGCGCCTTGACCGAAATATCCTTTCTTACACGGACACAGCCCTTGAAATAGGGCTTGCTCTGAACAATATCAAGAAGCTGTGCGCGCCGCTGCCCTTCGACATATACTCTGAAATTATCACTGTTCGGCAGCCTGAAAACCTGCTTAACGGCGGCAATAACGCCTATATTATAAAGCTCTTCAATTGTCGGGTCGTCAACCGAAATATCAATTTGGGAAACCAGAAAAACCTCCTGATCGCCGCTCATTGCCGCCTTGAGCGCGGCAATGGATTTTTCACGTCCGACATCGAAATGCAGCCGTGAATCCGGAAAAACCACAAGCCCTCTCAATGCCACAAGCGGCATTTCGAGAAAACCATTATCCTCTTTTTTCATACCTGACACCTCCGGGGTCGCTTGGGGATATATATTAATATGCTTCAAATGCGGAAATTGTCGCAAAGCAGCGTGTTTCTTCAATAACAAGCTTTATACGCTGTACTCTGACCTCTTTAAAACGGCAGATTCGTTTGTGCCCTATGACAGTTCCTTTGGAAAGGAGCTTCCATTTGCCGCCGAATTCGCCGTAAAGCTTGAATTCTTCAATATGCTGCCCAGTACGGATATGCTCTTTCAAAACGACCTTGTCAATATCATAGTCGTCGCCCAAATCAAGAACCATCCACGGCTTGTCGGGGTTAAAGCCCGAATGCCAGTATTCATCGGGATTCGGGGTCAGAACCATCTGCGGGCAGTGTTCATTGTCAAGGCAGCCCGAGCCTGTCATAACGGAATCCTCCGCGAGATTTTCCCGAAAATCATAGTCAAGCTGGGCGCCCAAAGAAATCAGTGTTTCAACGTCACGCTCGGCTATAAGCCCTTCCGTATTCGGAGGAATATTTAGCAAAAACGAAGCGTTCGCGCCGACTGAATTATAATAAATTTCCGAAAGCTTTGAAAGAGGCTTTACGGTGTAATCCTCCTCCTTATGATAAAACCAGCCCTTGCGGATTGAAACATCAACCTCCGCGGGGTACCATATAAGCTTATCCGCATCTTTGATTGCCTTGCGGCTGCCAAGGTCAAGCGTCATCACATTTTTTTGCCGTTTTGCTTCGCTCTGCTGGGATTTTGATGCAATAATCTCCGCGTTGCTCAGATATGCAGGGACGACGCTCCACTCAGAGCTTCTGCAAACACCCGCTTCGTTCCCGCACCACCTGACGTCGGGGCCTGTAATTGAAATAACGGCATTGGGCTGAAGCTCACGGACAAGGTCATAGTAGCCCTGCCAGTCATATTCCTGTTTTCTGCCGCTCGCCCCTTCACCACAGGCTCCGTCAAGCCAGACGCAGAATAGCTCCCCGTAATTCGTTAAAAGCTCCCTGAGCTGACCTTTGTAAAATTCATTATACGGCTCACCCTCGCCGTAGGTAGGCTCGTGCCTGTCCCAAGGGGAAAGATATACACCGAATTTTATTCCGTGCTTCCTGCACGCCTGTGAAACCTCCATCACAAGGTCTCCGTTGCCGTCGCGCCAGGGGCTGTTCTTAACGCTGTGCTGCGTGAACTTGCTCGGCCAAAGGCAAAAGCCGTCATGGTGCTTTGCCGTCAAAATCAGTGCCTTCATGCCTCCCGCTTTTACGACCTTTACCCATTGCTCGGCGTTGAGCTTTGTGGGGTTGAAGACTGACGGGCTTTCGCCCCCGTGTCCCCACTCGGAATTCGTGAATGTATTCATCCCGAAATGAATAAACGCATAGAAGTCAATGTCATTCCATTGAAGCTGACGCTCCGAGGGTACAACACGGGCTGCTTTTTCTATAATATCATCATTCTTGTTGCTCATTATTATTCCTCCGGTTATTTCTGCCTTATGTCTGATGCCTTTACGGCTGTGTATTTTCCGCTTTGAAGCGGGCAAACGGCCATGGCATAATTCCTGTCATAATCACCGGAAAATACATAGCCCGCCGGGAGAATAATCTTACCGTCCGCCATATCGGGAGCGTCCACTGTGAGGGTTATCTCTCCGCCTTTTCTTTCCCAAATGATGGAAACCCTGCCGCAGACAGTATCATAATGCGCCTGCGCAAAGTCGAGAGAAGCAATAAAATCAGGTTTAATGTTGATTTCCTTGCAGTCCCTCTTATAAGGATTGACGACTATGCCGGCAACCTTCGTGATGAACCAGTTCGTAATATCGCCAAAGAAGTGGTGGTCGAGGGAATTCGGCCTTTTTTCTCTTTTCAAATCCTGAAAATCCTCAGGCATACAGGTAAGCCCTCTCTCGATAAACCAGCCGTAGCCGGGGAAATCCCTGCGGGTTATCATTTTATACGCAAGGTCACCCTCGCCGAATTCGCTCAGAACGTGGAAAAGGGTTCTTAACCCCAGCATACCGACATCAAGGTGGTCGTCGCACTCGCCTATTATATCCTTGAGCACCTTGAAGGCTCCTGTTTTTTCGGCAGGCTCGAATACATCAAAGTATATCGCAAGCGCCTGACCTGTCTGACACCTGCCGATAACAGTCATGGTGTTCAGGTCAACAAGATTATTCCTGACAGCCGCGCGGATTTCGTTATATAACCCCTGTGCGAATTCCTTTTGGAGGGGAAGATTAAGCTCACTGAAAATATATGCTGCCGCCTTGCAAATGCCCATGGTTATTACGGAATCGGTGAACTCCAGCGGCACCTTATACCAATCCGCAGGTCTTCCCGCGTGGAGCCAGTCGCCCAGCCCTATTTTAATGATTCCGTTCTCGTCACGGCGTTTGCTTATATAATTCAGATACCTGAAAACTGAATCGGCACAGGTTTTAAGAATCTCTTTGTCGCCCCTGTAAAGATAGGTCGTATACGGGATGAAGGTCAGCGCGCAGTCCCACGCCGGGCCGTTGCCCCACTTGAAACCCCAGCCCCCTGTCGGCACAATGCCGGGCAGACTCCCGTCATCCGCCTGCGCCTTGCATATATTTCTTATCCACTCATGGTAGCTGTTTTCGGGTGCGAAATTAAGCGTTACCTGCTCACAGGATACGGAGGCGTCGCCCATCCAGCCGTTTTTTTCACGGTGCGGGCAGTCCGTCGGGAAATAGTAGAAATTCGCAAGGTCGGAGCGCAGCGCCATTTCAACGAGTGTATTCGCCGTTTCGTCCGAACATTCAAAACCCCCGCGCCTCTTTAAATCTGAGCTGCAGACTATGTATGTAAGAAGCTCGGGCGTCGCCTGCTCATCCTCAAGACCTATGACCTGACAATATCTGAAGCCGTGATATGTGAATTGCGGCTCAAAAATCTCTTCTCCCTCGCCCTTGCATATATAAATATCCTTCTGTGCGTAACCGTCGGGATAAAAGTCGATGTTTGCATATGCAGGCTTTCCGTCACTTTCAAGATATTCGCAAAACTGCATTTCAATCATCTGACCGGGTTTACCTTTTATTTTCAGCCTTATAATGCCCGCAGTGTTTATGCCGAAATCGTATAGATAGCCGTCATACCGCTCGGGTTTGAAGGGCGTATCAAAGCCGCCTTTTGAGGGAACGTAGGAGGACGAAAGAGTCGCCTTTTTTATTTCAACAGGTTTTAGCTCAAAAAGCTTTGCAATTGGCTCTGCTTCGCAGATTTTTGCCTCACCCCTCGGGGTTTCGGCTTTAAGGGCGTTTCCCCACCCGCTGTCATCAAAGCCGGTGTCACACCAGCCGGGCTGCTCTTTTGCCGCGTCATAAAACGCGCCGCTTCTGAGGTCGTCAAAAATCAAAGGGGAATCAGCGGTTTTAAAGCTTTCATCTGCTTCAAAATCAACTTCCTTACCGTCTTTTAGCTTCGCCTCAAAGCTGAGCGCGAATCTCGGCACTCCCCTGAACTTTGCCTTGTCGAAATCCCAAATATAGCCGCCGGGGCAGTTCTGCATTCCGTTGCCAAGCTGAACGCCGATAACGTTTTCACCAGTTTTCAAAATATCGGTTATGTCATAGTCATCATAATAAATTATGTCGTCAGGGTTCGATATGTACGGCGCGAGCAGACCCTTTGTTATTTTTTTGCCGTTTATATAAAGGTCGTAAAATCCAAGCCCGCAAATCCTGATCTTTGCAGTCTCCGCCTTATCTTCAAGGGAAAAGCTCTTCCTGAAATAAGGTGACGGGATGTGTTTCTCGTAGGTGTTGAAAACATATCCTGCACATACGAATTTAGCTGAGAATTCCATTTTATCACGACCCTCTCAATTTAAGATTAGTAGTATTAAAGTAACATAAATCTGTTATAAAGTAAATGTTTTTTTAGGATTGATATTTTGAATATTTTTGGTATAATTATGTTAAATTGCTAAGAAATGGGTGATAGTGCATGAAAAAATTAATTTCTCTTCTGCTTGCTGTTGTTTTGGCGGCAACGTGTTTGTTTCCCGCCGGTGCAGCGAGTAATGGCTGTGATTGCGGCAAAACCCCCATTGTCATTGTTGAAGGCATGAACGCGGTTCCTTTATATCTCAACTATGGAACTCCGGAGCAAAAGAAGGCGTTCACTCCCGAAACGGAGGATATAATGGCGGCAGTCGGAGACATTGCGCTCCCGCTTGCAAAGGTTGCGGTTGACAGAGACTGGGACAGTTTTTGCGACAGCCTTATCCCCGCAGTAAACAATGTGTTTGAAAATGCCAAATGCAACCCTGACGGAACATCAAAATACGACATCTACTCAGAGACATTTAATTATTCGGCGGCATGCGGAGATATCCCCGGTGGAAGCTTAAAAGACGCGGCAGTCGAAGAAGTCGGTGCCGACCACGTTTATACCTTTGTCTTTGACTGGCGGCTTGACCCGATGGAGCATGCAAAGGATCTCAACGATTTTATTGATATGGTGTTGGATGAAACTCAGCACAGTTCAGTCTCCATCATCGCAATCAGCATGGGCGGAGTTGTCACCAGCGCTTATCTTGAACAGTATGGCTGCAGAGAAATCGAAAGCCTCGTCATGTCTTCATCCGCGTTCTGCGGAGTGGAGCTTTTAGGTGATATTTTTAACGGCCGTTTTGACATTGATATGCAAGGGCTTATCCGTTTAATCTGTGAATTCATTCAGGATGATTCCACCGCCGCGTTTACTAAACAAGCTCTCACGGCGTTCAACAAAGCAGGCGCTTTTGACGGTCTGCAGGATTTCCTTGATGAATTCGCTGTGAACTGCAAAGACAGAGCCATAGAGGAGGCTCTTATACCGATTTTTGCATACTTCCCCGGCATTTGGGGGCTTCTCCCCGAAAAGGATTTTGAATCGGCAAAAGCCCTGCTGCTTGATGAAACAGAGGACGCCGAACTGATCGAAAAGATTGACAATTATCACTACAATGTAAGAATAAATATTGAAGGCCTTTTTTTCGTCTGCATGAGATTAGGCATGAAATTCTCGGCCGTATCAAACTACAATCTTCAGGGCGCTCCCGTCGGTGCGGGCAACGCGATGCAGAATGACACGGTTATTGACACAGTCTACACAAGCGCGGGCGCAACATGCGCATTGCTTGACGAAACGCTCGGCGAAGGCTATGTTCAGGCTTTTGACTGCGGTCATGGTCATAACCACCTTTCGGCGGACGGAATAATTGATGCCTCCACCTGCTACTGGCCAGAACAGACATGGTTTATCAAGAATATGACCCATGTCGGTCAGACCTCCTACGGCAATGTTACCGACCTTTATATGTGGCTTGTAACCTCCGACACACAGTGCAATGTTTTTGAAAAATCGGAATTCCCTCAATTTTCGGTTTTCGATGATGATACTGGCAACCTTTCACCCGTCACTGCGGATTAATCTCTATTAACCCCTGACGGACAATTAAAAAACAAATGAGCTGTATCGGGAACGACATGAAAAACCGTTCCGATACAGCTCCGTTTTTTATTAAGCTTTGGCGTTATTCATCAGGCGATGAGCGATAAGACAATCGCCGCCGCGGCAAAAGCTCCTATAACCACTGTCAGGCATCCGCCGCCCGTGGGAGGCCTTTTTCCTCCCCCGCCGCCACCGCCCTTGTTAATCGAGTCAAATGACTGCTTGTAGTGTACATATCCGTCAAGACCCTTGCCGTAAAACCCAAAATCGTCACTCATTTTAACTCCCCCTGATTTAAAATTTATTCTTGAAATTGTGATATATATATTTCACAGCCCCCAAAGGGCTTTTTGTTTGCATGGCAAGAACACTATCGCTCAAACAAAATATAATATTAATAAATACAAAGAAATGAGTGATTTTTTTGGCAATTAAAATTTTTATTGATCAGGGACACAATCCGACGGGATATCATAATACGGGCGCAGTCGGCAACGGTTTGTTTGAGCAGGATATTACATACCAGGTGGGAATATATCTGAGGGATTTGCTCAACGCCGACCCGCGTTTTGACGCACGAGTGTCAAGGCCCCTGCCCACTACCGTGCTTGGGACAAACAATTCAACCAGCCTTATCGAAAGGGTACGCATGGCAAACGCATGGCCTGCGGACTATTTCATCAGCGTTCATTGCAATGCAAATGAAAACCCTCGGATTAACGGAACGGAGGTCTACATTTACCGCCAGTATACACAGGCAAACTGGCTTGCGGAGCGTGTACTCAACGGCATTGTCGCGGCAGTCGGAACAAGAGACAATGGTGTCCGGGTAAACCCTGTGTTTTATGTTCTGCGCAAAACCAATATGCCCGCGATTCTGACGGAGCTGGCGTATATAACCAATGAATCCGACTCAGAAAAGCTTCGTGACGACCAGTATCAGTTTGCATACGGCATGTATCAGGGTATTCTAAAATATTTCGGATTTGCCTGATTCAATGCGTATCTGCAAAACAGGGCTTGAAAAATACCTTTGAGGGCACTGTTTAATATTTTTGGGGTAAGGATGAATGTGGAATTCACCCTTGCCCTGATTTTTTTTAAGCCTGTATAACCCATCCTTTTCTCTTTGCCCCAGTGTTTCTTCGCCTTTTTCATTTCTGCAGCTTCATTATACACCTTTTAATGTCCCTTATGTCGTACTTTGCTCCTGCGGAATAAAAAATGTCTTAAATATTTCATAAATCTATATATTTTTTTATAATTTTAATGACATTATCACTAAAATATGTTATAATTAAACAAAATATCTATCAATTTTAATATCAGGTAAAAACGGGATAAAAATAAATCCGGATATGTCAAAATCAAGGCTCGATGCAGAAATTTCCAAAAGACTTATTGTTTTACGTTATGTGGTGATAATAAAGATGACGTTAATTCACAGGGAGAGAGTATATGTTTGAACAAATAATCAATGTTGACCGTATGGAGCAGGCTGTAAACCTTTTCGGCAGCTTTGACGAAAATATTAAGCTGATTGAAAAGGAGTATGAGGTCACAATTATCAGCCGCGGCTCGGAGCTGAAGGTATCGGGAGACGCCGAGAATGTTTCAAAGGGTGTCCGTGCCATCAATGGTCTGTTGATGATGATAAACAAAGGCGAATCCCTCACGGAGCAGAACATCCGCTACGTTTTGTCGCTTGTAAACGACGGGAATGAAGATAAGCTTTCTGCCATGACGGCCGACTGCGTCTGCATCACTTCAAAAGGACGTCCCGTCAAGCCAAAAACTCTCGGGCAGAAAAAATATATTGAGGCAATCCGAAATAACACTATTGTTCTGGGCGTCGGTCCCGCAGGCACAGGCAAAACCTATCTTGCCGTTGCGATGGCGGTCACTGCCTTCAGAGCGAAGGAGGTTAACAGGATTATTCTCACGCGCCCTGCTGTTGAAGCGGGCGAAAAGCTGGGCTTTTTGCCGGGAGACCTGCAGCACAAGGTTGACCCGTATCTCCGCCCGCTCTATGACGCGCTGTTTGACATGCTCGGCAGCGAAAATTTTCAAAAGCATCAGGAAAGAGGCAATATCGAGGTTGCTCCCCTTGCGTATATGAGAGGGCGCACACTTGACGACAGCTTCATTATTCTTGACGAAGCGCAGAATACGACCGCCGAGCAGATGAAAATGTTTTTAACAAGGCTTGGCTTCAATTCAAAAATGGTAGTTACGGGGGATATTACTCAGGTTGATTTGCCCGAAGGCAAGCGTTCCGGTCTTGTGGACGCTATGAGAATACTGAAAAACATTGACAACATCGCGACGATAAGATTCACAGAAAAAGACGTTGTCCGCCACAGGCTGGTTCAGGATATAATCAAGGCATACGAAAAAAACGAGGAGGTTAAGAGGCACAATGGCAAATAAAATTAAGGTCATTATCACAAATGACCAGAAGGACATAAAGATACCCACCGGGATAAGGCTGCTTATCCGCCGCTGCTGCACAGCGGTGCTTTTACATGAAGACTTTGATGATTCGGCGGAAATCAGCGTGCGCTTTGTCGATAATGATGAAATCCATGCTTTAAACCTCCAATACCGCAATGTTGATTCGCCGACAGATGTGCTTTCCTTTCCGTTAGGAGAGAACGGCGTCTATGATACCGATTTTGACACAGGGGCAAAAATACTCGGCGATATCGTTATTTCCGTACCCCGTGCAGTTGAGCAGGCGGAGATGTACGGTCATTCCCTGCAGAGGGAGATTGCTTTTCTGACTGTTCATTCGCTGCTGCATCTTTTGGGCTACGACCATGTCAACGGCGGGCTTGAAAGCGTACATATGCGTGAAAAGGAAGAGCAGGTTCTCACCCAGCTTGGTCTTAAACGCAACACGAGCTACTACATGGGGGATGAATAAATGAAAGCTCTTGCCAAAAGCTTTGTCTACGCATGGCAGGGTCTTTTGTACACCTTGAGAAAAGAAAGAAACATGAGAATACATTTCGTAATCAGTGTGTATATGTATTCATTTTTGTTTCTTTTCGATTTCTTTGAGCTAACAAATGTCGAGATTGCGATTATTTTTATTGCCAACACAATTGTTTTTATGGGCGAGCTTATAAACACGGCAATTGAAAGCACAATAAACCTTGTTGAAAAGAAATTCAATAAGTTCGCAAAAATCGCGAAGGACACTGCCGCCGCCGCAGTGCTTGTCGGTGCTTTTTTTTCCGTCTGCATAGGTGCTGTATTGCTTTGGCAGCCCGATGCTTTCAAAGCCATGTTTGAATACTACCGCACGCATATTTTTATGTCCGTAGCTTTCTTCATAAGCCTTGTGATATGCTTAATATTTATATTCAAAGAACCTGACTCCGAAAAGAAAAAGGGAAAAGATACCCAAAATCGAAAGGTGAAAAATAAATGACCAAAACAGCTTTTATCGCAATTGTCGGCTGCCCCAATGTCGGAAAATCATCTATTCTCAACAGGCTGCTGGGGCAGAAAATTGCAATCGTTTCCGAAAAGCCGCAGACGACACGCACAAAGATTATGGGCGTTCTTACAAAAGAAGAAACCCAGCTTGTTTTCACGGATACTCCGGGCTTTCACCGACCGAGGACAAAGCTCGGTGAAAAAATGGTAAAAGCTGTTGCCGACAGCATCGCAGGCGTAGATGCCTGCATGTTTGTTGTTGAGCCGGAGGGCGAGCTTCGCCAGACGGAGCTTGAACTGATAAATAAATTCAAAAACGAAAAGATGCCTGTTATTCTTGTCATCAATAAAGTCGATACAATTGCCCGCAAAGAAACTCTTATGGAGCGGATACTTGAGTTCTCGTCTCTCTATGATTTTGAGGCTGTTGTTCCGACCTCCGCCGTCAAGGGAGATAACATGGAGTCACTGTATGAGGAGCTTGAAAAGCTTGCGTGCGAGTCCGAGCACTTCTTTCCCGAGGATATGCTCACAGACCAGCCCGAAAGAGTAATAGCGGCAGAAATAATACGCGAAAAACTGTTAAGGCTGCTTGACAAAGAGGTGCCGCACGGTATTGCGGTGAGTATTGAAAAAATGAGTGAGCGCGAGGGCAGCGATATTATGGATATTGAAGCTGTCATTTACTGTGAACGCGAGAGCCACAAGGGCATAATCATCGGCAAAGGCGGAGAGATGCTCAAGATAGTTTCAACCCGCGCAAGGCAGGATATGGAGAAGTTTTTTATGTGCAGAATTAATCTTAAATGCTGGGTGAAGGTCAAGGAGGACTGGAGAAACCGCGAGGGCATAATTCATAATTTCGGTCTGGATTAATATTTTGCACAAAAATATGATGTTTTTTTAGGCAGGCAAAAAATATTTACCTATTATAACTACCTGCCTCTCGTAAAAAATAAATATATAATTTTTCGCGGGGGTGCAGCATGAAAAACATACAAATCGCTTGGAACAAATTTGCCGCAACAGGCAAAATAGACGACTATCTTGAATTCAGCACAATCTGCGCTAAGGAGGAAAACCACCATGCACCTGAACACCGACGGTCTGGTGATAAAGGAGACGGCGACAGGCGAATGTGACCGCGTCGTTACCATTCTGACACGCGACTACGGGCTGGTTCGTGCATTTGTAAACGGCGCAAAAAAAATTAAAAGCAGCTTTCAATGTTCAACACAGCTTTTAAGCTATTCCCGCTTTTCGATTTTTAAAAGCAGGGATGCATACATAATAGATGAATCTCAGCCAATCGAAGTGTTTATTAAGTTGAGGGAGGACATAGCTCGGCTTGCCCTCGCCCAATATTTTTGTGAGCTTGCGGGCGAATTATCGCCGGAAAGCGAACCTGCGGAGGATTTTTTGCGACTTTTTTTAAACTCCCTCCACCTCCTTTCGGGAGGAAAACGCCCGCAGCCCCTGATTAAAGCTGTGACTGAGCTTAAACTTGTTTCATTGGCGGGCTATATGCCAAGCCTTATCGCCTGCAATGACTGCGGGAAATTTGAGGACGGTACAATGTATTTTGACATCAGGAGCGGTCTTCTTTTTTGCTCGGAATGTCATAAGGGTGGCACACCTGTCGGTATGGGGCTTGTCACCGCAATGCGTCATATTGTTTTCAGCGAAGCTGACCGTATTTTCAGCTTTACGCTTACCGACGAAAGCCTCGGCGCACTTTCAATAATTACGGAGAATTATCTTTTTGAACAGGTCGGCAAACGGTTTAAAACGCTGGATTTTTATAAACAGATGATTTAAAATTTTCGGAGAAAAGCTATGAATGTAAATAATAGCAGACATTTCAGAACACTTGAGCTTGACAAAATCCTTGAGCGGCTGTGTGAATACGTAGCCTGTGACGATGCACGCTTAGCTGTTATGAGCCTTGAGCCTCAGATCTCTCTTGATATGGCTGTTTCTCTTATGAACCAGACTGAGGACGCGCATATGCTTCTTGCCCGTTTCGGAGGTCCCTCCTTCGGCGGGCTTAAAAACGTCAGCAATTCGCTCAAAAGAGCCGACGCGGGGAGTGTGCTCTCAATGCGCGAGCTTCTGGATATTTCGGGAGTCCTGCGTATCATACGCAGCCTTGAACAGTGGAGAAGCTCAAACGCGGGCGTTGAATCCATCCTCGACGTTTATTTCGGCGCGCTTGCCCCGAATAAATTTCTTGAAGATGCAATTAACAATGCAATAGTTTCGGAAGACGAAATGGCGGATAATGCGTCCCCCGCGCTTTATGACCTGAGGAGAAAAATCAGGGTTCAGGAATCAAAAGTCCGTGAACAGCTTGATAAATTCACACATTCGCAAAAATATTCAAAATTCCTTCAGGAGAGTATCGTAACTCTGCGAAACGGGCGTTTTGTCATACCGGTCAAGAATGAATACAGAAATGAAGTTCAGGGGCTTGTGCATGACACATCAGCTAGCGGCGCAACTATTTTTATTGAGCCTATGCCCGTTGTTGAGGCAAACAACGAAATAAAGGTGCTTCAGAGCAAGGAAAGAGAAGAGATTGAGAGGATTCTTGCCGAGCTGTCGGCATCAGCGGGCAGCTTTGCGGAAAGTATAATTTCAAGCTATGAGTGTGCTGTCGAGCTGAATGTGATTTTTGCAAAGGCTCACCTTGCATACAGCATGAACGCCTCCGTACCCGAAATCAACGATAAGGGCAAAATTTATCTGCGTGCGGCACGTCATCCGCTGATTGACAAAAAGGCGGTCGTCCCCGTTGACATATCCCTCGGTGAGGATTTTGATACGCTTGTAATCACAGGGCCGAACACCGGCGGAAAAACAGTTTCGATAAAAACAATCGGTCTCTTGACCCTTATGGCGATGTGCGGGCTGATGATTCCCGTAAATGACAGGAGCTGCGTTTCGGTTTTTGACAATATTCTTGCGGATATAGGGGACGAGCAGTCGATTGAGCAATCACTTTCGACATTTTCCGCTCATATAACAAACATAATTGATATAATAAGGCAGTCAAATGAGCGCAGCCTTGTGCTTATAGATGAGCTTGGCGCGGGGACGGACCCTGTTGAGGGCGCGGCTCTGGCTATGGCGGTGCTTGAAACTCTCAGCGGCAAGGGTGCAAAAATTGCCGCCACAACCCATTATGCGGAGCTGAAAGCCTATGCGCTTCAGACTGACCGTGTCGAAAACGGGTGCTGTGAATTTGACGTTAAGACTTTAAGGCCGACATTCAGGCTGCTGATTGGCGTTCCGGGGCGTTCAAACGCCTTTGCGATATCAGAAAGGCTCGGAATGAGCAGTGAAACCGTGAACAGGGCAAGGGAACTTGTCAGCACGGAGAATATCCGCTTTGAGGATGTGGTTGACAAGCTTGAGGCAAGCCGTCTGGAGCTTGAGCGTGAGCAAAACGAAGTTGACGAAATAAAGAAGAAGGCGCAGACGGAGCTTGAACGGGCAAAGGCGGCAAAGGCTTCTGCCGAGGCTTTGAGGGATAAGGAGCTTGAAAACGCCAAAGCGCAGGCTGCAAGAATCACCGAGCAGGCCAAGCGTGAGGCATACGCGCTCATGCAGGAGCTTGAGAAGCTCAAAAAGGAACGTGACAGAACTCAGGATACTGCCGAGCTTGCCCGCAGGGCAAGGGCAACGATTAAACATTCCGTTGAAGCTATTGACGCGGCGGCGGACCCTGTTGTCGGCTCACTCCAAAGTGATGATGAATATACTCTTCCCCGCCCGCTGAAAATCGGAGATCAGGTGATTATTGCGGATATCGGCAGGGAGGCATCTGTTTTATCACTGCCCGACAGGAATGATATGGTTGAAATTCAGGCGGGTGCACTCAAAACAAGGGTTAAACTGAGCGGATTAAGGCTGGTTGAAAATCAAAAGAAAAGGGATGTTCCGGGCGGCAGGCGGAATGTCGGCAATGTTGAAAGCCGGCTCAACATCAGCGTACAGACAAAGCTTGACCTTCGTGGGCTTATGGTTGACGAATGCCTTTTGGAGCTTGACAGATTTATTGATTCCTCGTTAAGAACAGGACTAAGCGAGTTTACAATTGTTCACGGCAAGGGGACTGGAGCTTTACGTTCAGCTGTTCAGAAGTATCTTAAAGACAGCCCGTATGTCAAAAGCTTCAGGCTCGGTGTTTTCGGCGAAGGGGAAAACGGCGTCACTATTGTAGAATTAAAATAATTTATTATTTTATTAATTTAGGAGGATTACAAAATGAAAAAGCACTCTGTCAAAGCATTATGTTTTCTGATGTCATTAATCCTTATTTGCTCTATGGGTTTTTCGGCATCGGCAGCAGGCACACAAGCCGTCACCGACGTTGTCGGCAGCAAGAGCTACACCATTACCTCACCCTATGAAACGGTTGATTGGGATACATGGGGTACATGCAAAACAAACCTTCACACACATTCAACGGCAAGCGACGGGGAAGTTGATTATGCGGATATGATTGAAGCATATTACGCTCAGGGCTTCGATGTTCTTGCAATGACTGACCACGGCGTTGTGAACAGCGGTTGGAATGCGCCGCCCAAAACCGTACCGATTTTAAGCTTCAATGCAATATTGAAAAAGCCTAAATATCTTACACAGGCACGTTATGAAGAAATCACAACAGGCGCTGATAGAGATGGCAGAGGAATGACCGATGTTCCTAAGGGCATTGAACTTAATGCTGCAGTTTTGACGAAAAATCATGTAAACGGTTATTTTGTTGATTACGGTCAGGGATTGTGGGGAAATGAAAACGATTACGAAACCCCGATTGCCGCTGTTGATGCGCTCGGCGGTATAACAGTAATTAATCATCCGGGCGACTGGCTAGGGTCTTCAGGCGACATAACAATAGCTACCGACCCCAGAAATGTCAAGTTTTTTGCTGACATAATAAAGAAATATCCCTCATGCCTTGGAATTGAGATTTTTAACCTTACCAACAATACAACAAAGCATGACAGGGTGCTCTGGGATGAGCTTCTGCAGTCAGTTATTCCGACAGGCAGAAATGTCTGGGGCTTTTCAAACAGCGACGCCCATGAGCTGGACGACATTGACACGAGCTTTGAAGTTTTTATGATGCCCGAAAATAATGTTGCAAACGTCCGCACAGCTATGGAAAACGGCACCTTCTTTGCAATAAGCCGCTATCCCAAATATGAACTGCCGGGAGATTTTCAGCCGTCAGGCATGTATCCGGTGGTAACATCCATTGAGGTTGACGATGAAAAAGATCAGATAACCGTTCAAGGCACCGACTACAATACTATTCAATGGATTGCGGATGGCGTTGTTATTGCGGAGGGCAGCACAATTGACCTCAATAGCTATGAGGATCAGATTTCGTGTTATGTCCGCGCTCAGCTTATCGGTGACGGCGGAGTATGCCTCACTCAGGCTTTTATTGCTGACGACGGCAATATGGTAGCCGTGGAGGAAGAAGAGAACCCGATTCTCGAATTCTTCTATAATATCTGGTTCAAAATCAGCAGCACAAGAATATATGTTATTTTCCAAGAGCTTTTCCGTGAAGTTTTCTGATTTTATGGACAAAATACATAAGCGCATATTAATCAGCAAATGAAAGGAAAGAAATTTTGACAGCTTCTCAGATTTATTGCAGAGCATACCAGGGCGCTTTTCGGGTAGGAACAAAATTTTTCAACTGGAGAAAGCCGCAGATTATTTCGGGCGCAGGCTCAGTAAAAAAGGTTCCGACACTAATAAAAGAAATGGGGATTTCCCGCGTTCTTGTTGTGACGGATAAGGGGCTTATGGGGATTCACCTGCTTGACAGCCTTTTTGAAGGGCTGAAAAACGAGGGCATAAGCTATTTTGTTTATGACGGTACGCAGCCTAACCCTACGATTGACAATATTGAAGAGGCAAGGGAGATTTATCTGAACAACAATTGCGAGGCTGTTATCGCATTCGGCGGCGGCTCGCCCATGGATTGCGCCAAAGCCACCGCGGCAAGAGTAGTCTGCCCGGATAAGACTGTTGAGAAGATGCGAGGGCTTTTTAAGGTGGGCAAAAACCTTCCGCCGTTTTTTGCAGTGCCGACAACCGCAGGCACCGGCTCGGAAACGACAATTGCAGCCGTTGTTTCAAACCCGAAAACCCATGAAAAATATGCCATCAACGATATTCACCTTGTGCCCGGCTATGCAGTGCTTGACCCCGAGCTTACTCTTGGTCTGCCGCCCCACATAACATCAACCACCGGTATGGACGCTCTCACCCACGCTGTTGAGGCCTATATCGGAAGAAGCAACACAAAAGAAACAGAGCATTACGCTCTTCTCGCTACAAAAATGGTTTTTGATAACCTTGAGAAGGTTTATGAAAACGGAAATGATATCAATGGCAGAGAGCAGATGCTTCTCGCCTCACACTATGCCGGAATAGCGTTCACAAGAGCTTATGTCGGCTATGTGCATGCCGTCGCGCATAACCTCGGCGGTATGTACGGAATTCCCCATGGGCTTGCAAACGCGGTAATCCTGCCTTATGTTCTTGAGTATTTCGGCGAAGCCGCTTATGAACGCCTTGCGGAGCTTGCCGACTGTGCGGGCATCACAGAAAACGGGCAGTCACAGGCTCAGAAGGCTCAGGCATTCATTGCCAAAATCAAGGCTATGAACAGCAGGATGAATATACCCTTAAAATTTGAACAAATCAAGGAAGCCGACATCCCCACAATTGTTGACCGTGTGCTCAAGGAGGGCAATCCTCTGTATCCCGTGCCGAAAATCATCAACAGGGATGAATGCGAGGCGCTTGTAAGAAAGCTTATGGCGTGATACGTCCCAAAAGTAATTTATATATTTAATTACAGAATATTGAAAAGACGCGTCCCAAAATCATTTTGGGACGCGTCTTATAATATGTAATTTTTCGGTTCTTCACGGAAACGTGGGGGATGACAAGAC
>CAZBHG010000016.1:0-11047 GCA_964491735.1 uncultured Eubacteriales bacterium
CCTCTGCTGCAACAACCTGTTTCTGGAAGGATCATCGCATTAATATTATTGATACCCCCGGTCACGTGGATTTTACAGTCGAGGTTGAGCGTTCGCTGAGAGTGCTTGACGGCTCGGTTACTGTTCTGTGTGCCAAGGGTGGTGTTGAGCCGCAATCCGAGACAGTCTGGAGACAGGCTGACAAATATCATGTGCCGCGTATGGCATACGTCAATAAGATGGACATCATGGGAGCCGATTTTTTCAATGTCGTTGCTATGATGAAAGACCGTCTTAAATGCAACGCTGTGCCGATTCAGCTTCCGATTGGTGCTGAATCTGATTTCAAAGGTATTATCGACCTTGTTGAAATGAACGCAGAGGTATACTATGACGATATGGGGCTTGACGTTCGCGTTGAGGAAATCCCCGATGATTTAAAGGAAGTTGCGGAAAAATATCGCGCTGAGCTTCTTGAACATGTGGCTGAGCAGGATGATGAACTCCTCGAAAAGTATCTTGAAGGTGAAAAACTCACAGTTGACGAAATCAAAGCCTGTGTGCGAAAAGCAACATTGGCAAATCTGATGGTTCCTGTGACATGCGGCTCATCATACCGCAACAAAGGCGTGCAGCTTTTGCTTGATGCGGTCGTCGATTATATGCCTGCGCCCACGGATGTTGAGGCAATAAAGGGGACTAACCCAAAAACTGATGAGGATGAGGTTCGGCACACATCCGATGAAGAACCTTTCTCAGCACTTGCATTTAAAATTGCAACGGACCCCTTTGTTGGCAAGCTCTGCTTTTTCAGAGTGTATTCAGGCAAGGTCGATACAGGCACTACAGTTTATAATTCAACCAAGGATACAAACGAACGTCTGGGGCGTATCCTCCAGATGCACTCAAATCACAGGCAGGATATCGACTGCTGCTATTCGGGCGATATCGCCGCTTGTGTCGGCGTGAAATCAACAACAACCGGCGACACACTTTGTGAAGCAAGTCATCCTATTATACTTGAATCAATGGACTTTCCGGACCCTGTCATCAGAGTTGCGATTGAACCTAAGACCAAAGCTGGTCAGGAAAAGATGGGCATAGCACTCCAAAAGCTTGCTGAGGAGGATCCCACTTTCAAGAGCTATACTGATGAGGAAACCGGGCAGACAATAATTGCAGGTATGGGTGAGCTTCACCTTGAAATAATCGTCGACAGGATGCTGCGCGAGTTCAAGGTTGAGGCGAATGTAGGCCGCCCGCAGGTTGCTTACAGAGAAACCATTACAAAAGATGCAGATGTGGACACAAAGTATGCGCGTCAGTCAGGCGGCAGAGGCCAGTACGGTCATGTTAAAATCCGTATTGAACCGAACCCCGAAAAAGGTTTTGAGTTTGTCAACAGCATTGTCGGCGGTGCAATTCCCAAAGAATACATCGCACCTATCGAAACAGGCATCAAGGGCGCAATGCTCTCGGGTGTTCTTGCGGGCTTCAATGTTGTTGATGTTAAAGTAACGCTTTATGACGGATCCTACCATGAGGTCGACTCCTCTGAAATGGCGTTTAAGATTGCCGCTTCAATGGCATTCAAAGAGGCTGCGAGGAAGGCGGCTCCCGTCCTGTTGGAACCTATTATGAAGGTATCAATAATAGTTCCGGAGGAATATATGGGTGATGTTATCGGCGATGTGAACTCACGCAGAGGCATGATTCTAAGCACAGAGACGCGAATCGGTGCCACACAGATAAACGCAAATATCCCACTTTCAAACATGTTCGGCTATGCTACGACGCTGCGCTCAAAGACTCAGGGCAGGGGTCAGTACGTTATGGAACCCAGTCATTATACGGAGGTTCCCAAGTCAATTGCCGAAACAATTGTCAGCGACAGAGTCAAACGCGATTAATAAAAAAACACTTGCATTTGTTAAATATAATTGATAGAATACAATTATCGTGCAGATGCATGGAAATTATGAATTATTTTCATGAAGGAGGAAATACAAAATGGCAAAAGCTAAATTTGAAAGAACAAAGCCCCACGTAAACATTGGCACAATCGGTCACGTTGACCATGGCAAGACTACACTTACCGCTGCTATTACAAAAGCCCTCGCAATGAAGGGCGGCGCGGCTTTCGTTGATTATGCAAACATTGATAAGGCTCCGGAAGAGAGAGCGCGTGGTATCACAATCAACACAGCTCACGTTGAGTATGAAACGGATAACCGCCACTATGCTCACGTTGACTGCCCCGGTCATGCTGACTATATCAAGAACATGATCACCGGTGCTGCTCAGATGGACGGTGCCATCCTTGTTATTGCTGCAACAGACGGCCCTATGGCTCAGACGAAAGAGCATCTTCTCCTTGCCCGTCAGGTCGGTGTCCCTTATATAGTTGTTTATATGAACAAGGTTGATCAGGTAGACGACGAAGAACTTATCGAACTCGTTGAGATGGAAATCCGTGAGACTCTTGACACTTATGAGTTCCCCGGCGATCATACACCCATCATCAAGGGCTCTGCTCTCAAGGCTCTTGAGTACAACGGAGGCGACATGAACGCTCCCGAGCTCAAGTCAATTTGGGAGCTTATGGATGCTGTTGATTCTTTCATCCCCACTCCTGACCGTAAGGCTGACCTTCCTTTCCTTATGCCCGTTGAGGACGTTTTCACAATCACAGGCCGTGGCACAGTTGCTACAGGCAGAGTTGAGCGTGGTCAGATGAAGATCGGTGACGAAGTTGAAATCGTCGGTCTTACTGAAGAGAAGAGGAAAACAGTCTGCACAGGTGTTGAAATGTTCCACAAGATTCTCGATTATGCAGAGGCAGGCGACAACATCGGCGCCCTTCTCCGCGGCGTTCAGCGCAATGAAATCGAGCGTGGACAGGTTCTTGCAAAGCCTAACTCAATTCATCCTCACACAAAGTTTGTCGGCCAGGTTTACGTCCTTACAAAAGAAGAGGGCGGTCGTCATACTCCGTTCTTTAACAACTATCGTCCCCAGTTCTATTTCAGAACAACTGACGTTACAGGCGTTATTAACCTTCCCGAGGGAACAGAGATGTGTGTGCCCGGCGATAACATTGATATGAACGTTGAGCTTATCACCCCTATCGCTATCGAAAAAGGTCTTCGTTTTGCTATTCGTGAAGGCGGCCGTACAGTCGGTTCAGGCGTTGTTATTGATGTCGCAGAGAAATAATTAAATACTTCAATTTGCGGTGCAATCGGGTTTTCCGGCTGCACCGTTTTTTGCGTTGACAATGCTCACGGAATATAAGCGGACGGTCGTTTTCCATACGATCAAACAAAAAAAGGGCATATTGAGAATCAATATGCTCTGAATATTTATTCGGATTTTGTCAGATATCGGATTCGCCCAGTTTAATTGAAAAATCTTCCTTGACGGTGGAAAGCACGACAAGCGTTTTTGTCAGTGAAACGCCGCCGACACTTTTGATTTCATTAAGGATTTTCTCAAGCGATTTGGTTGTATCGGTGTTGACCTTGAGCAAATAATCAAAGTCGCCGGTTATATAATGACATTCAACAATTCTGTTGTGTCCCTTAACAAACTCTACAAAATCATCATTGAATTTCGGATGCTCCATACTCACCCAGATGAATGCAAGAACGTCCATGCCCATCTGCTTCGCGTCCAGAATGATTGAGTATTGTTTGATAATTCCGTTTTTTTCAAGCTTCTTGATACGTTCGATAACCGCCGACACCGACATATTGATTTTGCTGCCGATGACTGATGCGTTTTCTCTTGAATTGTTTTTCAGACATTCCATTATCTGTATGTCAACTTTATCCATTCTTTTACCTCCAAAAAAATACTTTATATAATATACGCTTTTCAAATTAAAAAGTAAATAGAACTTTTTAACAAAAAAAATTTATGGCAAAATTGTAGAATTTTATATTATATTAATGTATAATTTTATTAACACTGAAAAAAATTGCTTAATGTTTGAACTTTGTGAAAATGATTTTTTATCATATTAGGAAATATAGTCCGCAATAAATAAAATTGTTCAAGTTTTTGAGAATTATTTTACTTTTAGTGACTTTATTAAAATAAATATTATAATGATATGAAAAAACAATAAGCAAAAGTAATGTTAAACATTGTCGCATTTTTTGTTTGTTTGAAACTATTTTATGCAGGGGTGTTGGATTGATATGAAAACCAGAGCCGTAAGGATTTATGGAAAAGATGACCTCAGGCTTGAAGAGTTTGAGCTGCCGCCGATTAAAGATGACGAGATACTGGGAAGGATAGTATCGGACAGCCTGTGCATGTCCTCCTATAAGGCGGCAAAGCAGGGTGCCGACCACAAGCGTGTGCCAAACGACGTCGCACAGAATCCGACAATTATCGGGCATGAGTTCTGCGGAGAGATTGTCGAGGTTGGCTCAAAGTGGGCGGGTAAATATAAAGCGGGCGAGAAATTTGTTATTCAGGCCGCATTGAATTATAAAGGCAGCCTTGACGCACCCGGATATTCATATAAATATATAGGCGGCGACGCAACCTATGTTGTAATACCGCATGAAGTTATGGAGGTAAACTGCCTGCTCCCGTACAGCGGCAGCGGGTGGTATTGCGGCTCGCTTACGGAGCCGCTCTCCTGCGTTATCGGCACATTTCATGCGATGTATCACACCAGAAGGGGAGTATATACTCACGAAATGGGCATCAAGAAGGGCGGCAGGATGGCTATTCTTGCGGGCGTCGGCCCGATGGGGCTTGCCGCAGTTGATTATATAATTCACTGTGACTGTTCACCGTCCGTTCTGGCGGTGACAGATATTGATAACGGAAGGCTCAAAAGAGCCGCGGAAATTCTCACTGCGGATGATGCCGAGAGAAACGGCGTCGAATTGCACTACATTAACACAGCCGGTATGGAAAACCCTGCTCAGGCGCTTATGGATATAGCGGGCGGCGCATTTGATGACGTGCTTGTCTTTGCTCCTGTTGCCCCAGTTGTTGAGCTTGGCGACAGAATTCTCGGGCAGGACGGCTGCCTCAACTTTTTTGCGGGGCCCTCCACTCCGGAATTCAGCGCAAAACTCAATTTTTACAATGTACATTATGGCTCAACGCATATAGTCGGCACTTCCGGCGGAAATGTTGACGATATGATTGAAAGCCTTGAAATGATAAAAGAAAATAAACTTAACCCGTCATTTCTGGTTACTCATATCGGGGGGCTTGATTCGGTTATCAGCACGACGCTGAATCTTCCGTCAATCCCGGGCGGCAAAAAGCTTATTTCCTCTTACTGCAATTGAGGATTTTGAAGAGCTTGGAAAAACCGACCCGATGTTCCGGAAGCTCCATGAGCTGACGGCAGAGACAAAAGGATTGTGGAATGAACAGGCGGAAGAATATCTGCTGAATACTTTAACAAAATGAACTGGTGATGAATAATGGATGTATTTGATTTGATAGTTCTCGGCGGAGGCCCGGCAGGCTACCTTGCCGCAGAGCGTGCCGCTCAGGGCGGGCTGAATGCCGCTGTTTTCGAAAAGCGTTCACTCGGAGGGGTTTGCCTCAACGAAGGGTGTATCCCCTCAAAAGCTCTGCTCAACAGCGCAAAGATATTTGAATATGCGGCTCACGCAGAGAAGTACGGAGTTTTCGCGGAGAATGTGAAAATTGACCATTCCGCAGTTGTCGCGCGAAAAGACAAGGTCGTAAAGCAATTGGTCAACGGCATTGCGTTCACACTTAAAAAAGAAAATGTGACCGTTATCCCGTCACTTGGTGCAATAAAGGGCACAGGCGAGGGCGGCTTTATAGTTTCAGCCGACGGGAAGGATTATGCGGCTCATAAGCTTCTTATTGCCACAGGCTCAATGCCGGTTTTGCCGCCCATACCCGGGCTGCGTGAAGGGCTGGAGAGGGGCTTTTGCCTGACAAACCGCGAAATACTTGACCTTGATGAAATTCCTGAAAGCCTTGTTGTTATAGGCGGCGGAGTCATCGGGCTTGAAATGGCGGCATATTTTAACGCAGCGGGCGCAAAAGTCACTGTCATAGAAATGCTCGACAAAATTGCGGGCGCAACAGACAGTGAAGTTACAGATGTTTTATATAAAAACTACAAGAAAAAGGGCGTCGTCTTCAAGCTTTCCTGCAAGGTGGTTGAGATTGGAGAGAACAGCGTGACTTTTGAGGAAAAGGGCGAGCTGAAAAACGTTGAAGCGTCGAAGGTTTTGGTTTCAATCGGCAGAAAGCCCGTCACTGACGGCTTCGGGCTTGAAACACTAGGCGTAGCAACTGAAAAAGGTGCAATTATTACCGATGGAAAAATGCGTACAAGCGTTGAGGGAGTATACGCCGCAGGCGATGTAAACGGCAGGCTTATGCTTGCTCATAAGGCATACAGAGAGGCGGAGGTCGCTGTCAGCAATATACTCGGTAGGGACGATACAATGCGCTACAACGCCATCCCGTCGGTTATATACACAAACCCTGAGGTCGCCTGTGTCGGCGAAACGCTTGAAAGCGCGCAGCAGAAGGGCATGAATGTCAAAGCTGTGAATGTTTCTATGAGGATGAGCGGGCGTTATATGGCGGAGGTCGAGGGCGGCAACGGCATTGCAAAGCTGATTGTCGATGCCGATAACGAATGCCTTGTCGGCGCGCATTTAATCGGCAGCTATGTATCCGAAATGATATACGGCGCGGCAATGATGATTGAAACAAAAATGAAAATCGAAAACATAAAAAAGATTGTGTTTCCTCACCCGACCGTCTGTGAGGTCTTACGCGAGGCATTGTTTGAAATATGATTAAGACTGATTTTCCTTTCCGGAGGATGTATGCTGTTTGAAAATGAAAAGGTGTATCTGATTTCCCACTCACATACTAAGCCTTCGTTCAACCTCGCTTGCGAGGAATATTTTCTGTGCCAAAGAGACCATAACTATATGCTCCTTTGGAGAAACGAGCCTGCGATAATAATCGGGCGCAATCAGAACGCCTATTCTGAAATTGACATGGATTATGTGAAAGCGAATTCAATACCCGTTATTCGCCGCCTGACGGGCGGCGGAGCGGTTTTTCACGATTTGGGGAATCTCAACTTCACCTTCATCAAAAACGGGCAGGACGGCTTTGTGGACTTCAGGGAGTATCTGGAGCCTGTCACCGAGTTTCTCCTCTCACTCGGTCTCAATGCCGGATTTTCGGGCAGAAACGATATTCTGCTGGACGGCATGAAGATATCCGGCAACGCTCAGGTCAATCATAAGGGGCGTGTTATGATTCACGGCACTCTTTTGTTCAGCGTCGCAATGGACACTCTTTCAAAGGCTCTCAGACCGAATCCCTTAAAGCTCAAGGCAAAGGGCATACGTTCCGTCAAAAGCCGTGTTACGAATATCGGCGAACATCTAAGTGAGCCGATGGCCGTTGAGCAGTTTATTAGCGGGCTTGCAGGCTTTCTGGCAGGCAAAGAGGCATGTATAGGAGCGGAATTGACCACACAGGATGAAAAGGCGATAAACAGCCTTGTTGACAGCAAATACGGCACGTGGGAGTGGAATATCGGCAGCGCGCCCGGATATTCGATGGAGGGCTCCGCCCTGCTCCCGTGCGGCATTGTTTCGGCATATTTCGATGTTAAAAACGGATGTATTTCAGCTTTAAAGCTTTTTGGGGATTTTTTCGCGCTTATAAATATTGAGGAACTTGAACGGTTGCTCATCGGCGTCAGGCATGAAAAAAGAGCCGTTATTTCGGCTCTGGAAAAGATTGATGTTTCAAAATATATTGCTAATGCCACGGCAGAGGAACTGGCAGAGGTGCTTTTCGGTTAAGCTGTTAAGTGTTCATTAAAACCTCAGTCAGCCTCTGTGCCGACCTCTCGATTAAATCCGACGGTATGGATGAACAGGAGAGCATCAATTGCGGCTTTCCGCTGTCATTGTTAAGCGGGCGCACGGCAATGCCGTTCTTCGCGGCGCATTCCGCAAGCTCCCTGCTTGACATTTCACTGTTTACCTCAACTCTGAAAAGAAAGCCCGATGTGCCCATAATTGCGCGAACATTTCCGTTGCCGTATTCGTCGATTTTATTGCATAATGCCCTGCACTTTGAGGCATAAAGCTTCCTTGCCTTTCTTATCTGCTTTGCAAGGTTGCCGTCACGAAGATATTGACACAATGCGATTTGCTCAGCTTTTGAAGCGGTCTGATTAAATATCAGGCCGCTTTTCTGATATTCCTTCAAAAGTGAGTTCGGCAAAACCATAAATGCAATTCTCAGCGACGGGAGCAAAAGCTTTGAAAATGTTCCGATATACAAAACGTTTTCACCGCTGTCAAGCCCCTGAAGGGACTGCACCGGGCGGTTGATATATTGAAATTCGCTGTTATAATCGTCCTCGATTATAATAAAATTCTTCTCCCTCGCCATCTTGAGCAGCTCGAGCCTTTGCGAAACGGGCAGAATATCTCCCCAGGGATTTATATGGGAAGGGTTTGTATAAACATAGTCGACATTCATATCGGAAAGCCTTGAAAAATCAGAATATTCTATCCCTGCCATATCCCTGCCGAAAGCCTTGAATACTGCGGCACCCTGAGCAAAAGGTATGCCGGCAAAGGCAACCATGCCCTTCTTTTTGTCAATGGCGCAAAGTATCTGGAGCAGGCTTTGAATTCCCGCGCCCACAACAATCTGAGCGGGCGAACAAATAGCGCCCCGCCTTTTGCTGACATAGTCACAAAGGGAGGCACGCAAATCAGCTTCACCCTGCGGCTCGCCGTAGGAAAGCAGGCGGCTGTCGGAGCGCAGCGCGCTCTTGACATAACGGCGCCAGAGGTCAAAGTCAAAGCTTTGGGCGTCGACAGAGGCGGAGATGAAGTCATATTCAATTTTTACCGCAGGCGTTTTTTCGGATATTACGGGCGTTTTTTTATTGCCGACATCGCTGTAATCAATCTGCGAAACATAGAAACCGCTCTGAGGCTTTGATTTGATATAGCCCTCGGCTTCAAGCTGAAGATATGCCGCCTCAACGGTAGTTTTGCTCACATTCAGCTCACTGCACGCTCTGCGGATTGAGGGCAGCTTTGCGCCCGAAACAAGCCTGCCGGAAACAATCAGGCTCTTAAATCTTTCATAAACCTTGATGTAGAGAGGTTCTCTGCCTTCATCCATTCTTATAGTCCTCAATAATCTTGCCGTCATGAATTCTGATTACACGCTCTGCTTCGTCTGCGATGCTGTTGTCATGTGTGATAAGTATAATCGTCCTGCCCTCTTCGTGCAGCTCATGGAGGATTTTCATAACATCTTTGCCCGACGCGGAGTCGAGGTTGCCTGTCGGCTCGTCCGCAAGGATAACGGGAGGACGTGCCGCGACAGCCCTTGCTATTGCCGCCCTCTGCTGCTGACCGCCCGACATCTGTGACGGGAGGTGGTGAATGCGGTTTTCAAGCCCGACACGCTGGAGCGCGTTGACTGAAAGCTCATGGCGCTCTTCTTTTTTCATGCCGCGGTAAATGAGGGGCAGCTCGACATTGCCTTGAGCCGTGAGGCTGGAGATAAGGTTAAAGCCCTGAAAAATAAAGCCAATCTGCTTATTTCTGATTTCCGAAAGCTCATCGTCCGTCATGAAAAGGACATCAATGCCGTCAAGAAGATATTTGCCGCTTGTGCATATATCCAAAAGACCTATCATGTTCATAAGCGTTGATTTGCCGGAGCCTGACTGGCCGACAATGGCAACAAACTCACCCCTGTCGATAACAAGGTTAATCCCGTCAAGGGCATGGACCTCGTTTTCACCGGGGTTATATATTTTATACATTTTTTCAATTTCAATCAGATGCGGCATATAATCACCATTCTTACATTTATTACTAAAAATATTACGCAACAATGCGGCTAAAGTCAAGTGCTCAAATGTTAATTTTCTTAGATATGCAGAAGAATATAGCAGAAGGTATGGGACAAAATATCTTCGAAACGGAGGAATTTATATGGCAATCACAGGCAAGGAATATAATGAGATGGCAAAAAAGGCATCGCCGCCGTCGCCGAAATTCAAAAACTTTTTTTTCGCGTTCCTTATCGGCGGTTTCATCTGCGCATTTGGCGAGGGGTTGTTCAAAATATATGAAGCGGTGGGGCTGGGCAAAGACGCCGTTGACGCTCTTGTGCCGATAACTCTGATTGTATTAACCGCGGTGCTAACGGCGTTGGGCGCTTTTGACAAGATAGGCCGTTATGCCGGAGCCGGCACATTCGTGCCGATAACGGGCTTTGCAAACTCAATTGTGTCACCTGCAATGGAGTTCCAGAGCGAGGGCAGAATATTGGGTACCGGAGCAAATATGTTTAAAATTGCAGGGCCGGTAATAGTATACGGCAGTGCTGTGGCTGTTATTTACGGGCTGATTTACTATATTGCATCTTAAAAGGGGTGATTAAATGCCTATACGGCAGGGACGTTACACTCTGCAATTCCTTACTCCGCCCGTTATTGCCGGCAGCGCGGCGGTAGTCGGCAAAAAAGAGGGGGAAGGGCCTCTCGGCGCAGAGTTTGATAAGATATTTGATGACACAACAATAGGTGAAAGCACATGGGAGAAGGCGGAGAGCGCAATGCACCGTGACGCTGTCATAAGGGCGCTTGCGGCCGCAGACGTTTCACCGGCGGATGTCGATTTGTTCTTCGGCGGCGACCTTCTTAACCAGTGCGTTGGCACTGTCTTCGGCATTAAGGATATGGACATGCCCTATGTCGGGCTTTACGGCGCCTGCTCGACAATGTCACTGGGGCTTATTTGGGCGGCACTCGCAACAGAGTCGGGGATTGCCCAAACGGCCGTTGCGGCGACATCCTCACATTTCTGCTCTGCCGAAAAGCAGTTCAGAATGCCGCTCGAATACGGCAGTCAAAGCCCGCCTTCAGCGCAGAGAACCGCCACGGCATCAGGCGCGGCTGTCGTTAAATCCTCCGGCAGCGGTGTGAAAATTCAATCCGTAATCATCGGAAGAATCAAGGATTTGGATATAAAGGATG
>CAZBHG010000016.1:11057-18830 GCA_964491735.1 uncultured Eubacteriales bacterium
CGGTCAACGTCCTCCATCGGCACAATGGACAGTGACCGGTGCCGGAGCTGTAATACTCTCGGCTTCAGGCAGCGGTCCATTTATAACACATGTAACTCCTGGGAAGGTAATCGACAGTGGAATAAAGGATGCGAACAACATGGGCGCGGCAATGGCTCCCGCCGCCTGCTCGACAATTATTGACTTTTTGCGTGACACAAGCACTAAACCGTCAGATTACGATATGATTTTAACAGGCGACCTCGGCGATGTCGGTTCAAGGCTCCTGATTGAGCTTATGCAGAAGCAGGAAAACACTGACATCAGCGGAGTTCATGCGGACTGCGGGCTTATGCTTTATGACCTTCAGGACAAGGATGTATATTCCGGCGCGTCGGGCTGCGGCTGCAGTGCCTGCGTGGTGTGTTCATATATTCTGAGAAGGCTGAAAGCAGGGGAGTTGAAAAGAGTGCTTTTTGTGGGTACTGGTGCGCTTTTGTCGGCAATTACACCGCTGCAGGGTGACAGCATACCCGGCGTCGCGCACGGAATTCTGCTTGTATCGGGGTGAAAAAATGGACGAAGCTATAAAAACATTGAATTTGATTAATTGCGCATGCAAAACCCTGAAAATTCTGGATGTATTAAAAAAGTGTGTTATTTGCTTTGCGGTGATTATCACTGTTTGCGGGGTTATTAAGGGAGTTAAGAAGACTAAAAAATAAGATAATTTTTATAGCGAGGGATTGCGGCTGCAATCCCTCGCTTTATTACGTCCACCGAATGCAGGGAATGGTCTTGCATTACCAATATCTGAATTAAATTCCATGAACTAATCACCCATGTCCTCCTTTTGTCATATCTTGACGATAGGAGGTGAAAACTTGAAAATTAAATTTAGTATATCATTATTACTTGGAGGGCTTTGCCTGTTTATTTCCACATATTTTGCCATCTGGTGGGCAGAAGATGTATCCAGATATTTAAACGCTGCATATGTATGGTGGGTAATTATCGGCATTGCGCTTCTTCCTGGTTTTTTAATCAGTACAATGTTTGTTTCCAATATCCTTAATTTTAAAATTAAAAAAGATGAAGATACTTGTGAGCCGACAACAATTATTATGTGTGCTCATAACGAAGAAAAAAATATCGAAAAATCAATAAAATGTATATGTAAACAAAAGTATCATGGAGAGATTACTCTCCTCGTAGTGGACAATTGTTCAACAGATGAAACAAAATCTTTAATAAGCAAAGCGATTGATAACAACGACATCTGCAAATGTAAAATTCTGGTTGGTTCATGTCATAAAAAGGGGAAAGCCTGGGCATTAAACTGCGCGCTGAGACAAGTTAAAACTAAATATTTCATTACAGTAGATGCCGACACTTTTTTGGAAGAAAATGCTGTGCAAAAAATTATGAATAATATTATACGTTCACAAAGCTCCTGTGTTGCAGGAAATTTATTTGTTCATAACAGTTTCTCGTCGCTTATTACAAGAATGCAGATTTATGATTATTTATTGAGCATCGCGGCAATAAAGAGGTTTCAAGGGAGCTATCAGTCCACTCTTGTTGCCCAAGGTGCATTCAGCGCATATCTTACCGAACATGTAATTGAAGCCGGCGGATGGAAGGATGTAGCAGGGGAAGATATTGTATTAACGTATGAGCTTTTAAAGAAGGGTTACAAATCCACCTATGAACCGCAGGCAGTCGGTTATACCGTAGTTCCTCAAAAAATCAGCAGATTTTATGCGCAAAGAAAGCGTTGGGCAAAAGGTATGCTTGAAGGGTTTAGAGAAGTAAAACCATGGCAACAAAAAACCTGCTATTCTAAGTTTTTTGCTTTTGTTAATATCTCGATAATTTATCTTGATTTAGCCTATATATTTGGATTTTTGGTGGGTGTAATTCTGGCATTTATGGGATACTTCTATTTTGTAGGATTTTTAACAATTTTTACTCTTATCATTTCAGTAATCAACTTTTCTTTTATGTATATTTATCAAAGGAAGCTTAGAATACCGTTCAAAAACAGCATTATCGGTTTTACTTTGTTTTTATTGTTTTATCAAGCTATTCAAAGTATCGCTGCACTGAATGGATATATAGACATGGTTCATCAAAGAGAGGCAATGCGGCAATGAAAAAGATAGAATTTGGTTTTGTTATAGCCGTAATTTGCTTAGTAATTTTGATTGCCGTGTTTATCGCTTCAGAAAAAAATTCAGTTGTGATAAGAGATACAACCATTGTAGAAATAGATCCGACAAGGCCTGTTATCGCATTAACTTTTGATGATGGACCTAACGATTACTACACGTTAGAAATCTTAGATATCTTATATGAAAACAAAAGTGTCGCAACATTTTTTATCAATGGTAAAAACGTAAACGGAAATGAAGATGTATTGCGCAAAATTGTTTTTGAAGGAAATGAAATTGCTAATCACACCTATGACCACGCTGACCTTACGGGTTTGAAAAGGGATAAAATAAAAAAGCAAATTGAACAAACGCAGGAAAAGGTAAATGAAGTGTTAGGTGATTACAAGCTGTTGTATGTGCGGCCCCCATATGGCAGTTATGACCAATCGGTATTACAAGCGATTGATTTTCCTATTGCCCTCTGGACATTAGATAGTGGTGATTGGGAAACAACTGACAGTGAAGCAATATGCGAGTTGGTTGTGAACAGTGCTGAAAATCTCGATGTTATCATCATGCACGATACGAGCGATTACACTGTTGATGCTGTAAAAATAATAATTCCCGAACTAAAGGAAAAGGGCTTTCAATTTGTTACACTTACTGAACTTTATAAATATAGAGAAGAAGACCTGCAAGTTCATAATATTTACAGGTAAAAATATCCTCACTCATTTTTAGCGTGACACGGGGACGGGGTTTGTCACAAAGCAGCCCCAATTTCAAGCACAGAACAGACAAAAGCGGGTGTAAAGCAATGCTGCTTTACACCCGATTTTTACAGTCTAATCAGCCTCTGAATCGGCTCCCATATTTTATCCCTTTTATTAATGATACTATTGAGTCAACCGTCATCCCGAAAGCGATGATATAAATGAATCTGTGAGTTATTTCGTACCATATCACATCAAGGCTAACATCCAGATCGGATGGGGCCATTCCTGAGGCACTCAATTCCCTTACAAAATCCGCATTCCAGACTGACGGGTCTGCAAAAATATAGAAGCAGATTGTAAGCGAAATTACATTGAGCACCACAGAAGAAATACCCGTTATATAATTCCATTTGCCTGTAATGAGCTTTATACTCTCCTTCAGAATTGAAACGACCAGAAGCGCAATGAGCAGGGGCATCAGGTTTTTCAAGCCTTGTTCGGAGAATACCGGAATTCGCACAGCAAGGTCTTTGCCATTGAAGCTGAAAACACTGAACAACCCGCTGGCAAAGCCTAAAATTACGAACGACAATACTGAAAAAACAATGCCCACAATTGACTCAGCCGGCTTAATTAGCTCTTTCTTATCAGGGATTTCGGGCAGTTCCGAAACGCTCCAGTCTCTTTTAAGAAAATGGGAAGGTATGTTCTTTGAGCAGCGTTCAATAACTGCAAATATTACCGTCACCCATGTAAACCCTTCAAAAGCTCCTGATATAACTGATGAAATAACTTTGCCGAACCCTTCTCCGATACTGACGGGCGGATTCCCAAATAAATCAACCAATGAGCTGACAAACAGACCAAACGCAGTGGCAGCCATCACAATTTTTAACACGAACAAATAGGTATAAAAATAATCCGGACCTATCAGGTAGCCTTTTTCATCCCTGTATTTTGCGGCAAGCTTTGACGGATTGCCAAGCTCATTTAGTATGCTTTCTATATCCTGTTTTTGCGGCGGATTCTCACCGCACCGCTCGCTTACCATATCGTCAATCAAAGAGCGCAGCTCCTTTTCGATATCATCTCTCTGCTTTTGCGGCAGCCTTTTGGTGACCGCATAAATATATCTGTCAATAAGCTCCATAATATTACCTCCTTTAATCAATCAGGCTGTTCACACTTTGAACCATTTTTCGCCATTCGTCACAGATTGTAGCAAAAACCTCTTTGCCCGTTCGGCTCAAAAAATAATACCGTCTTGGTCGGGTATCCGTAAGCTCCCAGTTGCTTTCAAGAAGCTCCTGTTTTTCAAGGCGGCGCAGCAGCGGGTAAAGCGTGCCGACGTCAATTGCAATCCCTTTCTCTTCAAGCTTCTGTACGAGTGAGTAGCCGTACTGCGGCTCGCTCAATTGGCTCAAGACGCTGAGAATCAGGGTGCCGCGCCTGAGCTCAAGAACAAGCCCGTCAACAATTTCATTTATATCAGCCATTCAATCACCTTCTTTACTGCATTATACTGTATGACGTACACTATTGTCAATACATTAATATGAATTATTCTATATTAATGTTCAAAGATAATGCTTTTGTCTTGATTTTCGGTCGGATATGGAATCAAGCCCAACGGGAATAAGGGAGCCGCCGGAACGAAAAAATGCCGCTCATTGCGATTTGCATCGCTTTGAACGGCATTCTAATTATTATTATTCTTTTTCCCGCGTTCTACATTACTTTCCGACTGTAAAGGGAGGCGCCTTTACAGCGACAGCAACTATCTATCAGACAAATTGAAAGGCTGACGGGGATAAATAGGGGTTTTATTGCAAAAAACGTGACACCCTCTGTCTCCTTGACACACACTATTGTGTCAGGTTAAGTATACATAAAAAGTATCATTATCATTTTCCACAATATAGACAAGTGTTTCTCTGTGATAATAGCTTTCAATAACCTTATTGCTGTCAAAATTCCACCATTTAACGTCATTTTTTGTTTTTGATAAATCAAAATTATATCCCCATTCTTTCTGCTGTTGTGAGTTCATAAATTCTTCTGCTATTAATTTATTTGTGAATTCATCCAAATTAGCATTCGGAATTGTCAGTTGAGCCGCAAAATAACCATCTAGCATCTGAAAATTTATTATTTGTGTATCAGCAGGAAGAGTTATTCCCAATCTTTTTTCTACACGATGTTCTTCGGAAGGAAAATTTACAACAAGAGACACATGGGGACGGTTCTCTTGTGTCTTTTAGGAGCAGATGATAACACAAAAGAACCGTCCCCATGTGTCACATTTAGTGATAATCCGCCAATTCCAATTTAGATACATTCGTTTCTGCCATTTCAATGAGTTTTCATCAATGGGAAGAAACTGCTGAAGAAACCCAATGACATAGTGTAGGGAACGGTCTTGACCGTTCCGCTTCTCCCCATTACTTCAATACATTCTGTCAAGTAATATTCTATACAAAAAACCGGCAGCAGGAGGCGTGTTAGCCCTCTGCTCCCGGTAATTAATGTCAGAGAATTTCTTCTTTGCGTTCCTGCCTCTCTGTTTCTTCCCTTTCACGCTCAATGAGCTTCCACGTTGCGCTGATAAGGTGAGAAAACTGAGGCTGCTCAAGCTGAGGACAAATAAATTTCTGACGCGGTGAATTTATGTCTTCGCCCGAAATTTCCGTTATATTTCTCTCCCTGCACATGCTCTGAATTTTCGACAGCTGTTCAGGGGTATTTCTTGACGGCATATAAGTGACGGCGTCAATGCCCTGCTCTTCGAGAACATCAAATAATAATGGCAGGTAATCGTCCTCAAATTTCTGCGCTTTTTTGTCACCTGTCACGCTGTCGCCGACATCGCCGAGATAGGCGTAGCAGAAAACAGCGCCCGTCTTTTTTGCGAGCCTTGAAAGCTCGGATATATGCATACATTCATCTGTGGCAGGCACATAAATCCTTTCGACCAGACTCGATTTGAGAATGCCCAGAAGGTCATAGTCAAGGTATGGATTTTCAACGTCATCAAGCAGGGACTTTTGCTTTTCGGTTATGTGTATCCGCATATCGTTTTGAAGAAATTCCGACACACCGCCCCTGCCGACAGATTCGATAATCTTAGTACCGAGCGCGTAAAGCAGATGACGCTCCGTAACACTGCCGCCGTTTTTATACTGCGAAATTGGGAGCACATCCTTTTCAAAATCCAACGCAATCGAATAAGGGCTGACAATTTTATTGATATTTTCAACCATTCTGCGGTTTCTGACATTTCGTTTTTCTCTCAGCGGCTCAAAGACGGACTGCAAAAAATCAATCTGCGTATGCGGCACTCCGTGCAGAGCCATGTATGCAACGCTTTTCTGGTCGGGATTGTTTATTCTCCTGCCCTGAAGGGCAGTGCCTTCGACGCTTACGCGGCACTCCAGACCGATTGTTGTCGCCACACCCGCGATTTTACCCGCCTCAATGAATTCCTTTGCGCCCGCTATCGAGTCATGGTCCATTATACCCGCTGTCTGCAGACCGGCAAGGCGCGCAAAATACACTGCGGAAGCAGGGGAGTAGGGGGAAAAGGAATAAAACGTGTGAATATGGTTGTTTGCAAACTGCGGCAAAACCTCAGGTGCCTTTTTCTCTTCATTCAGAATATCTTTCAGCGCCTTCAGCCTTTCGTCGGCTGAGGGCAGATTTAATATATTCAGGATTTCGTTCATTTTGGGTTTCCTTTCAAATCGGCGGCGATGATTTTTAAGCCAGCATGACCTGACCGCCCGTTACGGGCAGTGCCTGACCAGTTTCAAAGCACTGTTCAACGCAATAGAAAATCGCTTTCGCAACATCCTCAGGGAAACATCCGCGGCGGATGGGCGATTTGGCAAGGTAGAATTCTCTGACATCCTCAATGGTTTTTGCGCCCGGAACCTTTCCTTCTTTGAGGTATTGAACGAACAGCCCGTTTTTGGGGTCAGACCACAGAGGGCCGTCATAATAATTGCCGGGGCAGATTGCGTTGACCTTTATATTATACGGCGCCAGCTCCAAAGCAAAGCTCTGGGTGAGACCTATGCCGCCGAACTTCCCGCCGGAATATGCAAAATTTTTCTTTGAGCCGACAAGACCCGATTTTGAATTAATCTCGATTATGTCGCTCCACTTTGAGCTATCGGCCTCAAACTGAGCTTTCATTATTTCACTCGCATACTTTGCGCAAAGAAAAAATCCCACATAGTTTACCTTTGTCACAAACTCGAAGGTTTTTAGGTCTATTTCATCAAGACCGCCCGCCTTTAGCACTCCCGCGTTTGAAACCATTATGTCAAGACCGCCGAAATGCTCAACTGCCGAACATACAAGTGACCTGACAGACTCCTCGTCCGAAACATCCGCAGGGATATATATGGCACGCTCTCCGAAATCATCGGCGACAGCCTTTGCCGCTTTTTCCTGGCTGGGAAGGTCGGCAATTACGACAATCGCGCCATTTCTATGCATTGCCTGAGCTATTCCAAGCCCGAAACCCTGAGCGGCACCTGTGACAATAGCAATTTTTCCTGCAAGCCTGCCTTGAGTTTCCGGCCTGATATTAATGTTTTCTTTTGCAAACCGCTTTGCCTCTTCAAGATTCATTACTGTGACCTCCCAATCCGGCTCGATTGTTTTTGCCTGTATGATTCAACCTCCCAGTTGACTATAAAATCAACCAGTTCATCCGTCATGTGCAGCGCTCCGCCGAAGCTCTGAGCGTACACTGCAATTTTGATTGCGTCCTTGAAAAGAATATGTGCGGTTTTTGCCGTTTTTTCGTTCTCCCCCAGGGCAAAATAGCCCATGCCTTTGACAATAACGATTTTCGGGGAATAGCCGTACGATGCTTTATATTCTTCAAAATCTTTTCCGGCGTCTTCTATGCGGTT
>CAZBHG010000017.1:0-1638 GCA_964491735.1 uncultured Eubacteriales bacterium
GCCTGTGCATTTGTTATTATGACATTATTGTCACACACAGCTGAAGCTGCAGCCAAAGCCATTGCTATTCTGTGGTCATTGCAGCTGTCGGCAATGCCGCCCGAAAGACCTGTTTTTCCGATGATTTCAAGAGAATCCTCATTCTCTTTGACATCGGCACCGATTGCATTCAATGCACAGGTCACGGTTTTTAACCTGTCGCTCTCCTTGAGCCTTAACCTTCCGACATTGTAAATTATCGACTTTCCTTTTGCGGCGGACAACGCTGCCGCCGTTATCGGCACAAGGTCAGGTATATCCGAAGCATCAAGTTTGATTGCATGAAGCTCATTTTTGCGGACAGTGACGCAGTTTTCGCCCTGACTTACCGTTGCGCCCATTGAACGCAGTATATCGGCAATTGCTTTATCACCCTGTGAGGAGGATTTTGCAAGACCCGTTACCGTTATGTCACCGCCGAGAGCGCCCGCTGTGAGCCAAAATGCGGCGTTTGACCAATCGCCCTGAACGTCAATTATCTTTTTGGATTTATATGTCTGCCCGCCCGTAATATCAAAGCCGTTTTGCGTGCGGCTCACTATTACGCCGAACATGTTCAATGCGTCAATTGTCATATTGACATAACCGACAGATTCGAGCGCCGACGTCAAAACTATCCGGCTGTCGCCTTCAAGCACAGGCAGGGCAAAAAGCAAGCCTGAAATATACTGAGAGCTTATGTTACCGGGCAGTCTATAGACACCGCTTCTGAGCTTTCCGCTGACATGGACGGGCAAAAAATCCGAACTGATGAGACAGCCGTTTTCACGCATGGCATTGATAAGCGGCGACATGGGTCTTTGAGGGAGCCGCCCGTGTCCCACCATATTAAAACACAAGCCGTAAACTGCCGCAGCGGGCAGTAAAAAGCGAAGCGTTGAGCCGCTCTCCCCGCAGTCCAGAGTAAATCCATCCTTAATCTGAAACATATGGGGCTGAATTGTATATAAACCTCTGCCGTCATTTTCGATTTTAACGCCCATTGAGGACAGGCAGGAAATTGTTGCCTCTATATCCCTTGATAAAACACCGTCCATTTTGATTTTTGTCGGCTCTTCTGCCAGTGCCGAACATATCAAAAGCCTGTGTGCATCGGACTTTGAGACAATTGAGTGAATACTGCCCTGAAGCTTTGACGGAGTTATTGAAATATCCAATGTCGGCACTCACCTCTTTATTCTTAAACTCGGTCGGTCAATGACCGCCTCCCGTTTGAATTTATTGTATATCAAGCCCCGCCCTGATAAAATCCTTCATTCCACTGACGGGAATTGTATTAAGCACACATTCACCGATTTTTTTCGGAACAACAAGGGTAATATCATCGCCCTCTCTTTTTTTATCTGAAAGTGCGGCAGAAAACAGGCTCTGTGCATCATACGGACATAAAACAGGCAGATTGTATTTTTGCAGCACCGTTTTTAGTCTATCATAGCATCCCTCGCATAAGCCAAGCTTTTCACTTGAAGCCGTAACCGCCGCCATGCCTATTGCAACGGCATGACCGTGAGTGATGCTGTAACCGCTCAGCTTTTCGACGCCGTGACCTATTGTGTGCCCAAAATTCAGAAGCCTGCGCTCTCCAAAATCGAATTCATC
>CAZBHG010000017.1:1664-17062 GCA_964491735.1 uncultured Eubacteriales bacterium
GCAGCTCTCGATATTGTCCAGAAAACCGCCGTTTTCGAGCATATCAAACAGCCCGCCGTCCTTTATCATTGCATATTTAATGGATTCCGATATGCCGTCTGCAAGGATTATCCCGGGCAGAGTTTCCAATGTATTGCAGTCGCAGATAACAGCAATCGGCTGGTGAAACACACCCGCAAGGTTTTTGCCCGAAGCAAGGTCAACACCTGTTTTGCCGCCGACAGAGGAATCGACAGCGGCAAGCAGGGTGGTCGGTATCTGCACAAAATCTATCCCTCTGAGGTAAACTGCCGAGACAAAACCCGCAAGGTCGCCGACAACGCCGCCGCCCAGAGCTACGATTAAATCCGTCCTTGTCAGCCTGCACTGCGCGGTATATTCAAGGGCGGCGCTGAAGGTTTCAATGTTCTTTGAAGCCTCTCCGTTTTTAAAGACGAATTTGTATACTGTGAAGCCTGAGGTTTCAAGCGATGCTCTTACGGTTTCAAAATATAACGGCTCGACTATGTCATCCGTTATCACGACGCAGGTGCATGGGGAATGGAGGGCAGCGATGATTTTGCCCGAATCTTTTAGGATGTCCCTGCCGATATGGACTTCGTAGCCGTCTTGTTTTAAGTTTACCCGAACTTTCTTCATATCGGTCCTCCTATCGGTTTTTGCAGACCGCTTCAACTTCTCTGACCTTCTGGGCTATATCCCTGAACTGTGCAGGAGTTACTGACTGAATGCCGTCGCAAAGCGCATGGGGCGGATCGTTATGCACCTCAATCATAAGCCCGTGCGCCCCTGCGGCGACACTGGCAAGGGACATCGGCTTAACAAGCCTTGAAATGCCCGTCGCATGGCTTGGGTCAACAATGACAGGCAGATGAGACAACCCTTCGAGCAGCGGCACAGCCGAAATGTCAAGGGTATTTCTCGTTGCGGTTTCAAATGTCCTGATTCCCCTCTCGCAGAGAATGACATTTTCGTTGCCGCCGACCATGATATACTCCGCGCTCATCAGCAGCTCCTCAAGTGTGCTTGAAAGCCCTCTTTTGAGGAGAATCGGCTTTTTTGTTTTGCCAAGCTCTTTTAAAAGCTCAAAGTTCTGCATGTTTCTTGCGCCGACCTGAATTAAATCCACATCGCTGAAATAGTCAAGCTGTGACAAATCCATAATCTCTGTCACTATCGGCAGCCCTGTCTTTTTTTTGGCTTTGAGCAAAAGCTCAATTCCGTTTTCCCTCAAGCCCTGAAACGCATAGGGCGAAGAGCGGGGCTTATATGCTCCCCCGCGGAGAATTGCCGCTCCGCTCTCTTTGACGCTTTGGGCGACTGAACAAATCTGCTCCTCCGATTCAATTGAACACGGTCCGGCAATTATTTGAAATTTGTCACCGCCGATTTTTACGCCTGAGACGTCAACCACCGAATTATCCGGATGAAATTTCCTGTTGGCTTTCTTATAAGGCTCCTGAACGCGTTTGACCTCCTCGACTATATCCAGCGCACGTATTAAGTCAGGGTCGATTTGCGAGGTGTCGCCTATTAAACCAAGCACTGTCTGATGGCTGCCGTAATTGACCTGAATATCCAAGCCCTGTTCTTTAAGCCAGCTTTTCAGATTATTCAGCTGTTCCTCGTCGCGCCCGTCCTTTAAAATAACTATCATATAAGTACCTCCTCAAAAATCATAAAAGCCCCGCAGCATTTCACTGCGGAGCTAATAAAGTCAATTACTTATTAAGCCCTGTTTTGCAGCGAAACACCATTAGCCCTGCTAAAGTAAAACTTAGCAAAGCTGCAAAAAAAGTATTCAGCTGAGTTAAAACAAAAATTCATAGTAATCCACCGATTCAAATTGTTGGTTAATTATTGCACAAAACCCTGATTATGTCAACACTTTTGTACATAAGAAATTAATTTAGGTAAAAATGCTTTCTAAAAATTAGTATTGAGTTTTGGGTGACACTAAACTATAATTAGTATGTTATTACTATTATGATATTCCAAATAAAAGGTGTGGTGCAATGAAGCGGTTGACCAAAATACGAAGACATCTGACAAAAAACAAATTCAACAACCTTCTCTACTGCAAATACACTTATTTTGTATTCAAATCAAGGTACAGAAGATATACAGATGAGAAATATGCGAAAAAATTTTATTACAATGCGACGGGCAAACAGCTTAACCTTGAAAACCCGCAGACCTTCAACGAAAAACTCATATACTTAAAATACCATTATAAAAATCCTCTGCTGACAAAATGCACGGACAAGTACCTTGCCCGTGAGTATGTTAAAGAGTGCGGCCTCGGGCATATTCTGAATGAAATCTACGGCGTCTATAACGACGCAAGGGATGTAGACTTTGAAAAGCTCCCCGATGAGGTTTTTTTCAAATGCAATCACGGTTCAGGCTCAAATATGCTTTACAAAAAAAATGGAAACTTTGATAAAAAGTTTTTCATAAAAAAATTCAACTATATGCTGAAACAAAACTATTATTATTCATCTAGGGAGTGGAACTATAAAAATATCAAGCCTTTAATAATAGCCGAAAAGGTTATTAATATGGACGGGCTTCTTGATTACAGATTTATGTGTTTTGACGGGAAGATAGCTTTTCTGATGCTTGACAGCGACACCTGCAGCCCTGACGGCACACATTTTTCAGGCGCGACAAGGAATTTATATGATTCTGATTTCAACCGAATCCCCGGCAAGCTGGCAAGGGACAATTTTGATGACAGCAATGTTGAGAAGCCTGAAAATTTTGACACGATGAAGAAGTATGCCGAGATACTTGCCGCTCCGTTTCCGTGCTGCAGAGTTGATTTGTATAACGATAGCGGCAGAATTATTTTCGGCGAAATCACTTTTTATCACGGAGGCTGTATTCAGGAATTTGAACCAAAAGAATATGCGCTCAAGTACGGTGCGATGATTGACCTTTCGAAGATAGATTTTGAGCAGTATAAAGATAACTGATAAGTCCTGACAGAAGCCGCCGGCGTGTTTTCATGCACAGCCGGCGGCAATTAATATTTAATGCCTGTTCAAAATGATATTTCCGTATATGTCAGCTTGCCGTTAATTCTTTCGGATTTCATCAAGCTTATTCCGGTTACTTCAATTTCAGATTCAGGCAGAGACTTGTTGATATTTTCAACCGAAAAGCTTTTATCGGGGATGAACTCGCGGGCAAGCGTCAGGTGCGGCCTGAACTCCTTTTCGTCAAACCCGACATGTTCGTTTCTTAATGCATTGCAAAGGTCTTTTTGCACAGCGTTCAGCTCTTTTGAAGCCTTGAAAGCAAGGTAGCAGATGTCGCCGCCGTTTCTTCTGAAAAATCCCAGCTTATCAATGCTGATTTTAAATGGTTCGAATTTCACGGACTGCACCGCACGAAGCGAAGCATGATAGGACGGCGCTTCACCGATAAAGGCAAGGGTCAGATGAAAATTTTCCGTCCCCGTAATGTTGCCCTTCAGGCTGCATCGCTTAATAATATCGGTCACTTCACTAATTGCGTCCTTAATCTCAACGCTGAAATTAACTGCAACAAAAAGCCTCATTCTTTCACCCCAAACGATTATAAGCACATTATTTCAATCACAGAGCCGCCCTGCATTAGCTGCAGAACGGCTCTGATTTTCTGCTGAATCTTAATACGGCTTTGCTGATTTAACCGTGGTATAGGCGCCGTAGATTTTCTTGTCGCCAACTTTTGTATATGCCCTGACTTTGTAATAATAAGTCTTATTCTTCGTAAGCCCCGTGTTCGTATATGACAATGAGCTTGTGGTTTTCACAAGGCTATAAGTGCCTGTGCTGAATGTTGCCCTGTATACCTCATACCCTGTTGCGCCCGTGACCGCCTTCCAGCTCAGCTTAATGCTTGAGCTGCTTGCCCTTGCGGCAGTAAAGGAGCCGGGCGTTGCAGGCTTGGGATACGCGCTGGCAAGTGCGGAAGTAGCGCTGAAAACACTGATTTTGTTCACAGTTCTGTAAGCCTTCACTCTGTACTGATAGGTCGTTCCTGTAGTGAGAGATGTATCCGTATAGCTTGCAGCAGTTGTTGTCTTAATCTTTTTATATGCTTGGGTCGAGGGGTAATAACGATAAACCACATAGCCTGTCGCGCCGCTGACTGCCGGCCAGCTTATTTTTATGCTGTTATATGAGGCAGACGCAGCCTTTGGAACGGGTACCCCGAGCGTCGGAACTGCGCTGACTGTATCAGATGCAGCGCTGTATTTATTACTGCCGTTTACAGTTTTATACGCATAGATTTTGTAGTAATAAGTAGTCCCTGTGTCGAGAGAGGTATCTGTATAGCATACAGAAGCTATTGTCGCAAGACGGCTGAAAGAGTTCGCGGAGGATTTGCTGCGATAGACCGCATAGCCCGTCGCACCGCTGACTGCCGACCAGCTTATTTTTATGCTGTTATACGAGGCAGATGCGGCTTTGGGCGAGGTGGGCTTTTGGGGTATGACAGTGATTGTGCAGGTTGCTTTCACACCGCTGCCGTCCTTTGCCGAACAGGTGATAATTGCGTCACCGATGCCGACAGCGCTGGCATTGCCGCTGCTGTCAATTTTTATAACACTTGTATTGTTTGATGACCAGTTAACAGCTGTGTTGTCAGCATCCGTCGGTTTTACTGTGGCAATGATTTGTCCGGTTTTTCCGATGAGCCATGAGGCTTTTGATATGCTCAGTGTAATGCTTGAAACACGCACAACGATGGTGAATATCACCGTCGTTTTATTGCCAACCTCATCGGTAACAATCAATGTATGCGTTCCTTTTGAAGACACCGTGCTTCCGCTTGTAAAGGGATTTCCGTCAAGCGTTGCAGTACCTGAATCAATGGTTATTGTTCTGCCGCCTATATAGTTCGAGTCGTTTGTTACCCCTGTCACAATGGGAGCTTGGGTGTCTATATTACCTACTGAAAGTACACTGATGGCACTGATATTGCCTGCTTCGTCAGCGCATCTTGCCTCAACTTTACCGTTGCTCACTAAAATAACAGGCAGCGAGTAGTTTATCCATTCACCCGAATCCAGCCTGTATTGCTTGACGGCGCTGTCAGAAGGATAGGTTATCGTTACAGCAACACTCAGGCAAGGCAGATTTGTTTCGTTCACGGTCAGCGTCGGGGCGTCGGGAGCTGCCTTGTCTATATTGCTTATATGAATTGAACCTGTGCAGCTTGTGTTGCCGTCAATATCCGTACACATTGCAAAAACATCGCCATTGGATACAACAGTTACAGGAGTCGTATAGTCAATCCATGCACCGTCGCCGATTTTATACTTCGTTTCAACTGCATCAATCGGATAGTATATTGTGACGCTGACATTACCGCATGTGGTTGCTGTGGGTGTCACTTTAAATACAATATCGGTTAAAGGGCTGAATGTCTGCGTCACAAATCCATACCACGGGTTTGAAAAACCTGATTTGCCGACGAGATAATTAACCCTGAATCCGCCGGCACAGCTCTTGAATACGTCTGCTCCCATTATAGGCGCATCTCCAAAGAAATATGCATTTTGAAGAATTGAGCAGCTGTTAAATGCATTGGCTCCGATATTGGAAACGTTGACAGGAATAACTATATATGAAAGATTTACACAGCTTCTGAACGCATCGCTGCCGATTTTAGTCACTTCGTGGCCTATAAAAGTCCTTCTAAGATTTGAGCAGCCCTGGAATGCGCCTGCGCCGATAGTTGAGACACTGTTCGGAATTATTATTATCGGCAGAACCGAACAGCCGAAAAATGCTTTGTCTCCGATTGAGGTGACCGTATTTGCAATATCCACATCATACAATATGCTGCAGCCGTTGAAAGCGCTGTTTCCGATATTTGAAACACCGTACGGGATTGCAACATTGGTCAGAGCTTTGCAGCCGGAAAAAGTACCTTCTGCAATGGTGGTTATCCCGCTTGAAATCGTCACCTTATTCATTTTGGAACAGGAGGAAAAAGCATATGAGCCGATTGCTGTGACACTGTCAGCAATAGTCACATCCAGCAAGCCTGAACAACCGCTGAACGCATAGGTGCCTATAGTTCTGACACCTGAAGGTATTGTCAGAGTTGTTAAAGTGTAGCAGTTGTTAAATGCATAACTCCCAATAATTTTTAAACTGCTTGGCAGTGTAAGTCTTTGGATTTTATTGCAGTTCTTAAATGAATTGTTGCCGACAGAGATGACTTTCTCCGGTATGGTTAAACTGAGAAGACCTGAGCAGCCGCTGAATGTATCATTTCCTATTGTTTCCAGCGTTGACGGCAATGAAACGCTTGACAAGCCTCTGCATTCGCTAAAAACACTGTCGCTCAGATAAGTTACACTGTTGGGAATGGTAACCGACGTCAGGCCCGTACAACCGATAAATGCCCTTCCAGCGATATCAGAAACGCTGTTCGGTATTGTTATGCCTGTCAGCTGAGTGCAGTAGAAAAACGCCTCCATGTCAATGGTTGTGACACTGTTGGGAATTACATAACTTGAACTGGGGCCGTAAAAATAATGTACAATTTCTGTTTTATTCTTGTTAAACAACACGCAGTCCCGACTTGAGAAACCCATATTATTCTCATCAACATTGAATTCGACAAGCGATGTGCAGCCGTTGAAAGCTGAAAAGTATATTAGGTCAAAAGCTGTCCCTATGCTGAAGCTTGTGAGGCTTGTGCAGCCTTTAAAAACCAATTCAGGTATAGCTTTTAACCCGTCGCCGATAGTAGCATTTGTCAACTTGGTGCAGCCCTGAAAAACACTTTTGCCGACAGACAGAACACTGTCAGGCAGGTCGATCCTCATCAGAGAGGTGCATCCGTTGAATGCAGATTCTCCAATGCTGGATACGGTGCATCCTATTATTGCTTTTGTGAGTCCTGTGCAGCCGGAAAATGCGCTGTTCCCGATAGAAGAGACATTATCGGGAATGGTTACTTCCAATAGCCCTGTACAGCCGCTGAACGCACTGACGCCGATGGAATTGAGGCTGTCAGGAAGAGTTATCTGTGTCAGACTGATGCAGTTCTGAAAGACTGCGTCACCGATTACCTGCACTCCTGTGCCTAAGGTCACATTGTTCAATACAGAACAGCCGTAGAACGCGCCCTTTTCTATTGCGATAACACTGCCGGGAATATTAACGCTCTTCAAGGCAGTACATCCGGAGAAAGTATCTGATTTGATATTCGTCACACTGTCAGGGATAACGATACCGGTAAGCCTTACACAACCGTAAAAAGCGTTTTTGCCGATATCCGTAACGCTTATCGGAATTGTCACACCTGTCAGTTGTGTGCAGCCGGAAAACGCTTTTTCGCCTATTCCAGTTACACAGTTCGGGATAATATAGCTTTGTGTTTTGCCCAATAAATACTGCACAAGAATTGATTTTGATTTGTTGAACAGCACACAGTCCTGACTTGAAAATGTCACGTTATCTTCACTGATAATTATTTCGCCAAGCCCCGTGCAGCCTGCGAATGAAGTGAAATCTATTTTGCTCACTTTGCTGCCGATGTTTACAGTTGAAAGCCCGGTACAGCCGGAAAACAGATTGGCGCCAAGAGTTGTAATACCGTTCCCGATAGTCACGGTTGTCAGCCCCGTACAGCCCTGAAACACTGTTGTGCCTAAAGAAGTAACATTGTCCGGAATAGTCATTGTTGTCAAGCCGGTACAACCGTCAAAAGCAGAATAGTCAATCTTATTAACGCCGCTGCCGATGACAACTCGGGTAAGCCCTGTACAGCCGTTAAACGCATTATTATTTATTGTTGCGACTTTGTCGGGAAATACCAGATCTGTTAATCCCGTACAGCCTTTGAACGCCTCCACACCGATTGTAGTTACAGTTTCGGGAAAAGTTATGCTGTACAGCCCCAGAACATCTTTGAAGGATTTGTCACCAATTGTAGCAACGGGATACCCTCCAAGTGCATCGGGTATCGTCACAAAACCGCCCACACCGTTATATTTGGTTACTGTCGCGGTTCCGTTTGTAATAGAGTAGGTGAAATAACCGCTTGTGTCTGCCGACGCCGTAAAAATACATATCGGGAATACTGACAGCAAGAGCGTCAGTGCAAGGATATAGGATAATACTTTTTTCATTTTCATATTCCTCCCTGATTTGCATTTTGTTACTAAAATACATAATTTTCCAATATTAATTCTAATTTATTATAACATTATTACATGATATGTCAACACAGAAACGATTAAAATTCCGGTTGAAAATCAAGAGGTATATACTATCTGTAAATATGTATTGAATGATAATCAAAAATTTGGTATTATAAGTTAAATAATATCTGTATTTTTGGGCGCGGCCCGCATTGATATAATTTTACGGTTGATACAAGGATAAAAACGGAGGCAAATATGAATATACTGACTATATTTTTGTTGGTATTGCTTGGAATATGCAGCGGCGGGATGACAAGCCTGATCGGCGCCAGCGGCGTGATGATTGTAATCCCCGCCCTTAGTCTCGGCATGCATTTCACAATGCAGGAGGCCATAGGCACAAGCCTGATGGTGGATGTAATCGGCTCAATAGCGGTTTCCTTTACTTATTTTAAAAACGATAACATTGATTTAAAGCGCGGGCTGTGGATTGCTCTGGGCTCGGTAACCGGCGCTCAGGTCGGCGCAATGTTTGCAGACTTAATACCAAACACAGGTCTGAGCGGCGGGTTTGGCATTTTTCTTCTGATTTTCGGAGTTGTAATGCTGATTCGGGGCGTCAACACGGGAGCCATCGCATCAAAAATTGATAAGCCGCTCAGAATAAAAACGAGCTGGGGAAGAAACCTCATCTCTGTCGGAATCGGCTTTGTTCTGGGCATTATAAGCGGCCTCATGGGGGCGGGCGGCGGCATCAACTTCCTGCTGGTTCTTCTTTTCGTTTTAAGACTGCCGCTTCATAAGGCAATCGGCACTTCTACACTGATAATGGCAATAACCGCGCTTTCCGGTTCAATAGGTCACGCGGTCAGGGGTAATATTGACCTCATTGCGGGGCTGATAATCGGAATCGGCACGTTGGCAGGCGGTCTGTTTGGCGCAAGGTTTGCAAACCGCGTCAGCGAAAAGGTGCTGGGCAAGGTTGCAGGCGGCGTATTTGTTGTGCTCGGTGTTATTATGACAGTAATTACGCTGATTGAATAAGAAATAAGGCTTTAAAAAATGAATTATTTACCTGATTTTGGTATAATATGTATCATTGAATAAAAATTTATTTTGGAGGGTTAAGCAATGATAAAACGCATATTTTCGACAATCCTTGCATTTTTTATTTCGATTTTTTCAATTCTGTTCGGAATCGGCAATAATGAAAATAATCTCGTTATTGAACTGTCCTCAAATGCTTCCACCGGCTATTCCTGGGTCTATGAAATGAGCAACAGCGATGTTCTGACTCTTGTCAGCGAGCAATATGTCAATTCATCATGTGACTATCCTATCGCCATTGTCGGTGCGCCGGGCAAACAGGTTTTCATCTTTGCCGCAAAAAATGCAGGCGAAGTCACTCTCACCTTTACATATCAAAGGAACTGGGAGGATGAGGAGGAATTTGCAGATAAGCTGATTTACACATGCTCTGTCTATGAAAGCGGTGTAATAACTATCCTCGATATTCAGGAAATAACCAATGATTTTGCATAATATTAAATTGCTCTTAATATAAATCAGCCCTGCAGCAGACCTGTTTTGCTGCGGGGTTGTTTTTCATCTATATATTCCCGCTTTTTTCATTACTGATTATTATTTAATTCTTCTTGTTCTTACATCCATTATCTGCTATTATTCAGTAGTAAGCAATGTCGCGCCGGCGGAGTTTTCTCTTGTTTTGGGCGATTTTTGATTTGTTCAGAAGACATTAAGCCAGTATTTGCGAAGAGGTGTTGAAATGGCGGAAACAAATACCCCTGAGGTTAGAAAATACACAAAAGAAGCAGGCATTGGTCAGCTTTCGGAGGAGCTGCTGTCACGAAGATTTATTGGGAACAAGGAGCTGCTTGCCTATGGCTTTTCAAATTTCGGCAGCAGTCTTACAACGGGTTATATTGGTTCCTTCTATACATACTTTCTGACAAATGTGTTCCTGATTCATTACAGGCTGATTGCTCTTGTTTCGAGTATAATTCTGGTGTGGGACGCGGTAAACGACCCAATAATGGGTATCCTTTTTGACAAAACAAGAACAAGAATAGGCAAGGCAAGGCCTTACCTCTCTATCACGCCTATCCCCCTTGCCGTTTGTGCGGCGATGATGTTCCTTGGCGCTGTTTTTATCCCGAACAGCAACTTGTTCGACTCAAAAAAGTTCTTTTATCTTTTGCTTGTCTATTTTATGCAGGAAACTTTCAGCACCCTGAACAGTGTGCCAAAAAATAACCTTGCAATGCTCATGACCCCGAACATTGAAGAAAGAAAGCAGATTTACACAGTCAACAATTTTCTTACAGCTATCGGCGCAGGTCTGCCGAGCATGATAATCCAGCCGCTAATTGACCTCATCAGCTACGGCAAGGTCGGCATGAGTGTCAAGACGGCGTTTGTAGGCATGGGATTAATAACAGCAATAATAGGTGGCGTGCTTCAATATCTGGCATTTTTTGGTACAAAAGAAAGAGTTCTCCTAGTGCCAAAGCAGCCGCCAATCAAGCAATGTATTATTTATGTATTTCAGAACAAACCCTTGATGCTTAACCTTCTGTCGGGCATACTCGGCAGCCTGGGTGCTGTCGGCGGTCAATATACCAACTTTTTCTACATTGATGTTATGGGCTCTGCGACACTGTCACTGGTATGCGGAACACTTGCGACGATAATGCAGTTCACATCCTATTCGTTTATACCATATTTCTTTAAGAGGTTCTCGGTTAAGCAGATGTACTTCGGATTCAAGCTATATGCATTCTTCAACCGCCTGCTTATGTACCTTCTGGGCAGGAAGCTTTTCAGCAACAAGCTTGCAATGATTATTATGATTTCATTGATTCAGATGCTGGAATTCATTCCGAACGCCGCGCAGTCGGTTTTATCAAATGAAATGTCTGCGGATATGCAGGACTATACGGAATGGAAAACAGGCACCCGTCAGGAGGGCACAGCCGGCGCAATTACAGGTGTTATCAGCAAGTTCGGAAATGTTATTTCGACTGCCGTTGCGGCACTTGCAATGCAATATGTCGGCTATCGGCAGGGAGCTAAAACACAAACGACCGATACAAAGTTTAAAATTTTTCAGATGTTTTCAATTATCCCGCAGACCTTGGGCCTTGCCAGCCTTATTCCATATTTCTTCTATCCATTGTTTGACAATGAAAGGAACAAAATGCGCTCCGAGCTCAGGGAGTTAAGGGTTGCAAGAACAAACGCAATTCTTGAGGAAATGGAGCGGTAAACCGTATTTTAATCAGAAAGAACGATGATATATGAAATATGTTATTATTGCAGCTTTGGTGGCAGTTTTGGACTTTCTTGTTTTGGCGTTATTGGCCTTTTCAAAAAAGAGCTGCGACGGCGGCGCAGACTGGATGAAAGCATTGCCTTCTGATGCGAAAATATGTGAAATAAATATCCCCGGCTCACATGACAGCGCGGCGCATTTCATCCCCCTGCAGCTGTTCGCACGCTGCCAGAATCTGTCCTTTTTTGACCAGCTTAATTCGGGAGTAAGATTTCTCGATATCAGATTGAAATATGACGACGCGGGCTTTCGTCTGTTTCACGGATTTTTGGACTGCAAAAGCGGCAGCGCGCCTTTTGCAAAAGAACTCCGTATAGAGCAGGTATTAAAACAATGCTATGATTTTTTATCAGCAAATCCGTCTGAGGCAATACTTTTCTGCATAAAGGAAGAGGGCGGAAATACAGGGGGCAGCTTTTATGACCGCCTCTTTGATAAGTATATCTCTGCAAATCCCGAAAAATGGTTTGTCGAAAACCGCATACCGACTCTTGGCGAGGTCAGGGGCAGGCTTGTCCTTATCCGCCGTTTTGCCGTCAATAATGAGGCATATACGGAAAAAAACAGCGGTTTGAATTTTCAGCTCTGGTCCTATCAGGGGCATGGGCAGACAAGCGGCGGGAGCTTTGACATGCCTTTGCTTAATGACGGCGGTTCAGCCGGCACAGTCAATTTGCAGGATTGCTACACAATCCGTCCCAAAAAGAAGTGGAATGAGATTATCAAGCCGCTTCTTGACAGTGAACCTGACAGCTCACGGTTCAATTTAAACCTTTTCAGCACAGCATATCTTTGCCTGCCCTTTCTCAACGCAATGAGTGTAAATAACTGCTTCAAAAAATATGAAATGGTTTCGGGCAGGTATTACGGCATTGTCCTTTTTGATTTTTTAACCTCGGAGACGGCAAAAGCAGTTTTTGAGACGAATAAAGCGCTTACCGATAAAAATGAATCATCGCTGACAACTTAGCGTACAGGCTACAAAACCGAAGCAATGCGCGGTGTGTTAAGTGAGCATAAAATATGACAGCTCAGGGGTGAAAGTTTAAACTTTCGCCCCGATTGATTGTTGCTCCGCGCGATATCACGTCTTGATTAACCGCGAAAAATATAGCATCTTCCGTATATTTCACCGAACAAAATTAAAACTATTTACGGTAATATACTTGCGGTCAGGAGAAAATATATTATGCATGAATTTACAAATCATTTGATAGACGAAAAATCCCCCTACCTTCTTCAACACGCCCATAACCCTGTGGACTGGTTTCCATGGGGCAATGAAGCGTTTGAGAAGGCAAAGCGTGAAGATAAGCCGATATTTCTGAGCATAGGCTATTCGACCTGCCACTGGTGCCATGTTATGGAGAGGGAGTCCTTTGAGGACAGTGAGGCGGCAGAAGCCCTTAACGGTGATTTTGTCTCAATCAAGGTTGACCGGGAAGAACGTCCCGACATAGACGCTGTTTATATGTCCGTATGTCAGGCTATGACCGGTTCGGGCGGCTGGCCTCTCACAATAATAATGACGCCCGACCAAAAGCCTTTTTTTGCCGCAACCTATCTGCCAAAACACACCCGATACGGAGGTCTCGGTCTTGTTGAGCTTCTGACCGAGGTTGCAAATCAGTGGAGGCACGACAAAAAGAAGCTGTTGAGTTCCGGTGACGAAATCAGCGGCTATATAAGCAGGCAGGCTGAAAGAACCAGCAAATCAGACGAGCCGACAGTGGAGCTGCTCCGTTCGGCTGCGAATGTCTTCCGCAGCAGCTTTGACAAAAGCTTCGGCGGGTTTGGCAATGCGCCGAAATTCCCCTCCGCTCACAATCTGCTGTTTCTCCTCAGGTATTCGAGCCTTGAGCATGACAGCAGCGCCCGCTCCATGGCAGAAAAAACGCTTGAGCAGATGTACAGGGGCGGCATTTTTGACCATATCGGGGGCGGGTTTTCACGCTATTCAACAGACGGGCGCTGGCTTGTGCCGCATTTTGAAAAGATGCTCTATGACAATGCAATGCTGACCATGGCATACATTGAAGCATATCGGCTGTCGGGGCGCGGGCTTTTCAAAACCGCCGCCGAAAAAACGATAAACTATGTATTGAATGAGCTTTCGGGGCAAGGCGGCGGTTTCTGCTGCGGGCAGGATGCCGACAGCGACGGTGTTGAGGGGAAATATTATGTTTTCACACCCGCAGAGATAAAAAAGGTGCTGGGAGAAGATGACGGCAATGTTTTCTGCCGTTGGTTCGGCATCACGCAGGCGGGCAACTTTGAGGGTAAAAGCATCCTAAACCTTTTGGATAACAAGGATTTTGAAAATGAAAACCCGCATATAACAGAGCTTTGTGAAAAGCTCTACAAATACCGCCTTGAGCGTACCCGCCTGCACCTTGACGACAAAATACTCACTTCATGGAACGGGCTTATAATAACAGCACTTGCCAAAGCCTCACAAATACTTGATAATCAAAGTTATTTGCAGTCAGCGGAAACGGCTGCAAAGTTCATTGCCGATAACCTGACAGATAAAAACGGACGGTTACATGTTCGTTGGCGTGACGGCGAAGCCGCCCACGCAGGGCAGCTTGACGACTACGCTTTTTATTGTCTTGCGCTGCTGGAGCTTTACCGCGCGACCTTCAACGCCGAATATCTTGAAAAAGCCGTATTTTTTGCAGGGCAAATGATTTCAGGCTTTTTCGATGAAACAAACAACGGATTTTATCTTAACGCTGAGGACAGCGAGCAGCTCATTTTCCGTCCGAAGGAGGTTTATGACGGGGCTATTCCGTCGGGCAATTCGGCGGCGGCGGCGGTTCTGCTTGACCTTGCGGCGCTGACGGGCGAAACAAAATGGAGAGAATATGCCGACAGGCAGCTGAGCTTTTTGGCGGCGCACGCAAAGGAGTACCCTGTGGGCTTTAGCTTTTCGCTCCTTGCGATGACAAAGGCTCTGTACCCTTCGGCGAAGCTTATCTGCGTTTCGGCTGAAAGTGAGATTCCCCTGCCCCTCAAATCCTTTTTGAATGACATGCCATTGAGTAATATCTCAGTGCTGTTTAAAACAAAACAAAATGAGCGGCAGCTTGCAGCTGCCGCCCCGTTCACCGCGCAATACCCGATACCGGATAAAGGTGCGGTATATTATCTTTGCAAAAACGGTGCATGCGAAAAACCGACGGAGGATTTGGAGGAGATAAAAGTGGCACTGAAAAATAATGAGATTCCATAAGCTAAAATTACTTGCACCCGCCGTTGAAAACTGCCTTCAAAGCCAGCGGCAGAACGCCGCCTAACGGTTTCTCATATTTTTTGCCCGCAAAATAGATAGCCTCAACCTTCAGCGTGTTAAGCTCCTTGACGGGGATTTCAATCGGATTTTTATCGAGAACAACAAAGTCCGCGGCAAGCCCTTTTTTCAATGTGCCTCTCTCATTCTCATCAAATGAGGTGTATGCCGCCCATGATGTGTGCATACGAAGTGCATCCAGAACGCTCACGCTCTCTGACGGGTTCGGGTGGTTGCATGAAAAATAAATACTCTCAATCGGGTTCGGTATCGTGCAGGGTGAGTCGGAGCCGGCTGATACCTTTATGCCCTTTTCAACCCAGCTCTTTAACGGCATGACAGCATATGAGCGTTCCTCACCCAGAATCCTGTCAAGATACTCCTGCGGCTCATGCTCCCAATAGAGGAAAGCGGGCTGAGTCGCTATGAGTATGCCGAGCTTCGCGGCTCTGTTGCGCATCTCTTCATTCATAAGGTTTGCATGGATGATGATGTGGCGGGCGTCCTTTCTCGGGAAGTCCTTTAGAGCCGTTTCATAGGCGGTGAGAGCCTGCTCGACTGCGGCATCGCCTATTGCGTGCATACTGATTTGCAAG
>CAZBHG010000018.1:0-16840 GCA_964491735.1 uncultured Eubacteriales bacterium
GCGGCACTCTGCCGATGATTACCTCTTGCTCACCGGGATGGATTAAATACTGCGAGCACTATTATCCCGACCAGCTTAATCATCTTTCTTCCTGCAAGTCACCCCAGCAGATGTTCGGCGCGATAATAAAGACATGGTATGCCGATAAGATGGGCATTGACCCCTCAAAAATTGTCGTTGTCGGCATTATGCCCTGCACGGCAAAGAAGTTTGAGACAAAGCGTGATGATCAAAGCGCATCGGGCTACCCCGATGTAGACATTGCACTCACAACAAGAGAGCTTGCAAGAATGATTGACAGCGCGGGCATCTACTTCCCGCATCTCCCCGACGAGGAGTTCGATAATCCTCTGGGCGACGGCACAGGCGCCGCGGTCATCTTCGGCGCGACAGGCGGCGTTATGGAGGCGGCTCTGCGTACGGCTGTTGAAAGCCTTACAGGCGAGGAGCTAAAGGAACTTGACTTCATAGATGTCAGAGGCACACAGGGAATTAAGGAAGCGACCTATAACGTCGCAGGTATGGATATCAAGGTCTGTGTCGCAAGCGGCATTGCAAACGCGAAGACGGTTATGGATAAGGTCAAAGACGGCACTTCGGGCTATCATTTCATCGAAATTATGGGTTGCCCCGGCGGCTGTGTAAACGGCGGCGGTCAGCCTATACAGCACGCGGTGGTGCGCAACTTTGTTGACCTCAGAGGTATCAGAGCCGCCGCGCTTTATGACAAGGATAAGGAGAAGCCTATCAGGAAATCACATGAAAGCCCCGCTATCAAGCAGGTTTACAGTGAGTTCTTAGGCGAGCCGGGCAGTCATAAAGCACATGAGGTGCTTCACACCTCCTATGTCGCAAGACCAAAGTATAAATAATGCTCAAATAAACTGTAGCAAAGGCTGTTTCTTCAGAAATGATGAAACAGCCTTTTTATTTTCCGGCAGGGCAGTCTCCCGGCATGGTTTACATTGCCGAAAAATTGTAGTATTATAACAATGCCAATCATAATCATCGGCTTTTATCTGATTGTTAAAGGAGCGAATGAAATGAACAAAAAGAAACCGACGAAACGGCTGATTATTGAGAGAAAGCTTATCCGTGCCGTTTCCCCCGCTATTCAGAAGGTGTGCGAACCGCCAAAGCTCACAGGGATAAAGCGTGCGCTTTTTATTCAGCCGCACCCCGATGACAACCAGATAGGAGCGGGCGGCACGATAGCATGGCTCATTGACGAAGGCGTTGAGGTGTGGGAGCTTACAGTGCTTGACGACAGATATATCGACCTCACATATTCGGGCAAAGGTCCGACGCTCCGTCAGAAAGAGGCTATGGCTGCACAGGAGTGCCTCGGCATGAAAAACGCGGGCTTTCTTGGCTTTGGCGACAGAACAAAAGCGAGTGCCAGAGAAATATCCGAAAAAATCGTCGAGGTCATCAGAAGAATCAAGCCCGACGCCGTTTTCACCGTTGATTCAAACCTTGAAAACGAGTGCCATGAGGATCACCTGAAGGTCGGTGAGGCTGTAAAATACGCCTGCCTTGACGCGACATTCAACTTCTATCCCGAATTTGTTGATGGCAAGCCCCGTGAGGATGTCTGGACGGTCAAGACAATTGCCTTTTACTACACAGACAAGCCGAATACAGTGGTTGATATTTCCGACTATGAGGTCAAAAAACTTGAGTCAATGCATTGCCACAAGTCGCAGATGTTCCCCGGCTTTTCCGATGTAATAAAGCTCCAGTCACAGCAGTTTGCTATGGAGACGGAATATGACTCCGTTGAGGTCTTCAGGGTAATATCAAGCTTCCATACCCACTGCTTCAATCTGCCGGTAGGGTGATTTTTGATTTTTAATCCGTCTCTTTTTTGTAAAATATTGGCAGATATTATTTATGTTCCTAATAATTTATAAAATTAAGATGATAAATTAAGGAGGTAAACGAAATGACTGCAATTTTAGAATTTGTCGAAAAGCTTCTCAGCTTTCTCGGCGAAGGCGAGGCATCGGGTATCATTCAGCTAATAAAAGATCTTTTCGCTTCAATCGCATAGTAAATTCGGAATTCAAAGCGGCAGGCTTCAATATGAAATCTGCCGCTTTGAATAGACACGGAAATCCGCATATTCAGCCTGAATGCCGCCGGACTTCATTAAAAAAACCGTGTTTCGCAGACACGGTTTTTTTCTGTTTGCATTATTTACATTATTTTGCCAAAACACTCAGCGCAATTGCTACAACACTGAGAATCATGACTAATGCCATAATCAGCGCAACAATGCGCGTAACTTTTTCTCTTCTCAATTCATTCACCTCACGAAATACCCATCAGTTTTTTCATATCTGCGCCGATGATGGTCGCTAGGGCAGCAGCCTTTTCCCTGTCAGTGGCAACGGCGGTAATATATACTTTGATTTTCGGCTCTGTTCCCGAAGGACGGACAATGACCTTGCTGCCGCCGGGGAGCAAATAGGAAAGCACGTTTGAATGCGGAAGGTCAATTACTGTCTGTTTCCCCGTCTTTGTGTCTGTCGTAAACCCTGCGGAATAGTCCGAAACCGCCAGCACCTCCATGCCCGCAATCTCTTTTGGAGCGTTCAGGCGAAGGCCTTCCATAATGTCCTTCATCTTCTGCATCCCGCTTGCGCCCTCAAACGCAAAGTTCAGCAGGCTTGCAAGATACATGCCGTGTTCACGGTAAATATCCTCCATAACCTCAACGAGAGATTTGCCGCGGTTCTTATAATACGCCGCCATCTCGCAGATGAGCATTGAGGCGACAACAGCGTCCTTATCGCGCGCGTGAATCCCCGCAAGGTAGCCGTAGCTCTCCTCCATGCCGATAACAAAGCGGTTTCCCTCGCCCTTGCTCTCGAATTTTGTGATAAGCTCGCCAATATATTTGAAGCCTGTCATCAGGTCAAAGACCTCACAGCCGTATTTCGCCGCAATTTCCGTCACAAGAGGAGTCGTGACAAAGGATTTGACGACGACGGGATTTTCCGGCATTGTCCCCTGCGCCTTTTTTGAGGAGAGGATATATTCGGCGAGCAAAGCGCCGACTTCGTTGCCGCTCAGGAGCTTATATTCGCCGCCGTCCAGCACGGCTATGCCGACACGGTCACAGTCCGGGTCAGTCGCAAGCAGAAGGTCGGCTTTCTCTTTCTCTGTCATGTTCAGAGCGCACTCAAAAACCTGCCTGATTTCGGGGTTCGGGAACGGGCATGTCGGGAAGTTCCCGTCGGGATGCTCCTGCTCCGGAACAACCGAAACACTGTCAAGACCTATTCTCTTTAGCACCTCGCGAACCGGCTTGTTGCCCGTGCCGTTGAGAGGTGTATAAATAACCTTCAGCCCGCTCTTTTTGCATATGCCAGGGTTGACCTGTTGTGTGAGCACCCGTCTGTAAAAATCTTCAATGAGGCTGTCATCAATATAGCTTATTTTGCCTTCGGACACTGCTTTGTCAAAATCAACGGACTTAACGCCGTCAAAAACATCGACCTTCCAGATAAATTCATATGTCTTTTCAGCCGCTTCATCCGTCATCTGATAGCCTTCGGGGTCATAGCACTTATAGCCGTTATATTTCGCGGGGTTGTGGCTGGCGGTGATGATGATGCCCGAGCTGCATTTGAGCTGCCTTATGGCGAACGAAAGCATCGGGGTAGGCACAATCTCACGGTAGATATAAACCCTGATGCCGTTTGCGGCAAGCACCCTTGCTGAGTCCTTTGCAAAAACGTCGGAATTAATCCTCGAATCATATGCAATGGCAATGCTTGGGCTTTCAAAAGCGGAATTCAGATAATCCGCCAGCCCCTGCGTTGCCTGATTGACTGTGTATACGTTCATGCGGTTTGTGCCGGCGCCGAGAACGCCTCTCAGACCTGCCGTGCCAAACTCAAGGTTGCGGAAAAAACGGTCAAGGATTTCGTCATCCTTACCGTCAATTGAAAGAAGCTCATTGTTGATTTCTTTATTGTCCTTAGTCTTTTCAAGCCAAAGCTTATATAAGCTTTTAACATCATTCATTGCCTTACTCCTTTACTCATAATTACCGCCCCTAATTTTAAACTCTTTTATCATCCCTGTCAATGACGATAAATGTCGGGTAAAGTCACCTTTGCCAGAACTTTCTGTCAAAGCTTCTGAATCTTATCGCCTGCGCTATATGCGGAGTATCAACCTTCTCGCTGCCATCCAAATCTGCGGCGGTGCGCGCTATCCGCAGGATTTTGTCAAAGGCTCTTGCCGAAAGCCCAAGACTTTCAAACGCCCCTTCGAGAAGCGAAAGCGCGGCGGGAGAAGGTGAACAGAATTCCCTTGTCATTGCCGGCGTCATATGCGCGTTGCAGGTTATGCCTGAGCCTTCAAGCCTTTTTTGCTGAATTTTTCTGGCGGAGTTCACTCTTTTTCTTATGTCTTCGGAGCATTCGCTTTTTTCCTCGCTCGAAAGCTTTTCGAACTCGACGGGAGGGACTTCTATATGTATATCCAGCCTGTCCAGCAGAGGGCCGGATACTCTTTCAAGATATCTTTGCGCAGAGCCTTTCGGGCAGGTACAATTAATTCGGGGATGCCCGTAATACCCGCATGGACACGGATTCATCGCACAGACCACCATTGCCGTGCATGGGTAGGATAATGAGCCGGCGGCTCTTGAAATAGTGATGATTCCATCCTCAATCGGCTGGCGCAGCACCTCCATAGCAATGCGCGAAAATTCGGGCAGCTCGTCAAGGAATAATACCCCGTTGTGAGCAAGCGAAATTTCGCCCGGGCGCGGCACTCTGCCGCCGCCCGAAAGCCCTGCGGGCGACACCGTGTGATGAGGGGAGCGAAACGGTCTTGTCCTGATAAGCGGCGCGTTTGACGGCAGCGCCCCCGCAATTGAATAGAGCTTCGTTGTTTCAAGGCTTTCCTCAAACGTCATATCGGGCAAAATCGAGGGCAGCCTTTTTGCGAGCATACTTTTGCCCGAGCCGGGCGGGCCAATCATTAAAACATTGTGACCGCCAGCCGCCGCAACCTCCAAAGCCTTTTTTGCCTCAAACTGCCCCTTGACATCGCTGAAATCAGGAGTATTAAGGTCGGGAATACTGTTGGAGTAGCTGTCAAAGTCTGCGGGCGTGAGGGTGCTTGTGCCGTTGAGGTGGTCAATAAGTGACGTTACATTTTCAACAGGGTAAACGGAAATCCCTTTAACTACGGAGCCTTCGGCGGCATTGGAAGCAGGCAGAAATACCGCTTTTATCCCCGCCTCCTTTGCTTTTATGACCATCGGCAGCGCGCCGTTGACGTGACGCACCATACCGTCGAGCGAAAGCTCGCCTATAAACGCAATTTCATTGATTCCCCCGCATCTTAGCTGACGTGTCGAAATCAGAAGAGCAATCAGAATCGGCAGGTCATAGAGAGGGCCTTCCTTTTTTGTGTCGGCAGGGGCAAGGTTTACCGTGATACGGCTTGAAGGAAAATTAAAGCTGCCGTTTTTCATGGCGGAGCGCACCCTGTTTTTTGATTCGGCAACGGAAATGTCGGGCAGACCGACAATATCGAAACGGGGCAGACCCTGAGAAATATCTGCCTCGACCTCGACCATGAATGCCTCCATGCCGTAAAAACCCATGCTTGATACTTTTGCAAACATGATTTATCCCCCAATGAATAAATATATCAGGACGGGAAGCGCCGCGAAAAAATTACATCATTATAGAATATTATACAGCATAATATTTTCTTTTCAACATATTTTTGACAGATAATTACATTTCGCGCTCCGGCATATCCAAAATCATAAAGAAAACCGTTCGGCTTTAAAATAAGCTGAATTTTCCAAAATAATCTATCCAAATTATTTATTATAGTGTATAATAAATTTTAATAGTAAAAAATTGTCGGGTGCAGTCGACCTGCTCAGGAGGTAAATGGGGCTTATGAAGAGAGGTAATTTTAAAAAGAATAAAGCTCTTCTTCTCCGCTTTTTCCCGTATTTCAAAAAGTACAAGTGGATTCTTGTGCTTGACCTTTTCTGCGCGTCATTGACCTCAGTATGCGACATTGTTCTGCCACTCATCGTTAAAAGAATTACAAATGCCGGTATTGATAATTTAGGTTTGCTTACAATCCCCTATATTTTGAAGATAGCAGCCTTTTTTCTCCTACTGCGCTGTATGGATGCCGCCGCAAATTTCTATATGACAACAGGCGGTCATTTGATGGGCACAAAGATTGAAACCGATATGCGAAACGATTTGTTTTCGCATGTTCAGGAGCTGTCATTTTCATACTTTGACAACACAAAAATCGGGCAGCTTATGTCGCGCCTGACCTCAGACCTTTTTGATATTACCGAATTTGCGCATCATTTTCCGGAAGAGGTTTTAATAACATCAATTAAGATTATTGCGTGCTTTATAATATTTGCGTCGATGAATATCTGGCTTGCCGTCATTATTTTCTCTGTTCTTCCCTTTATGTTTGCTGTCACCAAAAAAACACGGCATAAGATGAAAACAACCTTCAGGGAGGCGAGGCAGCAGGTCGGCGAAATAAATGCCCAGACCGAAGACAGCCTGCTCGGTATCCGTGTTGTAAAATCATTTACAAATGAGGATGTCGAAAAAAACAAGTTTGACGAGGGCGCAAAAAAATATCTTAATATCAAGCGCAACAACTATATACAAATGGGCGAGTTTCAAACAATTGTAAGGATATTTGACGGCTTGATGTACATAATGGTCGTCGCGGTCGGCGCAGTGTTTTTGATGAGGGGGGTTACAACTGTCGGCGACTTTACGGCGTCCCTTCTTATGGTTTCAACACTTCTCGCCTCGATACGCAGACTTGTCGAGTTTACCGAGCAATTCAACAGGGGCATTACGGGCATTGAAAGATTTACGGATGTTATGGACGTTGTTTCCGAAATTCAGGATTCCGAAAACGCAAGGGATGTTGAAATTGTCAGCGGAGATATCAGGTTCAATAATGTCAGCTTCACATATCCGAATACAAACAGCGAAATCCTGAGTAATGTAAATATACATATAGAAAAAGGCGACAACATTGCGCTTGTCGGCCCTTCCGGCGGCGGAAAAACCACAATATGCAACCTTATCCCCCGTTTCTATGACGTTAGCGAGGGCGAAATTCTTCTTGACGGCATAAACATAAAGGATATCACTCTGCACTCTCTTCGCTCACATATCGGAGTTGTTCAGCAGGATGTGTATATGTTTTCGGGAACTGTCTTTCAAAACATATCATACGGAAAGCCCGAAGCGACAAAAGAGGAAGTTGAACATGCGGCAATTCTTGCGGGCGCACATGATTTTATTATGCAGCTGCCGGACGGTTACGACGCCTATTGCGGTGAGCGGGGAGTAAAGCTTTCGGGCGGTCAGAAGCAGAGGATTTCAATTGCCAGAGTGTTTCTCAAAAATCCTCCCGTGCTTATTCTGGACGAGGCTACATCTTCACTTGACAATGAAAGTGAAAAGCTTGTTCAGAAATCGCTTGAGCGGCTCGCGAAGGGCAGAACCACTCTGACCATTGCGCACAGGCTCACAACCGTAAAAAATGCGAATGAAATTCTTGTGCTTAACGAAAACGGAATTGCCGAGTGCGGCAGCCATAAGGAGCTGATGCAAAAGGGCGGAATTTACAGCGAGCTGTATTCGCTTTATGCTATGGAATGAGCATATTTTAAATTGAAATTGAATGAGAGTTTGGTTTCAGTTTTTTGATATGATTTTTTGAAGGAGGAATCTGCTTGAAGAAGGATGCAAAGGTTCAGGAGCTGCTGGATTATTACGGCGAGTGGTTTCTGGACGGCAAGACAATCGAAGACGGGAAGATGACATCAAATCTCTATCCCTACGATTCGATATTTTCACCGATTCAGATTAACAGAATGACCGTTAAAAACCGTCTTGTTATGGCACCTATGGGAAACATCTCAATGTGCGAGGAGACGGGACGCCCCAACGAAAAGATGATTGCCTATTTCACCGAAAGGGCAAAGGGCGGGGTCGGTCTTATCACAACGGGGCTGATACCTGTTACTCACGGAATCGACAATTCGCTCACGGAGATGGGCAAGCTCTCATATTTTCCGCGTATTGACCGCAGCCGAACCGTCTTTGCAGGCTGGCGCGACCTTGCCGCGAATGTTCATTCCTACGGCGCAAAGATTTTTATTCAGGTCAGCGCGGGTCTCGGGCGCGTCGGCAATCCCCAGTGCCTTGTCAACGAGCTGAAGTTCCCCGGCTCCGCTTCCTTTAATCCAAACTGGTATATGCCGCAGGTCCCCTGCCTTCGCTTTTCCGACCACTCATGCAAAAAGATGATTAAAAATATCGGGCAGAGCGCGGCGGACGCCAAGGCGTTGAATCTGGACGGTATCTATCTCCACGGGCATGAGGGATATTTGCTTGAGCAGATGACAAACCCCGCCTTCAACCGCCGCAAATTCGGCAGATACGCCGACTGGCAGGCATTCGGCATCGACGCCGTCAAATGCATAAGGGAACGCACGGATAAAAACTTCCCGATTATGTACCGTATTGACCTGTCGCTTGCGCTCAACGAGACATACGGTGAAAAAATGAACACCGAAAGCTCGCTAAAAAAATTCCGCAACGGGCGCACAATTGAGCAAACGCTTGACTATATGAAAAACCTTGTCAAAGCCGGTGTTGACATATTCGACGTTGACCTCGGCTGTTATGACAACTGGTTTCTTCCGCACCCGCCCGGCTCAATGCCGCCCGGATGCTATACTGATATTTCAGATATCGCAAAGAAGTATTTTGAGGATAATAAGATATTATCAAACGCGGGAGTTCCCGTACCTGTTGTTGCCGTCGGCAAGCTGGGATATCCCGACCTTGCGGAAAAGGCATTGCGTGACGAAAAGTGCGACATGGTCATGCTTGGCCGTCCTCTCCTTGCGGATGCGTACTGGCCAAACAAGGCGCGTACAAACAGGGTCAGTGAAATTCGTCCCTGCATCGGCTGTCAGGAGGCTTGCATCAACGAATTTGTTGACGGCGGTCATCCTCAGTGCGCTGTAAATCCGCGCACTGCTTTTGAAGAGATTTATCCTGAAAATCCGGAGCCTGCAAGAGAGCCGAAAAAGATTGCCGTTGTCGGCGCGGGTCCCGCAGGCATTATGTGCGCCGTCACAGCCGCAAAAAGAGGGCATAAGGTCACTCTCTATGAAAAGAGCGGAAGAATAGGCGGTCGCCTTAATCCGGGCAGTGTTCCGAAAATCAAGTTTGATATTGCAAACTATGTCGAATACCTCAAGGGTGTTTGCGAAAGAGCTGCAAGGGACTATGATTTTGAGCTGAAGCTCAACACCGAAGCTACTCCCGCTCTGCTTAAAGCAGAGGGCTTTGACAAGGTGGTTGTCGCCGCAGGTACAAAGGACGCTGTGCTCAAGCTCCCGGGCTATGAAAAGGCAAATTGCCAGCAGGCGGTTGCGGTTCTCGACAACCCTGAGCTTGCAAAGAACGCAAAGAAAATTGTTGTTGTCGGCGGCGGCGTAGTAGGCTGCGAAACGGCATATTTCCTCAACAAGGAGTATGGCAAAGAGGTCACGGTCGTCGAAATGGCTCCCGAAATTATGAACCACACCTGCACGTCAAACCGCGGCTATCTCATCAAATACATGTATGACGCGGGGATTAAGATTCTCAACTGCACACTTCTCAAATCCTTTGAGGCTAACGGTGTCAAGGTTATGCACAACAAGTCAAAGACTGTTCCGGACCCGTATCTTACATGGAATCCGCTCCTTCCCGAAAACGTACTGAACCCCCTTGCGCCTAAGATTAAGGATGAAAGCGTGGAGGAGTTTATTGAGGCTGACCTTGTTATCCTCGCCGCGGGCGGCAGGCCCGACGAGAAGCTCTTCCTTGATTTCCAAAAAGAGCTTAACACAATTGAGGTCTATAATATCGGTGACAGCTTCCACGGCGGGAAGGTCTTTGAGGCGACAAAATCAGGCTATCAGGCTGCTCTGAATCTGTAATAAATTGAATTTCGAATCAGCGGATATATAATTTAAGGAGGTTTCGTTCTTGAAGTATAATATGACTTTAACTCCTGAGGAGGAGGGTATTCTCAACGGCTCGCAGGGTGAAACAATGGCAAAGGTCATTAAAACTCTCATCCTTTACGGCGACGCTTTCAGCGCGGAGAAGTTTGTTGACGTCACGTCGTCCGGCCATCTTGTGACAAGCTTCGGCATTTCTGTCCTCAAGCCCGTGTTCTCCATTATGGATGAGCTGATAAACGCAGGTCTGAAGGCGAAAATGCCATTCACACTTGACCCCAGACCAATCGACTATGAAAACGTCAAATGCAATTTTGCGCAAAAGCTTATTTTCAACAAAATCCTTTACGGTATGCAGGCACCGTATGAAGAGCAGCTCAAAAAGCTCGGTCTGAAAAGCTCAAAATCCTTCACCTGTACCTGCTACCTTGACGAAGTCGGCAATACGCCCAAAATGGGAGATGTTCTCTCGTGGGCGGAGTCTTCTGCCGTTGTATATGCAAACTCCGTTCTCGGCGCGCGCTGCAACCGCAACTCGGGCATTATCGAGCTTTTCGGTCAGATTCTCGGCAAGGTTCCTCTTTTTGACCTGCTGACAGACGAGGGCAGAAAAGCGAAGTGGATAATCGAGGTCAAAACCACAAAGCTTCCGGAGGCTCAGATTCTCGGCAGCGCCATCGGCCTGAAGGTTATGGAAGATGTGCCTTATATCAAAGGGCTTGATAAATTCCTCGGAACAGAGCTGAACGATTCGGTCAAGTCCTATTTTAAGGACATGGGCGCGGCAACAGCCTCAAACGGCGCGGTCGGGCTTTATCATGTTGAAAACCTCACACCGGAGGCTGCCATGAGCGGCGACGCTCTCATCAGAGAGGGCGCAAAGGTTTATGTGGTTGACGATGCCGAGCTTGAGAGGGTTAAGAGCAGCTATCCCGTTATCTGGGCGGATAAGAATGCGCAGCCGGAGCGCTGCTTCATCGGCTGCCCCCATCTTTCATATGCACAGCTTGGCGAATGGACGGAGAAATTCGAGACGGAGCTTAAAAAGCAGAGCAAGGAGAAGGTCGGTCTGCTGACAATCCTTTCATCGGCTCCCGAGGTCCTCGAACATTTCAAGAAGGACAACAAGCCCGCATATGACAAGCTCACAGGCTTCGGTGTTAACCTGACAAGCATCTGCCCGCTCATGTACATGAACAATCCTCTTTGCGGGAGCAAGCCCGTTATCACAAATTCAAACAAGCTTCGCACATATACATCAGCCCGCTATTTCACTGATGCTGAGATTGCGGCAATCGCCGTGAAGGGAGGCTTTTAATCATGGCAAAAGAGTTTAAAGGCAGGCCCGTCATTGCGGGCAATATAACAGCAAAGGCAGTCGTATCAAGGCAGGGGGTCAACACTCTTGCGACCTTCCAGAAGAGCGCCCTGAAAAAGAAAAAGCAGGTCATCTGCTCCGACCAGAACAATAAGGACATCTATAATAAAAACCTTACCGGCATGGCTCTGTGTCTGCCGAAAACCATCGGCTCGACAACAGGCGGCATGGTGCTTCACACAGTCTGCGCGTTGGGCATAGCCCCTGCGGCAATGCTTTTCTCAGAGTCAATTGACTCTCTGGCGGCTGCGGGCGTTATCCTTGCGGATGTGTGGACTGACGGCACAATTGTTGCCGTTGACCGCCTCGGCGATGAATTTTTGAACTATGTTCAGGACAATATGACTGTGACGGTCAAAGAAGACGGAACGGTAACGGTCGAGTAATAAATTAAAAATACCGCCCGCAATCCGCAGAATTGCGGGCGGAAAAATTCAGAGGTACAGACAATGAAGGACACCTATGAAACCCCGCTGAATTCACGATATGCAAGCGTTGAGATGCAGTATATCTTTTCGCCCGATTTCAAATTCAGGACATGGAGAAAGCTGTGGATAGCCCTTGCGGAAAGTGAGATGGAGCTTGGGCTTAACATCACCCGTGAGCAGGTTGATGAGCTGAAAGCCAATGCCGACGATATCAACTATGATGTTGCAGCGGAGCGTGAAAAGCTCGTGCGCCATGACGTTATGTCGCATGTTTTTGCCTACGGTGAGCAATGCCCGCAGGCTAAGCCTATAATTCATCTCGGCGCGACCTCATGCTATGTCGGCGACAACACTGATGTTATCACGATGGCCGAGGGCATGAAGCTCATACGCAAAAAGCTTGTGAATCTTATTGACTCGCTCTCAAAATTTTCGCTTGAATATAAGGACATGCCCTGCCTCGCCTTCACGCATTTTCAGCCTGCGCAGCCCACAACAGTCGGCAAGCGTGCAACGCTCTGGATTATGGATTTGCTGCTTGACCTTTCCGCTCTTGAATTTCAGATAGGCCAGATGCGTCTGCTCGGCTCAAAGGGAACTACGGGGACACAGGCGAGTTTCATGGAGCTTTTTGACGGCGACCATAAGAAGGTCAAGGAGCTTGACAGGAAGATTGCAAAAAAAATGGGGTTTGCTTCATGCTATCCCGTTTCGGGTCAGACTTATTCGAGAAAACTCGATTCACAGGTGCTTTTCACGCTTTCAAATATCGCACAGTCGGCGGCAAAATTCTCAAACGATTTGCGCCTGCTTCAGCATCTCAAGGAGGTTGAGGAGCCGTTCGAAAAAAATCAGATTGGCTCGTCCGCAATGGCATATAAAAGAAACCCGATGAGAAGTGAGAGAATCGCGTCCCTTGCGAGATATGTCATTACCGATACCCTGAACCCCTGCATTACTGCCGCGGCACAGTGGTTTGAGCGGACACTTGACGATTCGGCAAACAAGCGCATCAGCGTTGCCGAGGCATTCCTTGCGACAGACGCCATACTTGAATTGTACTTCAATGTCTCAAACGGGCTTGTCGTCTATCCAAAAATGATTGAAAAGCATCTGCGTGAGGAGCTGCCGTTTATGGCGACAGAAAATATAATGATGTCGGCGGTAAAGCGCGGCGGCGACAGGCAGGAGCTTCACGAAAAAATCCGCGTTCATTCCATGGCGGCGGGCAAAGTCGTCAAGGAAGAAGGCGGCAAAAACGATTTGCTTGAGCGGATTGCAGGCGACAGCGCGTTCGGTATGAGCCTGCCCGAGCTTGAGGAGCTTATGCAGCCCTCGCTGTTTGTCGGCAGGGCGCCCGAACAGACTCTGGAGTTTATTGAAGAAGATGTAAAGCCAGTCCTTGAAAAATATTCCGGCCTATTGGGCCTTCGCGTTGACATTAAGGTTTGACAAACCGGAGGTAAAAATGAAGGAACTGATAAAGAAGATAACCGAGCACCCTCTTTTTAAAAAATTTGTCAACCGTGAAACGATACTGTACGTTGTGTTCGGCATATTGACAACGGTTGTTAATTACGCGGCATTTTATGTTTTTGACAATGCGTTTGAAAAAGGCAATTTATTCGGCAAATACGGTTACCTTGTCGCAAACATAATTGCATGGGTAGCCGCCGTGGTTTTTGCCTTCATAACAAACAAGCTTTATGTCTTCGAGAGCAAAAGCTGGAATCTGAAAATTGCAGGCTTTGAGTTTGTAAGCTTCGTGGCGGCGAGGCTAGTGTCATTTTTTATTGAGCAGGGGCTTATGCTGCTGTTCGTCACCAGTTGGGAAATGAACAAGTATATTGCAAAGCTTATTATCTCTGTTCTCGTTATCATCCTGAATTACATTTTCAGCAAGCTCATAATCTTCAAGAAAAAGGGCGACGTAAGCCCGTCTCGGGATGACGCGGCAAATAGTTGAATCGTGTTGAAAAGTCGGAGCCGCTGAATTTTCAGCGGCTCCATTATTGTAAGAAATGACTAAATTTTTCTCTGCAAATATTACAATATTATTAATTCTATTGCCATTTTTTGGTCCGTATGATATACTATCTATGTGTAGAATTATACCTGCTGATGCATAGGGAGGTATTTATGTTGATTAAAAAAATATTTTCGGCAGTGCTTGCCGTTACATTGATTATAACAGTTTTGCCGGTTTCAGTCTTTGCCGGGGATAAGATAATAATTGATGATTTCGGAAGGCTTGAAACTCAATGTGCTGAATCAGGTGAGCCGTCGGCTGCCTCATCGGGCGGCACGGCAACCAGCGCGTCAAAATCCATCCAGAGCTTTTCGGGCATTGAAACGGGTGTGAATTTTTATGAACAGCTTGAGAATAATTCACAGCGTGCCGTTTACAACGCGCTTAAAGCTCTCACGGGGACTGAAACGACACTTCTCGTCAATTTGCCCGGTGACATAACCTTTGAAACCGCAACTTATCCCATTACAACCAGTGACAGGGCTATGGTGAACACCTTAGTAACCAAAAATGTTCAGATAGCTATTGAAGCGTTTCAAAAGGATTGCCCCGAAATTTTCTGGCTGAAATTCGGCTCGGGTGGAACAAGCTACACCTACGGCTTTACGGGTGACGCTAACCCCGCGGGCGGCTATTCGTTTAATATCCATAAGCTGACCTTTACATTCGTTGTGCTTTCTCAATATGCTGGTAATGTTGAAACTGTAAAATCCCAGCTTCAAGCTGCAGTCGCAAACTTCACGATTACAGGCACGTCCAGGTATCAGATAGCCCAGTCCATTCATGACGGGCTTGCGCAGACAGTCACCTATGATGTTTATTCCGACTGTGTCAATGAGGCAACGGGAGCGCTGCTCTACGGCTATGCCTCGGCTCAGGGCTATGCAAAGGCATTTAAGCTTATTTGCGATTATTATAACGTGCCGTCGATAGTAGTCAACGGCACAAGGCTGACCGATTACGGCTTAACAACCCATTTCTGGAACTATGTGCTTCTGGAGGACGGGTGCTGGTATGCCGTCGACTGTGCGTGGGATGACCAGACATCGAGCACCTATCTCATAATTTACTACGATTTTTTCCTTGTTGGCTCAACGACCTATGCAGTTTATCTGGGCGGCAAGATGTTCAGCGAATCGCACAATCCGTCGGGGGACTTTTCGGGCAACGGCTATAAGACCTTTGTGTACCCCGCCCTTTCGGAAAGCTGCGTTGATGTTGACTACACGGAGCTGACAATTCTTCTCCAGCTTAAACCTAATTATCCCGATGGATATTACACAACGGAGAGTATCACCGCTTTCAACAATGCTATAACAGCAGGCTTAAATGTGGACCCGAACCTTGAAAAGTCGCAGCAGTACATAATCGACGCGGCATCCGATGCAATTCTTACGGCATATCACGGTCTTACCCTGCAGTATCATGTGGTTCTTGCCGACGGCAGCACAACCGCTTTCGACAGGTCAAACTATCTGATATACGGTCTTAAAGAGGGGCTGACGCAGGAAACGCTTTTAGCCTCATATCTCAAGCTTTTAGACAGTGCAACAACGATAATAACCGTCAAAAATCAGAGGATAGGCACCGGCACGACAGTCGCCGTAAGCGTTGGCAGCGTTGTCGAAGCCACTTATACCGTATTGGTTTATGGTGACGTTGACGGTGACGGTTATGCAAACGCAAACGATGCGCTGATAATAAACATGGTGCTTGCGGGAATGCTTCAGCTCACAAGCCTTTCGCCGGTGGCTGCGGCCGCCGCAGATGCAAACCATGACGGGATTGTGGACGCGATTGACAGCTCCCTTCTTGAAATGTCAGGTATGTTTGCCCAGACAATCAGCCAGACAGAGGCTCCGCCCGAACTTGATATGGCGGATTTGTAATAATATCCTCTTACAAAATAATAATAAATGAATAGGGGCTGAAGAATGGAGACAGTAATCGTTTTTGCAGGAAAAACAGGGACAACAAAGAGATGCGCAACTTTTTTGAGGTCAAAGCTTCCGTTTTCCGATTTTGTTGACCTTAATATAAAAACAGCAGACATCAGCGCCTATGATATGATTATCATAGGTGCCAGCGTTCGGATGGGTATGATACATAACCGTGTAAAGAGCTTTATTGAAGAGAACGCTGAGACTCTGAAATCAAAAAAGGTCGCATTCTTTATATGCAACGGGTCCCCTGACGCAGCGGATGAGATTTTTCAAAAAAACATCCCTGCCGAGCTACTTGAAAAGGCCGTCTGCGCCATGTCCTTCGGGGGTGAAATTGATATCGGGCTTCAGAAGGGTGCAGATAAAATTATTGCGAAATTGGCTATGAAATCTTCAAGGAAAAATGGTGCCCCCGCGCCTAAAATCCTGCATGAAAACATTGAGGAGTTTGCTTTGAAGGTCAGCGAGGGCTGACCTTCAAATATAATGTATTGATGAAAACCCGCCGAACGTAGAGAACGGTCTTGACCGTTCCACTGCATCCGGCGGGTATCTTTCTGCAAAATATCCAAAGCGCATGGGGCATTTGCCGTTAAAGCTTAATACCTGTAATTTTTGGTGGCTATGTACGCCTCTTTAATTTCCTGAGGGCTTACCCATTTGAGCATATTTATCATGCTGCCCGCCTTGTCGTTTGTACCCGAAGCGCGGGAGCCGCCGAACGGATTCTGCCCTACGATTGAGCCTGTGCTCTTGTCGTTAATATAAAGATTACCCGCGGCGAAGCGGAGAACCTTTTCGGCGTCCGCAATTACCTTCCTGTCCCTTCCGAAAAAGGAGCCTGTAAGGCTGTATTTGCTTGAGTTTGCGCAAATGTCAAGAACTTCGTCATACCTTTCATCCTCATAGACATATACGGTGATGACTGGTCCAAACATCTCCTCCTTCATTGTCCTGAAGTCGATAAACCATATCCGATACAAAGCTTCGGTCAAAGAT
>CAZBHG010000019.1:0-16834 GCA_964491735.1 uncultured Eubacteriales bacterium
AAAGGCTTATCTCACCGGATTTTAAAGTCACGCAGTTGCACGGTGAATTTTTTGAGCGCGGCGATACCCTTATGATGGGTACATTTCACCCTGCCGCTCTTTTGAGAAACCCAAATCAAAAGCCTGACGCTCTTGCGGATTTTTTAAAACTAAGAGATAAAATAACAGAGGTATGCGAAAATACTTATCCGATTACCCCCTCGTCCCAAAATGAGTGTTAATATTTTAATTGCTTCACAGACCGAATAATGCTATAATAATCACCGATTCTCATGCAAAAGTATTGACAATAAGAATGCCCGGAAAAAGCAAAGGAAAAAATAAAGCGGAGGGATAGTTTTATGTATTTTGTAATTGCCGCCATATGCATATTAATTTACGCATATAAGGCAAAATTTGTGGGGCTTCACAGCTTTAATGAAGATTATTTATCAATCGCCAACACAACGGCAATCAAAGGCTTTTGCGCAATTGTCATTGTCTCATCTCATACTCTCAGCGTGCTTAAAATTAATGTCTATCCCAATATCGCCTATCATGCGGTTGCCGTCTTCTTTTTTCTTTCGGGATACGGCCTTATGTACGGATATTTACACAAGCCCGACTATTTAAAAAGCTTTTTAAGCCGCAGATTTACAGCTGTCCTGATTCCTTTTATGACAGCGGTTTTGATATATATTCCTATAAGATTGCATCTTGATCTTATGCCCAAAACGTTTCTCTCGACTTTGTCGGGCAAGTTCCTTTTTGTTGCGTATTCGTGGTATGTTTACGCAATCGCTTTTTTCTATATTTCATTCTACGTTATAATGAAATTGTTCAGAAAAAAAGTGGCGGTAATAACCGTAATGTTTATACTTTTGATGATTTCTTATATATTACTCTTAAAATTTTTTAATTATGGCCTTTACTGGTATATTGCATACATTCCGTTTTTTGCAGGGCTGCTGTGGGCTTACCAAAAAGAAAGAATTGATAAGTTTATAAAAAACCATTACATTTTAAGCTTTGCTTTGACGGTAGCACTTTGTTTGGGAACCTTTGTTATGCTTATGGGTACGGAAAAAAAATTCGGATTTAATATAGGAACCGAGGCACATAATATAAGAAATCTGTCAATTGTATTTTTTATACTTATGATTCTTGCCAAATTCAATATCGGGAACAAATTCACATCTTTTGTCGGTAAAGTGTCTTATGAAATGTATCTCATGCAAGGCGCATGTATTATGCTAGTCAATCAGATTTTCAAGGTAAAGAACGGAATTCTTTTATATATTTTAGTTATTGCATTGACCTTCCCGGCAGCATATGCAATGAACAAATTAAACTCCTTATTAATCAGGCTCATTACAGGTAGAGTTGCACGAAACGGCAAAAAAGCAATAAATGAATAACTGCTAATCAATTCAATTCAAAAAATTAAAAGCAAATAATGCTCCGCGTTTATCAGATGAGCATTATTTGCTTTTTTTCTACTCGACTATTGCGCAGATTACGGTCATGTCGTCCTCCTTGCCATTAATGCGGCGGTGCCTTGCAAGTTCCGCGATTCTTTGAGCCAGATCCTGCGCGCTGGAGCCTTTCCAGGATTTAAGCTCTGCAATAATCCATGAGCCGTCGCTGCCGATAATCCCGTCCGAAACCATGATTACAACATCACCTGGTTCAAGGTTCGCATATGCCCTTTCGAAGCTTATTTCTCTGAGTATGCCTGCGGGCAGAGCGGAAAGCTCAAGGGCTGCAACCTTGTTTTTTTTGCGGACAAACGAGGCGGAGCCTCCCGCTTTAGAAAACTCGGCTTTTCCGCTGAAAAGGTCGATGCTCACAATGTCCAGAGTAGCAAGGGATTCATCAATTCCTTTAATGAGCAGGGCAGAGTTTGTGAGCCTCAATGCGCAGTCATAATCAATGCCTGCCTTGACAAGGGACGAGAATATTTCGGTTGCAAGCGCGGCGTCAATGGCGGCTCTCCCGCCCGTACCCATGCCGTCGCTCAATATCATCACCTCGTGACCGTTGCCATCATCAAAGCATTCGAAATAGTCGCCGCAGTACTCATCCTCCTGACAGGATATCTGGGCGGCTCCGAGACGCACCTTGATGGATGGACGCTGTGAAAAGGTCAGAAGAGTATAGTCCGTGTTTTCAACAATACAGGGCACATCGAAATCCCTGTCACAGGCCTTACTGATAGCTCTTGTGAGCTGGGTCTTGTTGACCGAAGAGTCAAGCGCCGAAGTCTGAATACTTAAATTCATCCTTCCCATGTTATTGACGATACAGCTGACAGCGTAAACACTGATGTCAAAAGACTCACATGCTTCGGAGGCAAGGCGGGCAAGCTCCGGCTCGAAGCTCCCTGTATGCCCCAAATCCTTCGCAATATTTCTCAGCAAGTCCGAAACGCTCTCAAACTGGTCCGACACAACCTCGCGAATCTGACCGACCCGCTGCGCAGTACCCCTTTTTGCAATCATATTAAGATAATGCTTATTGAAAGATGAAGCAAGCTCGTTCGCTCTTATGCAGCGGCTTGCAAGCGGCTCGTCGAGCATATCCGCGGAAAGGCACTCGTCTTTTTTCAATATGTCCGTCAGAATATTGAAAGCCTCCTCAGTCTCCTTCTGACACGCCTTCCAGCAATGGGTGTTGAGACCGCAGGAAACGCAGACTTCCTCGCGCACGCGAAGAAAGAACGACTCGTTTTCGGGAGCGGCCATCCTGCTAAGACCTCCCGCCACCTTATCAACATAGTCGGAAACATTCGTAATGGCGCAAGCCGCATTGTTGAGCTTCATAATTACGGCGTTGCGGTTATTGTCCTGAGGTGCGGGTGCCGGAATTTTGACAAGATATTTTTTCAGCGCTTCTATTCGGTTTGACGGAATAGCAATAAAAACAGCGCTTGCAATGGCTCCCTCAATCAAAACAGTGACGGCAGACGCCTCGCCGCTCACAAGGGCAAAAATTCCGCAGACAATTGTGAACACTCCCCCGACCCCTAATTGCCCCAGAGGTGAAAAAATCCCCGCAAGCAGCCCGCCCAAAGCAAAGGTTGAGGCAAGAGCCGGAGTTTGAGTGATAAGACCGATTGAGACGCCCGCACAAATCCCCGCAATGCTTCCGCCTGTTTCTTTCTCAAAGCGGGCAAAAAGAAGTATCAGAAAAATTGATATCAGCCTTGCGGGTACAAAGCCTTTGACCGAAAACACGGAAAGGGACATAAAAAGCACGCAGGCTGTAATAATAGCGCAGGCGGTTTCCTGTGTACTCAGGCTGAATCCTCCGCTTGGCATCGGGCGAATTTCAAAAGTTCTCTTGAGAAAGTATGCCACGCCGCCCGCCAGAACAGCCTCACATATAAAGATGAGAGTGCCGTTGACGGTAAAGCCGACGGCAAGCATTGTGGTAATTCCCGAAGCGATGCAGCATATTGCCGCAATGGCAGGCGCGGCTATTCTGTTATCCCTCAGACGGATAAAACGTGAAACGGTCGTGTTTATTGCCGCCGCGGCAGCCATTGCGGCAATGCTCTGAACAGCCGTTGAAACGGAAACCGTCGCAAGGCAGCCCGCCGAGCCGCCTATGACTGCGGCAAGTGCATATTTTGCGGGCAACACCGAAACAAGGGCAACAGCGAAGGGCGACAGCCCGCCGAAAATCTGTGCGCGTGCGGCGGCAAAGCCGATAATAAGGCTCACCGCTTCAAATATGACCAGCTTTAATATTTGCGGCAGTTCCTTTGAGTGCAGTAAAGTGCGCACTTTTTTTACGTCCGCATTTTCCATTTTTCTCAGCCCTTTCAAATATCAGATTGACAGCGTATTTAAATATGTAATTCAAGGTTGTCCCAAATATGAATTTTAAAGCATGTCCAACAAAAATAATGTCACTGTGCGCTGATGTATACTGTAATTTTAGAACTAAGTTTAGGATATTTTTAAAAATAAAATATTAACGTGGAATAATATAGATAATTCGAAAAATATTACGCGCAATTAAAAATCTTGTGTTGTTTTTGCAAAATATATGTTATAATCAATTGTATGTAAGTATAAAGGTGGAAAAGTGTTTCATGCAGGGAAATAAAGGTGAAGAAAACGACCTGATAATCGGCAGGAATGCCGTTTCCGAGGCTCTCAAAAGCGGCAGGGCGATTGACAGCCTGCTTGTCGCAAGGGGGGAGAGGAGCGGCACGCTCCTTAAAATTATCGCGCAGTGCCGTGACATGGACATTGTTGTAAAAGAGGTCGATTCCCGAAAGCTCGACTTCATGTGCGGTCACAGCAATCATCAGGGTGTTGCCGCGTTTGCCGCAATCAAAGAATATTCTGAAATTGAGGATATTTTTGAGCTTGCAAGGCAGAGGAACGAGCCGCCGTTCATTATCATCTGCGATGAGCTTGAGGACCCTCACAACCTCGGCGCAATCATAAGAACTGCCGATGCCGCAGGCGCGCATGGAGTTATTGTTCCGAAACGCCGCTCGGCGTCATTGAGTTATGCTGTCGGCAAAGCTTCGGCAGGCGCTGTGGAGTATATTCCGGTTGCAAGGGTTTCAAACCTCGTTTCGACAATTGACGAGCTGAAAGAAAAAGGTCTGTGGATTTACGGCGCGGATATGGGCGGAACTGTCTGGTATGAGCAGGATATGACAGGCGCCGCCGCAGTAGTAATAGGCTCCGAGGGCAAGGGTCTGGGCAGACTTATAAAGGAAAAATGCGATTTTATAATTTCAATGCCGATGAAAGGCAAAATAAATTCCCTCAATGCTTCTGTCGCGGCGGGCATTCTGATGTTCGAAGTGGCAAGGCAGAGGGCGGGCAGGTCTTGATTCTTTGGGGGTGTTCCTTTAATGATTAACGAGAATGATAAGTTTAAGAGCAGCCTGTCAATTGATGAATTGCTCAGGCAGGTCGGAATGGACGAAGATGCAGCTGATTTTTATTCCGATTCAAAGCCGGGCAAAAGCTGGTCACTTGACGATATTGATGCTCTTCTGGCACAGGATAGGTCGGCGGACGAAAAAAAGAAGGTTTTCGTCGAGAGGAAGGAAGAGCCTGTTATACCCGTCCCGAATTTTTCAAGGATATATGTCGATTCGCTCTTCAAAACACCCCGGGAAGATATAATTGAAGAAGAAAAATATGAGGAAGCTCCCGCAGAATTGGTATTTGAAACGGCGGAGGAGAAGGAGCTTCAATTTACATATGGAAAAGAACAGGATATTTTTTATAGTGAGCCGGAGCCTGAAAAACCCGAAATTATTCAGGAAATTCAAAAAGAGCCGGAGGCTGAAGAGGTACCCGCCGAAAAGCCTGAAGAGAGCACCGCTGAGGTTGGTGAAGAGATACCCGGGTTAATTTTTGACGAGGATTTCGTGGATGAGGGCGGTTTTGACCAAAACGATGCCATAACCGGTTCACAGATGGAAACAAACCCGTTAAGGGAGCGTTTCATAAATATGCTTAAAATTGAGAAGACAAACGAATTAGATGTTCTCAACAGCAACGAGCCGATTGAAAAACCCGGCGTAATTATCGGCAAATCCGATTTTCCGAAAACAGAGGATTTGTCCGCGCTGCCGCTTGTTATCCCCGCGGAGGATGCGCTGAAATCCATCCTTGATGAGGAAAAAACAAAAGTAAGCGACGGCAGCGCAAAGATTTTGCAGATGGACGAAACGCAGGTTGTTGACGGGCAGATGATGCTGCACGGCTTCAGCGGCGAGGAGGAGCCAAAAAAAATTGATGAACACCTTGCAGAGCGTGAGCTTATTGAAAAACGCAGGCAGGCTGCAAAGGACTTCAAGATTTTCGATATTCCTGAAAGCTATGACGAAACCATTCCGTCAAAAGATGCCGACCCTCTTTTACAGGAGGGAGAGAGAGGCAAAGCCAAGGAAGCTGTAAGCCCGGACAAGCTCGAGTATTCGCGTCTGTCTGACAAGGCCGATGTCGGTAAGGAGCTGAGATACAGGCGCAGAAGCGGCGTTGTCAAGACAGTTCTGCTCATCTTCATTGAAGCTGTTCTTTTGATTCTGATGTCAGTGCCGAAAATCATATCCCTGCTTAAAATCGAAAATATGGGCGGCAACAGTTCTGCCTTAATACCGAACATCCTTTCATTTGTTCTTTTAGTAGTAGCGGGCGCATCCTGCTGGGGAGTAATATTTGACGGGCTTCACAGGCTTTTTCATATGAGAGCCTCAACGGATTCTGCGGCTGCGCTTACTGTGATTGCGGCGCTCGCTCACAATTTCTGTGTTTTGTTCAGTTCATCGAGCGGCTCCGAAGTTTTTTCCGCGGCCGCAATTATGGTGCTACTTGTCAACACCTTGGGTCATTCAAGTGAAAATGCAAGGGTAATGGAAAACTTCAGGCTTTGCGCGGTCACTAATGTTTCAAAGCTTCACAGTGTCTGCGGGTTTGAGGATGAAAAGGAAAATTTTGAAATCGGCAGAAGCCTTCTTCTCGGCACTCCGGAAGTAAGATTTTCGAGAAAAATCGGTTTCCCGACAAACTTTATGGCAAACTCGTATGCCTTGAATTTTACGGACGACTTTTGCAAAATTCTTGTGCCTTGTTCAGCGGCCTTGGGGCTTGCGGTGACAGCCATTTACTTTTTCAAAACGGGCGGGTTTATCGGCACGCTGTCCGTTCTTGCGGCATCCTTGTGCGTCGCGGCTCCTGTGGGAATTTTGTGCGCCGCGAACGCAATCTTCCACAGCGAAAACAAAAAGCTCAATTCAGACGGAGCAATGGTTGCGGGTTTTGCCTGCGCGCAGGACAGCGGAAAAATAAACGCCGTTGTCATTGAAGGCGTGGATTTGTTTGACCAGAGCCATTGTGACCTGCACGGAATGAAGGACTATAAAAATGTCCGCATAGATGATGTTGTGCTTTACACCGCCTCAATGGTCATCAATTCCGACGGGCCTTTGACTGAGGTTTTTGATAAGGTTATTTCCAACAGCCGTGACCTGCTGCCGACAGTAAAATCTCTCGGCTATGAGGATAAAATGGGGCTTTCCGGCATTATACATAAACAGAAGGTTCTTTTCGGCAACAGAGATCTTTTGTTAAATCACGGAGTCGAGGTTCCTAACGAGAGGAACGAGTCAAAATACTGCCACGACGGGCGCAAGGTTCTCTATCTTGCGATTGCGAACAAAATCGTTGCAATGTTCGTAGTCAGCTATGCGCTTGATAAAAGTCTTGCTCCATATCTTCAATATCTCGAAAGCAGCGGAGTAAATATACTTGTGAGAAATCTCGACCCGAACATTACAGAAAATATGATCAACAGCGGGTTTGGACTTCAGAGGGGAACAATAAGGCTTCTCAGCCCCAATTCGGGCAGGATATTCAAAAAGAGCAGGGAAAAAGAATATTGCTGCGGCGAGGCGGCAGTTCTGAATGACGGCAGGCTCAAATCCTTCCTCCACAGCGTTGCGGCATGTGCAAGGCTTGGATTTATGGAAAAAACCGTTGCGATTGCACAGGCTGTCGGTGTGGCTATCGGGCTTGCGGCACTGATGGTTTTTGTCCTGACGGGGACATTCGCAAAGGTTGGGGTGCTGGGCATTATCGGCTTTGAGCTTATCTGGCTTGCGATAACCTTTGCCGTCGGAATGATAAGGGGCATTAAGGATTGATAAATGCTGAAACTAAGCGTACTTCAAAATAAATGAGAAAAATAAAATAGATTCATAAAAAACACTTGACACGCATAATAGTATTTGATACAATAACTTCTGCAAATAAAGCAGAGCAGAGATGTTCTCACCTACGGGGCTTTGTCCGATGTTGGGTCAATACGAAAAAGTGATTGTTAAGTGATTGACAGTCAGTGTGTTGATTTATAGCGTGGGTAGGTTTCTGTCCACGCTTTATTAATTGTCTGGGAGGTGCTTTAATATCAGTATTAAAGATCAGCAAATCAATGAGAGTATCCGTGATAAGGAACTGCGTGTTATTTCCGAGGACGGTGAGCAGCTTGGAATTATGTCTGCTAGTCAGGCATTAAAGCTCGCCGAGACCAAAAATCTTGACCTGGTTAAGATTGCTCCGCAGGCAAAACCGCCTGTGTGTAAAATTATGGACTTCGGCAAATATTGTTTTGAACAGTCCAAACGTGAAAAGGAAGCAAAGAAGAATCAGAGAGTTGTTGAGATTAAGGAAATCAGACTTTCTCTTAACATTGATGTGCACGACTTTGAAACAAAAGTCGGTCATGCCAAAAGGTTTCTTGAGTCGGGCGATAAGGTCAAAGTCTCCATTCGTTTCCGCGGGCGCGAAATGGCTCATACAGAGCTGGGTATGGCGTCTATGGGAAGGTTTGCACAGGCTTGTGCCGATTTCGGAACAATCGAAAAGCCCGCTAAGCTTGAAGGCAGACAAATGCTGATGTTTATAGCCGCCAAGGCATCCAAATAGTTATAGTACAAGGAGGAACCCGAAATGCCCAAGATTAAAACGCACAGCGGAGCAAAGAAACGCTTTAAGATGTCCAAAACCGGCAAACCTATTCGTGCCCATGCTTACAAATCACATATCCTTAATAAGAAGAGTACAAAACGCAAGAGGAATTTGCGCAAAACAGCTGTGGCTGATGTAACCAACAAGAAGCAAATCAAGCGTTTGATTCCTTATAAATAAGGATTACTAAGCTTAATACTTGAAAATTTGGAGGTAATTTGACATGGCACGTATTAAGGGTGCGATGATGACTCGCAAGAGAAGAAATAAGGTCTTAAAGCTCGCAAAGGGCTACTATGGCTCAAAGAGCACATTATTTAAAACCGCGAAACAGGCAGTTATGAAATCAGGCCAGTATGCATATGTCGGCCGCAAGCAAAAGAAGCGTGATTTCCGCCGCCTTTGGATTACAAGAATTTCGGCAGCGGCAAAGATGAACGGCATCAATTATTCAACCTTTATTAACGGCCTTAAAAAGGCTGACATTAACCTTAACCGCAAAATGATTTCCGAAATCGCTATTTCAGACCCTGCTGCCTTTACGGCACTTGTTGAAAAGGCAAAAGCTGCGATTAGCTGAGAAGAAATAAGAAGGGCAGACAGTTTTTGTCTGCCCTTTTTGGCAATATGACTGAAATTGTTGAATGAGCAGGAAGTCGGTCGTCCGTAGAACCCACACACCGATAGATATATATCTTTGAGGGATATTAATGATAAAAATAACAAGCCGTTCAAACGAAAAAATCAGCCAGGCTGCAAGCCTTTGCGCCTCATCAAAAGCAAGGAGAGACAGCGGTCTTTTCCTGCTTGAAGGGGCAAGGCTTTGTGAGGACGCGGCTAAAAACGGCGTTAAAATAGAAAGACTTTTTGTCACTTCAAGAGCAATGGAAAAATACGGCGAAAGGCTTGAGCCTGTGCTTTCTTTGTCAGAGGAAAAATATGAAATTACAGATGCCATAAGCCTTCGCCTTTCCGATACACAGTCGCCGCAGGGCGTTTTTTGCGTCTGCAGGGCTGCGAAGCAGGAGAAGCCCGAAGCGTGTCTCAATATTAACGGCAGATATATCGCACTTGAAAATGTTCAGGACCCTTCAAACCTCGGGGCTGCCAGCCGTGCGGCTGAGGCTTTGGGTATCAGCGGGATGATTGTCAGCGGCGGATGTGACATCTATAACCCTAAGGCTCAGCGCGCCGCAATGGGCTCTTTATTGAGAATTCCGGTAATTCAAACAGAGAATTTAGAATCGCTCTTGATTTGTGCCAAACAAAAAGGTATGCTTACTCTTGCTTCAACTCCGGATTCTGACGCAGTGAGCATTTCCGATTTTCAGTTTTCAAACGGAGTGATTTGTGTCGTCGGCAACGAAGGCGGCGGCGTTACTCAAAATGTTATGGATGCCTGCAGCAGCAGGGTGACAATTCCGATGAAAGGCAGGGCTCAATCCCTGAACGCCGCGTCGGCGGCTGTAATATTGATGTGGGAACTGGTGAAGTGAAATGGATATCAGACCCTACTGGGTATGGCTACAGATGTCTCTGGGCATTAAGGCAAGGGTTGACGAGATTTTGAGCGTTTTTCCGTCACCAAAGGCTCTTTACGATGCTGGTACCGCCGAATGGCGGCTTTCGGGCGTCCTGAATCCCAATCAGATTCAGCATCTCAATCAGATTGAAATTGAAAAAGCAAACGAAATTGTCAGGCTGTGCGACATAAACGGATGGAGCATAATTACCCCTGACAGTGCTCTTTATCCCCCGCTTTTACTCCAGGTTTATGACTACCCGACGGTCCTTTATGTCTGGGGTGATTTGAGTTGCCTTAAAAACAGGATTTCCGTTGCGGTTGTAGGTACCCGCTCGGCTTCAAGGCACAGTATAGATGTTGCGGGCAGGCTTTGCGCTTCCCTTGCAAGGGCGGGCGCGGTTGTGGTAAGCGGCGGCGCTTTGGGCATTGACAGCGCGGCGCATACGGGCGCAATGTATGCGGGTGGCAAAACGGTTGCTGTGCTGGGCTGCGGGCTTGCGGCTCACTATCTTTCGGAAAATTACGCTATGAGGAAAAACATCTCCCAAAACGGCGCGGTTATCAGCGAGTATCCTCCCGATACCCAGCCTAAGGGACTGAATTTCCCGATAAGAAACAGAATTATTTCGGGTTTAGCTTACGGCACGGTTGTTATTGAGGCGGGCGAAAGAAGCGGCTCGCTCATAACAGCAAGGCTCGCTTCCGAGCAGGGGCGGGATGTTTTTGCCGTCCCCGGGGATGTTATCAGCTCGTCCTTCACAGGAGCAAACAGGCTCATTATGGACGGGGCAAGGCCTATTTTTTCCGCCGCGGATGTGCTTTGCGATTACGCCGTTACATATCCGGGCTTTTTAGATATAAATAAAATTGAGAGAACGCTTGACGGCGAAATTGTCCCTCTCGACGGCGTAATTTCGTCATCAAAGCCGAGAATTGCGCATAGCTATGGTCATAATAAAGAAGAAAATGCAAAGCATAAAGAAAACATAAAAACGGAATCTCCCGCAAAACGAAGGCTTGACGGCAATGCGGACGAAAACATGAAGGCGGTTTATGCCTGCTTTGAAGGAACGCCTATTCAGACTGATGATATTATCCGCAAATCGGGACTTAACACCTCAATTGTAATTGAGGCGTTGACAAGATTGGAAATTTGCGGTTTAATACAACTTGAATCGGGAAACAGATATATTCTCAAATAATTTCAGGCATAGGAGTGCAAGATGTCAAATTTAGTTATTGTTGAGTCGCCTGCAAAAGCAAAAAGCATAAAAAAATATCTGGGGCCGGGCTTTGAGGTTACCTCATCCATGGGTCATGTCAGGGATTTGCCTGCCGCCAGGCTCAGTGTTGATGTGAAAAAAGATTTTGAGCCGAAATACTCTGTAATAAAGGGCAAGGAAAAGCTTGTAAAGGATCTTAAAAGCCTTGCCGCAAAAAGTGATAAGGTTTTTCTTGCAACCGACCCCGATCGGGAGGGGGAGGCAATTTCCTGGCACCTTGCGGTTTTGCTTGACCTCAATCTCAAGAGTGAAAACCGTGTTACCTTCAATGAAATCACCAAAACAGGTATTAATAACGGCATGGAGCACCCCAGAGAGGTTGACATGGATTTAGTCAACGCTCAGCAGGCGCGCCGTATCCTTGACCGTCTTGTGGGCTACCGTTTAAGCCCGTTTGTGTCGCAAAAAATCCGAAGAGGGCTTTCGGCGGGGCGCGTTCAGAGCGTTGCCGTCAGGCTCATTGCAGACAGGGAAGAAGAAATCAACGCCTTTACGCCCGAGGAGTATTGGACGCTTGACGCAAAATTCACGACCCCTGCCCGCCGCAGCTTAGGAGCAGCTTTTTACGGCGATGAGACAGGCAAGGTGAAAATTACCTGTAAAGAACAGTCCGATAAATATCTCGCAAGGCTTGAAGGCGCAAAATATTCAGTTAAATCAATCAAAAAAGGTACGAGAAAGAAAAACCCCGCGCCCCCGTTCATCACATCTACCCTTCAGCAGGAGGCTTCGCGCCTGTTGGGCTTTCAGGCACAGCGCACAATGCGTGCTGCTCAGGAGCTCTATGAGGGCGCTGAAGTTCAGGGAATCGGCACGACGGGTCTTATTACTTACATGAGAACCGACTCACTGAGGATTTCCGAGGAGGCACGCGCGCTGGGCAACGAATATATAGTTTCCGCCTACGGAGAAAGCTATCTGCCCGAAAAGCCGAGATACTATAAATCAAGCAAAAACGCGCAGGATGGGCATGAGGCAATAAGACCTACCATACCGAGCCTTACCCCCGACAAGGTCAAAGGCAGCCTTTCGCCCGACCAGTTCAAGATATACGAAATCGTCTGGAAAAGATTTATTGCAAGCCTGATGGCAAACTGTATTCAGAACACCATCAAGGCGGAGATTATTGCGGAAAACGATAAAAAGCATGCGGACGTTTCGGATAGTAACGGGTACTGCATCTTTACCGCCTCCGGATATTCAGTGAAGTTTGACGGATATACCGTGCTTTATGAGGAAACGGCAGATGACGGGGGAAAAGAAGACTCCAGACTGCCTGAAATAAATGAGGGCGACAGCCTCAAGCTCAAGGAGCTTACGGGCAACCAGCACTTCACCCAGCCGCCCCCAAGGTATACGGAGGCAACGCTCATCAAAGCCCTTGAGGAATTCGGCATCGGCAGACCGAGCACATACGCGACAATTATCACAACTATTGTCAAACGTGAATATGTCAAGCGCTCCTCAAAGCTTCTCCAACCGACAGAACTCGGGATTGCAATCACAAACCTGCTCAAGGAGCGGTTTCCGCAAATTGTAAATGTAAAATTCACCGCGGGAATGGAAGCCTCTCTTGACGAAGTGGGCGAGGGCAATGCGGATTACATCAAAATTCTCCATGAATTCTATGATGATTTTGAGAATACTCTTTCAAAAGCGAAAGAGGAAATGAAGGATGTCAAGATAACTCTTGAGGAGGACGTCACAGACATTCCGTGCGAAAAATGCGGCAGGATGATGGTCGTAAAAAAAGGCAGATACGGCAAGTTTCTCGCCTGCCCCGGCTATCCCGAATGTAAAAACGCAAAGCCTCTCATACTTGAAACAAACGCCGAATGTCCGAAATGCGGCGCAAAGGTCATTGAAAAGAGGTCTAAGAAGGGATATATATTCTACGGCTGCGAATCCTGGCCAAAGTGTGATTTTGTCACCTGGGACAAGCCGATTGATGAAAAATGCCCGCAGTGCGGAAAATCCCTGTTCAAGAAAAAGGGCGGCGTTGTCGGCTGCCTGAATGAAGGCTGCGGCTTTGAAAGAAAGGCGCAGCGCAAAACCAAGGCAGAAAAAGATTCCAAAGAGGATAAAAATGATTAACGATAGCTGTCTTATTATCGGCGGCGGTCTTGCCGGAGTTGAGGCGGCATGGCAGCTTGCAAGGGCGGGGATACCCGCAACTCTTGCAGAGATGAAGCCGAAAAAATTTTCACCCGCGCATAAGAGCGAAGGCCTTGCGGAGCTTGTCTGCTCAAATTCGCTCAAGGCGCAGAGGATAGCCTCCGCCGCAGGTCTGTTAAAGGCGGAGATGGAAATGCTAGGCTCCCTGTGCGTCGGATGTGCAAAGCTTTGCAGCGTCCCCGCGGGCGGTGCGCTTGCTGTTGACAGGGACAGGTTTTCACAGCTTATAACCGAAAGAATCAAATCCGAACCTCTGATAACTCTTGAGAGAACAGAGATTGAAAGGATACCCGACGGCATCAATGTCATTGTTGCCGCAGGTCCTTTGGCTTCAGAAAAGCTTTCGGAGGATATACAAAGGCTTTGCGGAGGGGCATTGAGCTTTTTTGATGCCGCCGCGCCTATTGTCACCGCAGAGAGCATTGATATGCAAAGCGCATTCGCCGCCTCCCGCTATGACAGGGGAGGAGAGGACGACTATATTAACTGCCCTATGAATAGGGAAGAATATGAGTGCTTTTATAACGGTCTTGTCAATGCCGAATGTGCCCTGCTCCATGAATTCGATAAGCATAACGGCGTTTACGAGGGCTGTATGCCGATTGAAATCATGGCGTCAAGGGGAGCGGACACTATGAGGTTCGGCCCGCTCAAGCCCGTAGGCCTGAGGGACCCGAGAACAGGCCACAGACCGTGGGCTGTCGTGCAGCTGAGGCGTGAGGATGCAAACGGCACCTTATACAACCTTGTCGGGTTTCAGACAAACCTGAAATTCGGTGAACAGAAGAGGGTGTTTTCGCTTATCCCCGCTTTGAAAAATGCTGAATTTGTTCGCTACGGAGTAATGCACAGAAATACGTTTATTGACTCCCCGCGGCTGCTCAATGCCGATTTCAGCTTCCGCGGGCGCGAGGGTCTGTATTTTGCGGGTCAGATTACAGGCGTGGAGGGCTATATGGAATCCGCCGCGTCAGGCATACTTGCGGGGTTAAACCTTGCAAGAAAGCTTCAGGGTAAGAATCCGCTGATATTGCCCGCTGAAACGATGATGGGCGCGCTTTCTGCCTATATAAGCAGCAGCGGGGTGGTTGATTTTCAGCCTATGGGCGCAAATTTTGGTATTTTACCGCCGCTCGGTGAGAATATTAAAGATAAGAGATTAAGATACGAGGCTCTGGCAAAAAGAGGGCTTGCATGTCTGGAGGGCGTTCTATGAAAATAATTGTTGATGCGTTCGGCGGAGACAATGCTCCGCTTGAAATAATAAGGGGATGCAGAGAGGCCGTGGATGAGCTGAATGTCGATATTATGCTTGTCGGCAGCAGAGCGAAAATTGAAGAATGCGCAAAAGAAAACTCCATCTCTCTTTCATCAATGGAGATTAAGGACGCACCCGATATTATGCTCATGACAGATCATCCGTCGGATATTTTGAAAAAGAAGAGCGAGACTTCAATGGCAGTCGGGCTTAAAAGCCTTGCCGCAGGCGAGGGAGACGCTTTTGTCAGCGCAGGCTCGACGGGCGCTCTTGTTATAGGTGCAACCTTTCTTGTCAAGCGCATTAAGGGCATAAAACGCCCCGCAATCGCTAGCGTAATGCCTTCAAACGACGGACCGTTCATGCTCCTTGATTCGGGAGCAAATGCGGACTGTACGGCGGAGTATCTTAACCAATTCGGTCTTATGGGCAGTATATATATGAATAAAATTCTGGGCATTGAAAACCCCCGCGTAGCCCTTGCAAACATCGGCACGGAGGATACAAAAGGCGACAAGCTTCGCCTTGAAGCCTTTGAGAAAATGAAAAGCGGCGATTTTTATTTTATCGGGAACATCGAGGCAAGGGATATTGCATACGGCTGTGCGGATGTCATCGTAGCCGACGGATTTACGGGCAACATTATTTTGAAAATGTATGAGGGAGTTTCTGGCGCTCTGATGCAGAACATCAAGGCAGTTTTCAAGAAAAACAAAATCACAATGCTTTCCGCTCTTATTATCAAAGGCGGGCTGGCAGATTTGAAAAAGCGCATGGATTATTCGGAGTTCGGCGGCGCACCTCTTATGGGCATTGACGGTGCGGTAATAAAGGCGCATGGCTCATCAAACGCCAAGGCTGTCAAAAACGCAATCAGGCAGGCAAGGGATTATGTGGAGAATAATGTCATAAGGACTATTGCCGAAAATGTCGGCAGCACAACTGAAACGGAATAATTTGAAAAGAGACGACAATAATGCAAGACCTTAAATCAGTGCAGGAAAAAATTAATTATAGCTTTAAAAATGAAGATATTCTTTCAAATGCTCTCTATCACTCCTCTTATGTGAATGAAATGAAGGGTGAATATGAAAGCAATGAACGCCTGGAATTTCTTGGGGACTCCGTGCTCGGATTTATTACTGCCGAGTATTTCTATACGCATTTCAGGCATCAGCCAGAAGGAAATCTGACAAAGCTCCGCGCCGCAACAGTTTGCGAAAAATCACTGTGCGCCTTTGCAAACGAGATAGGACTCGGTGAATATCTGCAGCTGGGCAGGGGCGAGATTGTCAGCGGCGGGCGTGAACGTCCGTCGATTCTTGCGGATGCGTTTGAAGCACTCATTGCCGCTATATACCTTGACGGCGGCATAGAGCAGGCAAAAACCTTTGTGCTGAGATTTGTCGAAGGTTCCGTCAAAAAAGCAAAGGCATATAAGGACTACAAAACTATTCTTCAGGAGGTTATCCAGAGAAATCCGGAGGAATGTGTTGAATATACTCTTGTGGGCGAGAGCGGGCCGGACCATGACAAGCGCTTTGAGGTTGAGGTGCATATAAACAGCAACGTTGTCGGCAGGGGTACCGGTAAAAGCAAAAAGCTCGCCGAGCAGGATGCCGCGAGACAGGCTCTTGAGCTTATGGGTCTATGAAGCATATAAATGTCGCACTTTTTGTGCCGCATGAGGGCTGCCCGCACCAATGCAGCTTCTGCAACCAGAAAAGTATTTCCGGCAGTACAAAAAAGCTCACGGTAAATGATATTGACGAAGCTGTCGCAACCGCTCTGGAATCTGACGCACAGGGTAGGGAGATAGCTTTTTTCGGCGGCAGTTTCACCGCAATTGAGAGAGGATATATGATATCTCTTCTCGAAGGCGCAAATAAATATATAGATAACAAAAGCTTTTCGGGCATAAGGATTTCCACCCGCCCCGATGCAATTGACGACGAAATCTGCAGAACACTCAAGAATTATCATGTTACGGCGGTAGAACTCGGCGCGCAGAGCATGGACGATGAAGTGCTGAAGCTCAACAACAGGGGGCATTGCGCCAGGGATGTCATCAATGCAAGCCGTATGCTTCACTCCTATGGCTTTGAGCTTG
>CAZBHG010000020.1:0-15245 GCA_964491735.1 uncultured Eubacteriales bacterium
CGTACGGTTCGCATCCGTAAGGTCGAGAGTTCGATCCTCTTCGTCTCCACCAAACTGAAAAAGTCGCTGTAAGGCGGCTTTTTCTGTTTATACTATTCATTTTTCAGTATTCATTATTCATTCGTTCCAAAAAGATCGCTGTGTTGATTTTGTTCGTATGTACTGTTATAATATCCGAAACAGTATTTATTGCAGTTTGGGGTTAGATGAAAATGAAAATCATTGTTGCAGGTGCGGGGCATGGGGGTTTGGTTGCTGCCGCAGAGCTTTCAAAAGCGGGCTATGATGTTGTTGTAATTGAAAAAGGAAATAAAGAGGACCTCGGGCATGACTGGGAGGACAGGTTTACCTTCGACCTGCTTATTGAAGCTGCCGGAGGTGCCGCTCTGCCGGGCGGAAGCTGGCGGTGCAGAGGAGACTGCGCCTTTGTCAGCCCGTCTTACCGGACAAGGGTGGTTATACGTTATACGGACGAAAATCGGCAGAAAATTATGTGGCGAAAGCCGGTAATTTCCATGCTTATAAAAAATGCCGAAGACTGCGGTGTAAGCTTCATTTACTCTACGGAAATTCTTTCCCCTGTCATCTGCGAAAACAGAGTGTCAGGAATAAAAACCTCGCGCGGTGATTTCGACTGTGACCTCCTCATTGATGCTGCCGGCGTTTTTTCACCTGTCAGAACTCAGCTTCCCAAAAGCTTCGGCATTGAGAATCAGCCTCAAAGAGGAGATGTTTTTTACGCATATCGTGCATATTATAACAAGCTCGGCAACCACGAAATGCCAAATGAGCTGTTTGAGATTTATCTCTGCCATGCAGGCGAGCAGGGCTTATCATGGTGCTGCACAAATGATGACAGCGTAGATATACTTATCGGCAGAATTAACCCGCTGACAGAGCAACAAATTGCAATTCATACCGAAAACTTCCGCAAGGCTCATCCGTGGATAAGCACAGAAATTCTTCACGGCGGGAATTACGGCGTAATTCCCGTGCGGCGGCCGCTGGCGCTCATGGTAGCCGACGGGTATGCCGCCGTAGGCGACAGCGCGTTTATGACAACACCCATGAACGGAATGGGCATAGACCTTTCGCTTCATGCGGGAAAGTTGCTTGCAAAAACAGTTATTGAAGCCGGAGGGGACGCGTCCGCCAAGGCTCTCTGGAAATATAACAGGGAATTTCATAGGCTTTACGGCGGTGATACCGCAAAGAACGAGGGGCTGAAAAATTCTCTGCTTCGTCTTCCCCCCGAGGGTGTGGATTTTCTCTTTGACAATGCCATCATTCAGTCCTCCGACCTTGTGGGAGCCGGCAGGAACACAAACCTCGGTGCGCTGCTCGGAAAATTTGTCAGAGGAATGAAAAAGCCCCTGTTCTTTTTTGCAATCCTCGGAGGACTTTCTAAGGGCAGCAAGGCTGCAAAAAAATTCAAAAATGCTCCGCAATCCTACGACCTGCATAATATTAAATTGTGGCAGAGTGATATTGAAAGCTGCACCGTAGAAGTCACACGAATCTAAAATTCAAAAAAAAGGTGCGATGCAGCAGTAAGCAGCCGCTGATTAATTCGGGGTGTACACCTGCGAGTAAATCAGCGGCTGCTTTAATTTTTAATATGAGGTCAAAATAACCGTCAGGTCATTGACGTTTGTGCCTGTGGGTCCGGTGACAATAAGCTCCCCTACAGCGTCTAACGCGCGGTTTGAGTTGTTGTCTGCAAGCTCCTTTTCCGGGCTTAAACCCGCAGCGCACATTCGGGCGTAGGTTTTGCCGTCTGCTGTTCCCCCCGCCGCATCTGTCGGGCCGTCCGTTCCGTCTGAGCCTGCCGAGGCAAATACGATATTCTTCTTGCCGTCAAGCTCGATTGCTGCCCGCAGAGCCATTTCCTGATTTCTGCCTCCTAGCCCCGCGCCTTTTAAGGTGACTGTGGTTTCTCCTCCATAAATATATGCCCTCTTGCCTTTTTTATCCGGAACAGCTCTGATAATTTCAGCGGCCCTGTCGGATGCCTCACCCGTGAGCGAACGTGAAACGCCTGCCGCGCTGTAGCCGAGTGCCCTTGCCTTTTTTTCGGCGGCGTCGCACAGAGAATTTATATCTCCGGCGAAGAAGAATCCCCCGTCATTTATTTTCAGACAGCCTGCTTCGTAAATCACCGAATGAAGTTCGGCGGAATATTCGGGAAGATACTTGTTGAGAATGCGAAGCACCTCCTGCGGCGGCATGGTGTCCTGCACAGTAATACCGGACGCGATAACGCTTTTATCGTTGCTCAATACATCCGAAAGTGCAACAGTAAACACTCTTGCGGGATAAGCCGCTGCCGCAAGCCTTCCCCCCTTTACGAGTGAAATGCGCCGTCTGATAGCATTGATTTCGTCTATCTCTGCTCCTCTTGCGAGGAGTTTTTTTGTTATATCCCGTTGCTTTTCGGGTGAAACAATGCTTTTTTCACAAAGAGCGCTTCCACCTCCTGAAAGCAGAACGATGCACACATCGTCTTTTGCAAGACCTTCTGCAATTTCGAGTGCTTTTTCAGCAGCGATAATGCTGTTACCGTCGCTCACCGGATGAGCCGCTTCAATCGCTTCAAAGCTTGGCAAAGAAAAATCTCCTAAATGCTTGTATTTTGTCACGATAAGGCCGTTTTTAATTTTGTTTTTGAACACTGCCTCGGCAGCGGCAGCCATCGGCACAGCCGCCTTTCCTATGCTGAAAACAGTGAGCTTGTCCGCCCCTGTATCAAGACTTTCAAGCAGCTTTTTGGTTGCACCGTACGGGTCAGCTGCGGCAATTGCATGCCTGATTATTTCAACAGCGTCGCTTTTCATCGAAGTCATATCACACCTCGGCGGAAGAATATTTTATCTCGTCGAGCAGAATATTACAGGTTCTCTGCCCCTCGTCAAAAAGAAATATATGTCCCGAATTTTCAAAGGTATAAAGGTGCATATCGGGCAGTATACTCTTCAACTGCTCAGTCTGGTAATAAGGCATTGTCTTGTCCGCCGTTCCCCATATAGTGCATACGGGAGTGCCGTGCCTTGCAACCATTTTATAGTTCGGAATGGATTCGTCCCAATTGAGGATTGTGTGGCGAAGGCTCGAAAGTGTCGCTTTTGAAAAGCCCCTGTAGCGTATGCTTTCGCCGAATTTTTCCATATAATAATCGTTATCTTCCTTGCTGTATATAAGCTCCGAGCTGCATTTTCGGAGCAGTGTCTTAGCGCCTGCAACCTTGAACATCAGCTCTCCGAGCAGCGGCTTTTCAGACAGCTTCATGTAAAGCGGCGGGTCAAATTTCATTCCTGCGGGAGCAAACAAAAACAGCTTTTTGACCCGCTCGGGGTTTTGCGCCGTAAACGCAGCAGTTATTGCCCCGCCCATGGATGTGCCAATCAGGAAAAAGCTTTCGCCGGGAACGAGCGCGTCGGTCAGCTCCTTTAGCTGGCGTGCAAAAAGATCCGGATTATATTTTCCTTTCACCCTTTCGGAAAAACCTCTTCCGAGCAAATCGTAGCGCAGAACCCTGAAGTTCCTTTCGGTAAGGCAGGCAAAAATCTTGTCGTATATGTAATACGGAGTCGCGTAGCCGTGAACAAGAACAACGGTATCACCGCTCCCTTTTAGCTCATAGTGAGTTTCGCCGCACGGCAGTTTTATAAACGAGCCGGGCAGCTTTTTCTTTTCGTCTTCGGTCAAATCATACTTTTCTATATTTTTAGTTATTTCCCGAAGTTTGTTTTCATCCATAAAAATCACCTTTTCATTTTTCTGTGCAAGCCGCTGCGGTGTTCAGACAGCTACTGCACAGGATAAAAGACTCTGAATTCAGCGTAACATAAAAAGACAGAAAAAACAATATAAATGCATGCAAAGCACATAATCTCACACAAAAAAGCCGGCAATATCAATGTATTGCCGACTTTTTCTTTTCATACTGCAGCCCTGCCATCCGCCTTACCGAAGCATTGATACTGACCTCGGTAAACTCTTTATTATTTTTTAGTCAGGCTCCTGCCAACAATAAAGATACCGACTAACATTTCTCCTACAGACAGCCCTAAAAGAAGTCCGGACATAAAATCCTTAAAATCCGTACCGCCAAAAGTATTTGAGATTGCAAGCATGGCTATTCCCATAACTATTAACAGCACGCCATATATTGTATTCTTTTGGGATTCAAGCTCTTTCGTCCTTTTGAGCAAATCCATAATATGAGTATCATCATACAAACGCATACTGCTATTGCCGATGTCTTCACCGTCCATAAGCTCCGGGATGCTGATTTCCAATTCTTTACACAAGTCTTGAATAATGCCATAATCCGGCATGCACTTGCCGTTTTCCCATTTGGAAATTGTTTTGTTTGATACTCCCAGTTTTTCTGCAAGTTGTTCCTGAGTAAGGTTTTTATCTTTTCTCTTCCTAGCGATATATTGCCCTATAGCTGACTGATTCATATCTTCCCTCCATGTTGTTTGATAGCTACATGATAATATGTGAAGCTAAAAAACAACATCCCCTGGCAGTAGAATTTAAGTGGAATACGCTATCTTTGGTCAATTATATCACCTGCCGGATATAAAAAGATAGTGTGAAATCGTTGACATCAGAAATATGTCAACATATATTCCAAGTATACCGGCTTTTGCTTTTCTGTATTTGCTTGGTCACGCCGAGAAAAACGGCTATAGAGGTATTGAATAAAATCTGTCTTTCACCATGAAATAAAGAATCCATTGATTTTTATTATATATGGATGTTATAATAAAATGGTAATAAACGGAAGGGATGTATCAAAATGAAAAAACTGATTGCGATTTTTTTGGTTGTTTCCATGCTGTTCGGTTTCACAGTCATATCCTCTGCGGCGGATTTGAACGGCGGAGCTACGGCGGAGGCACAGCGTTTCAACGATGACGGCAGCTTCAAAATCATGCATATCACCGACACCCACCTCCATAATGACAAAGCTATGCCAAAGACGTTGTTCCTGCTCGAAAAAATGTTGGATGAAGAAAAACCGGACCTTGTTGTTATCACCGGCGACATTGCGATGAGCGGCGATTATGAGGAGATTACCTACTGCATTGACTGCCTGATGTCCATTTTTGAGGAGCGTAACATTCCCGTGGCCGTGACCTTCGGCAACCACGATGCCGAAATCAGCTTTTTATCGACTTCGGAGCTGATGGCAATCTACAATTCCTACGACTGCTCGATTTCAGTGGATGACGGAGCGCTGCTTTCCGGCTGCGGAACGTACAATGTCCCGATTCTCGCGTCCGACAGTGACGACATTGCTTTCAACCTTTGGATGGTCGACTCCGGCTCCACGGACGGCGAGGGACATTACGACTATGTGAAAACGGATCAGATAGATTGGTACGTCGCAAAGAGTAACGCCCTTAAAGCGCAGAACGGCGGGGAACCGGTGCCTTCGCTCCTGTTCCAGCATATCATAGTGCCTGAAATCTATGACGCGCTTATCGAGACTGACACCAAAACCATCTATTCCTTTGAGCACATCTATGAGGACGGCAAATACTACATGCTCAACCCTGAAAACACCAACAGCGGCGGTCTGTTTGAATATCCCTGCCCGCCCTATTACAATAACGGCGAGTTTGAGGCAGCCGTAAATCAGGGCGACGTGCTTGCCATGTTTTTCGGTCATGACCACAGCAATACCTTCAACATCACCCACAATGGCATAGATTTGGTCAATACTCCAAAGGCGTCTTATTCCGGCAATGCCTACGGTGTAACCAAGGGCGTCAGAATAATTGAGCTTAACGAAAGCGACACCTCAACCTATACTGACAGGGTTCTTACATTTGGGGATTTGTACGACCTGAGCGACATTTTTGACATTCTTTTCAGCGACAGCGAAGACAAGTGCTTAGAATTCAGTCTTGCAAGCACAACGGTCTTTGTCAAATTCTTTATTGACCTTTATATGAACTATCTCATTAGCATTCCGGAGTTTTTAACCGGACGCGTGTTTAATTACTGAGCGGTTTCACAGGCAGGGCAAAGCTCCGATATTGTTTAAATTTGATATAATTAAAAAGCCCTCTTCTCCGTTCGTGGAGAGGAGGGCTTCGGTTTTGCCGCAAAATCCGACTCTAAATCGCTTTGTCAATATAAATAATCGCCGCAGACGAAGGATTGCTGAGAGTAACCGTTATCCCCGCTTTAAGCTGACTGCCCGTAACCTGTGAAAACGAGTTTATGCCGTCAATGTCGCAAAGATTGTATACCGTATTGTCATCAACGCCTCTCAGGCAGATTGTATAGGTGCTTTCGCCGTTGTCACTCTGCCTGAAAACCTGCAGAACACCGGAACCGTCATCTGCATCAAGGTACATCCATGCCGTCCAGCCTGTGCCGTCTGTGTGGGAATGCCATGGTGTAAGGGCATAGAAATCATCGTAAAAATATTTGCTGATATCCTTCCATTCGCCAAGGGACGTTCTGACGGCGTTATAATCCAATCCGGTGTCCCTTGTCCATGCCGCAGCATAGGTGTCTATCGGCAGGTAGCTCACCCTTGAAAGATATTTGATTGACGCGGCGTCGGAAGAGAAGGACGCCAGCATTGTCGAGCCGTTGCAGGGAATCCATTTGCTGTAGGTTGTCGACATAGAAAGCCTGATTTCCGCCGTGCTTCTGTCCGCATCGCTCCTCAAAAACGGAACGGCGCGCCTCATTGTTTCAAGGTCGTCTCTCCTGCCGCCGGAGGCGCAGCTGTCAATGACTGTGCTTCTTCCCGTTTGGGCGCAGAATTGACTTATCCTGTCCCAGAGTTCAAGATGCCCCTGCACGTATTTGTTTTCCGTAATACCTGTTCTGCAAATTCCCTCTTTCAGGTCTGCCGCTTTCCATGCCGAAGCGGGGGAGGTGTTGAAATCCTCGCGGTACAAGTCCGCACCCGTCTCCTCAAGCACGGTTATGATATGTTCATACGTCCACTCCAGACAGTCGGGGTTGCCGAGGTTTGAAAGGTTGCTGCCGATTTTCCAGCTGCTGTCATAGCCGTAATTTTCGCAAAACGCGTCAAAATCCTCAACGCCCAGCCTTTCCGGCTCAAACCATAAAAGGGTTTTTATGCCGCTATCTCTCAAAGTGTCTGTCATTTCAAGGAAGGTCCCTTCCGGCCACTTGCTTTTGTCAAGTGTCAGAGAACCTGTTCTGTACCATTCACTCCAGATTGAATTGCCGTATTCGTCATAATACCAGCCCGCATCATACCAATGGTAGTCAAAATCAAGGCCTTCGGCAAGCACCTTTTCACAGCTCGCCTTCCATGATGAACATTCAAACCCGACGCTGCCGTCGCTGCTGGGATTCGGGCTGTCAGGGCTTAACATAAAGCTTGTTTTGGGCTGAATCGGCTCGTCGGAATCAGCTGTTTCGCAGGGCATGTTGCAGTCGATATACCACTCGCGCCAAAGATTTGTGGCGAGGTCCTCGTCCCGCTCATAATATCTGAGAAATGCCATGAGCGGCGTTCTGATTTTTTCGCCCGGCTTCAGATACGAACAGAGATTAAGCGTGCCGGTGCCTTTGAAATGAGTCTGCCCCTCGTAGTCATAAGAAAATGTTGCCTTCCATGTGCCGGGCCAGCCCATTGCCATCATCGTGCCGCCGCTGTCAGTTTCAAGGTTGAAATACGGAAAAACGTAGTCGGTCGCCCTGCCCGTATCCGCAACAATCTTTTTTGTGCAAAGGGTTAATTCCTTTTCATACGGCTCATACCAGCCATCGCCGTCACCGCTGATGCCCTTGAGCACGGGGTTGCTCCCAGTAAAATACATGTCTGCCGCCTTGACATCTGACAAAACGGAGGTGTTCCCCGTGCCGACATTTTCAAACCAGACTGTCCACTCATAGGCATTGTAGCCGGAATAATATGAGCATATAACAGTTGCCTGCAGCTTTGAGTCGCTGTGCAGAAGGACGACGGTCGTCGTCTCTTTTTCGCCCTGCGTCACTATTTCGCGGCTCACTTCATTGAAGCCTTTGAAACCGGAATATTTCTCCGTGCCATACATAAATGACACGGGCAGGTTTGACATATCGTCAATATAGGAATGATATTCTCTGCTTGTAGCCATACGCGCCGCCTCCTCAGTGTAGTCTTCAGGCGGTAAATAAAATACCTGCCCGAATAAAGTCATTATCATTGCAAGAAAAGCCGATAAGAACTTTAACATAAAAACTCTCCCAAAAATACTATTAAACCAAATTTTGACAATTACAGTATAATCCATCCCCGAAAATAGTCAAGACGGGAATTTTATTTTATATTCTGATTTATTGACATAATATGTGTGAAATGGTACTATTAGGTGATTTATTATCGGAAAAGGTGAGTTGATGGAAAAGATAAAAAGCTTCTCTTTGGCTTATTATGACAGGCGATTAAAAAATAACAGGATAAAAGCCGAGTACCCGAAAACTTATTATATTTCAATATACACTCTATCATTTTGCGTCATTTCTTTGTTTGCTTTTTTATGTTTTTTTATATACGGAAAATCTTTTATCATGATGGCGGCCAACGGAAAAGGTGACGGTATTTCACAGCATTATCAGGCTCTGATGTACCTGGGAACATATCTTCGCAGCATAATAAAAACACTTATATCCACCGGCAAGCTGACTATACCGATGTTTGATTTCAGCATCGGTTTCGGCAACGATGTTCTTACAACACTGCACTACTATGTAATCGGCGACCCTCTGGATTTGCTGGCGGTTTTTGTACCGGAAGCTAATACGGAATATTTATATATCGCGTTGATTATTTTCCGCTTGTATCTTTCTGGTCTTGCTTTTTCATGCTTTGCTCTGCATCTAAAACCCGGCAATCGTTTTTATACATTGATTGGTGCGTTGGCTTATACTTTCAGCGGTTACGCTCTTTTTTCGGCAATACGTCATCCGTATTTTACAAACCCAATGATATATCTTCCTCTTATCCTTTTGGGTATTGAATATATTTTTGAAAACAAAAGGCCTTATTTGTTCATTTTATCTATATTTGTATCAGTAATCAGCAACTTCTATTTTTTCTATATGTTAAGTATCCTTATGGTTATTTATGCCGCCTTCCGTTTCTTCATGATATACAAAAAATCTATTTTTAAGTCTTTACTGCAATGTTTTTTCAAATTCGGGAAGTTCTATATTATCGGCGTTTTAATGGCATGTGCAATTTTTATTCCCGTGGTATTTGCATTGTTTTTATCAAATCGAAGCGATTCTTCCACATTAGTCGGTTTGTTTTATAATGCATCGTATTATTTGAGGTTCCTATCCGGATTTATTTCTACCGCCGATGCACAGCGCTGGTCATATATTGGATTTTCGCCTCTGGCATTAATCAGCGTAATACTTTTGTTTATGCAAAAGGGAAAAAACAAAGAGCAAAAAATCGGTTTTCTGCTGTTGACCGCATTTCTGCTTTTCCCGATTTTCGGGTACATATTTAACGGGCTTGCTTATGTTGCCAACAGGTGGGTCTGGGGTTACGGATTTTTGGTGAGTATAATATTAATTTACAGCTTGCCGAAAATCACGACGCTTACAAAAAAAGAAGGTCTTGTACTCTGCAGGACAATGCTGATTTACGCTTTTCTTTGTATATTGTTTAAGTGCGCCAGAACAAGCGCCAATTTAAGCATGGTAATTATTTTGCTGATAACCGTCGGTGCTTTATTGATGCTGACTTTTACCTACAGAAAAGGCAGGCATTTCACCTTAACAATGCGGGGCTCGGTTATGTTCTTTTTGATTTTCGGAATAACGGCAAATTCAACATGTCTGTATTCCCCTCAGTTCAAAGGCTACGTTAATCAATTTCAGAATCGGGGAACGGCATATACCACAATAACTGACACACAAAGCAAAGAAATATCCAGTTTGGAAAACGATGAATTTTTCCGTTATGAGGACAACGATACCGACAAGAGCTTTTGTTTGACAAATGTCTCAATGATTAACAGGGCAAGAACAACGTCATGCTATTTCAGCCTTATAAATCCTTATGTTTATGAATATAATTCCGCAATTTCAGACAGACGTAACGAAGAGCAGGATGTCCGGGGGCTTGACGGAAAAACAATGGCGGAGGCTTTGGCAAGTGTTAAGTATATGATTGCCGAAACCTCAGAGGCCGGAGCATATTTACCGTTCGGCTTCAGTTTAAAACCGGTTAAAACTGTTACGACGGCAAATGCAAGCGAATATTCTACTTCTCATTCTGTCAAAGCGTCGGGAACGACCGAATACGGTTATTATGAGAATAAACTTGCTTTGCCTTTGGGTTATACTTATTCCTCATGCATTTTGCGCTCTGATTTGGATTCGATGACCGCAATACAAAAGCAGCAGGCAATGCTTCAAAGCGTTACTTTGGAAAATGCAACCGATGCTGTGCCGCTAAACAATAAAATAATATATACGGATAAGGATATACCTTATACCGTTGAATTGGGCAACAATACTGAATATAAAGACGGGGAATTTAAGGTTTTTGCCAACAATGCTTATGCAATCCTGCGTTTTGAAGGCACAAGAAAAAGCGAAACCTATTTGAGCTTCAGCGGAATAAAATACAGCGGTGAAAATCCTGTTTCGCTTAAAAAAGAGTCATCCGATTGGAGCGAAATGTCACGAAATCAAAAAGTAACTACGCTTTTAAGCGGTATTGATTGGCAGGAAAGCCCATCTGTGAGTGTGCTCGTTTCGATGGGAGACGTAAGTAAGTCATTCGCTCTTACTACGCCCTTGCGTAATTATCACAGTGAAAGAGGAAATTTTGATGTTAATCTTTGCTATCACCGCGGCGCGCGGAAAAAAATAAAAATTACTTTTACAAAAGCCGGCAGGTATTCATTTGACAAAATGAATGTTGTTTGTTTGCCAATGAAACAGTATGTCAGCGATGTTAAGGCTCTTGCGAAAGATACATTGCAGAATGTTAAAATAAAATCCAATTCCGTTTCCGGCACTATATCTTTGGACAAAGAAAAAGTCCTTTGTCTGTCCATTCCATACAGTAAAGGATGGACTGCCTATGTTGACGGCAAAGAAGTACCGATATTGAAAGCAAACATAACTTACATGGGGATAGAGCTTGGCGCCGGTAACCACAAGGTGAAATTAAAATATTGTACTCCTTACCTGAAAGTAGGAATATATACAAGCTGTGTCGGCTTTTTATGCTTTGCCGCCATCATCGTCTTTGAGGAGACTAAGAGAAGAAGGGCGAAAGCCAACCCTGCGGAACATACCGACAGCCGTTAATAATCGGCACTGTATCGGAATAATATTTAAAAATACCAAAAATACGGAGGCAAAAAATGGCTGTTGCTACTGCTTATGACCTGATGAAAAAGGCTTCATCGTGCGGTTACGCAATCCCCGCTTTTAATATTGATAACCTTGAATCGGCAATTGCCGTTTCTGAGGTCATGCATGAAATAAAAACCCCGCTTATAGTGCAGACAATTCCCCGCACTCTCAAATATGGGGGCGTTGCGACCTATCCTGCCATGATGAAGGCGCTCATGGAGGGCTGTGACGTCGACTACGCAATGCACCTTGACCATGGCAGCAGCCTTGAGCTTGCAAAAGAGTGTGTTTCCTGCGGCTTTTCCTCCGTCATGTTTGACGGCAGCAGTTTGAGCTTTGAGGAAAATATTAAGCTGACGAAAGAGGTCTCGGATTTTGCCCTGCCCCTCGGCGTTTCCGTTGAAGGCGAGCTTGGCACCATAGGCGGCAAGGAGGAGGGGGATATCGACCTCGAAGCGGGTTACACGAAGGTCAGTGAGGCGGAAAGATTTGTGCGTGAAAGCAGTGTCAGCACGCTTGCAATCGGAGTCGGCACAGCGCACGGCGTTTATAAGGGGATACCCAGAATAAACGTCAGAAGAATTGAAGAAATTCGTGCCGCAATTGAAACTCCCCTTGTTCTGCACGGCGCTTCGGGGCTTTCCGATGAGATTCTGACAGCCTGCATAAAAGCGGGTATCAGCAAAATAAACTTCGCAACAGAGCTTCGTCAGGCATATACTGCGGGAATTAAGGCGGGAATGGCAAGGCTGCCCGATGCCTTTGACCCAAAGCTTTATATGCGGGATGCAATTGACAGCATCAAAAATGTTTTGGTGCAGAAAATCAAAATATGTTATAATTTATAAAAGAACACTTATTTAAAGCAAGGCTTAGGATAGACGGAGGATGCTTATGAAAGTTACGGTTTTGGGTAAATACGGTCCGTATGCGAAAGCGGGCACGGGAGCCACAAGCGGCTACCTTGTTGAGGATAACGGTACGCGCCTTGTCATGGATATGGGTGCGGGTACCTTTGCCCGCCTGCAGGAGGTTACGGACATCAGAAAAATTGATGCCGTTTTCCTTTCGCATCTGCATTATGACCATACGAGCGATTTGCTGACATTCAGATATCTGCTTGAGGAACTCGGTCATACTGTTACCATCTATGCCCACTATGAGGACAGCGAGTGGTACCGTCTGCTCCTGACTCATCCGAATTTCAATGTCATAAATTACGATGAGAATACCGAAATTTCACTCGGCTCCATGAAACTGAAATTCTTTTTTATGAACCACACCGCGCCCGATTATTCTGTGAGAATTGAAGGCTCAAAAACCTTTGTTTATACGGGGGACACGATGTTCACGCCCAATCTTTACAGTGCTATTGAGGGCGCGGACTGTGTGCTTGCCGACTGCAGCAAGCCCGCCGGCTTCAAAGGCCCTCATATGACCGCAGACATAGCGATTGATATCCATAAGCAAACGGGCATCCGCATTTTAGCCACTCATTTAAGCCCGGATTACACTCCCGAGAAGGACTTTGCGGCTTATGCCGGCATTGAGGTTGTTGAAGAAATGACAACTTACGAAATATAATACAAGGGGAAATTCAGATGAAGCATTACAGTTCTGTCATTATAGGTCATATCACAATGGATCATAATATCGACCATCTCGGCAGTGAAGAGAAAATTGTCGGCGGAGCTGTTGTTTATTCCTCCGCCTCCGCCCATGCGCTCGGTCACACCGTTGCCGCGGTGACAAAGGTTGCGCCTGCCGATATGGAGCGCATGGATACCTTCACCCTGCCTGAGGAGGATATTTTTTGCCTCACTTCAAAAAAATCGACAGATATGAAAAACCAGTATCTCACAGCCGATAAGGAGAGAAGAATCTGCTCCTGTTCAAGCAAGGGCGACCCTTTCACTCTTGAGGATATTCCCGAATTTGATACAGATATCTATCATTTTGCAGGTCTTATATATGGTGATTTTAACAACGAAATGATAACAGGGCTTTCTGAAAAAGCTGCGGTCGCCGTGGATGTGCAGACGTGCCTGCGCCATGTAAGCGACGACGGCTCGATGTATTTTGAGGATTGGGCGGATAAAAAGGAGATTTTGCCTTATGTGACCTACCTCAAAACCGACGCCGCCGAGGCTCAGATTCTGACAGGGCTTGAGGACAGATATGAGGCGGCAAAGCTACTTTACAGCTGGGGCGCGAAAGAAATAATGATAACCCACAACACGGAGGTTATTATTTATGACGGCAGCGATTTTTACTCCTGCCCGATAAGAGCAAGAAATCTGAGCGGCAGAACAGGCAGAGGAGACACAACCTTTGCGGCTTATATAAACGAAAGGCTGCAGCATAATATCAAAGACTCCCTGCTTTACGCAACCGCAACCGTTTCGATAAAGATGGAGACCCCCGGACCTTATAAGGGCACAAGGGAGGATATTGAAGACTATATCAATAAGTTTTATAATGACTTAAAGTAATGCGGTGTTGCCTTCGGGCTTGCCCTTGACAACAAGAAAGGGAGGAAGCGTGACTAACTATGAAAACACATTCAAGATATAATGTTGCGAGAAAAATTCTGATTTTCTGGTGCTTGTTCATCGGCATAGGAGCGGTTGCAGGCTCGGTGGGAATGCTCACGGCAATTGACGGCAGCAACCTCGGCATGCAGGAGCTGCTGCCCTATTTTCAGGTGCTGCCGTTCGCAAAATATTTGTTTCAGGACTTTTTGTTTCCCGGCATTGCCCTGTTGTGTGTAAACGGAATCCCCAATCTGATTGCGGCGGTTCTGCTGCTTATGAAGAAAAAATCCGGCATTGTGTGCGGCGCGATTTTCGGCGTTACACTAATGGCATGGATTGTGATTCAATTTGTGATATTCCCTTCAAACTTTTTATCGAACATCTACTTTGATTTTGGAATTTTTCAGGCACTTACAGGCGTCGCAGCATGGGTATTCTATAAGCAGGAAAATTTCACGATTGATGAAAAGGACTATCCGAATATCGGCGCTGATAAAACCCGTTTGGTGGTTTACTTCTCACGCATGGGCTACACAAAAAAAGCAGCACTTATTGAAGCAAATCGCACAGGAGCAGAGCTTTATGAAATTACAACAACTGAACCAATCGACGGAACATCTGGCTTTTGGTGGTGCGGCAGGTTCGAAATGCGCCAGTTGGAAATGCCGATTGAAGAAGTATATATTGATTTTAACCAATATGAGCAAGTGACAATTTGTTTTCCTGTCTGGGCATCTCATGTTGCCGCTCCGGTGCGGGCCTTTTGCAAGGCGGTAAAAGGCAAAATCAAAAAGGCGGATTACATATTCACACATTTTCAGAAATCAAAGTATGGAAATGTTGCAAAGGAAATGGATACTCTTCTTGAAATAACCGCTGACAATGTAACGACCGTCTGCTCAAGACAAGGGGAAATTATCTGGAGCAAAAAAATAAGATAAAACGGAATTATATTGTTTGCGGAGGCGGTCAAAAATGGCATCAAAGCCTGAATTTGTACAAAAATAAAATGATTTAGCGGGGCTGTTCAGTGAACAGCCCCGCCTTTTTTACAAGCACAATATATTACAGCCCGTATTCCTTTGCAATATCCGCAATCTTTACGGGTACGCCCGTTAAGAGCGATTTCTTTGCCGCAAGACCTATCAGCACCGGCTGCAGCCCGCAGTCAATGCCGACATCGACGGGCTTGTCGCTAATTATGCAGTCAATAAACTCCGTGATTTCGGCAACATAAGCACCCATGTATCTCTCAAGGAAAAAGAGGAGAGGCTTTTCGGCGTGAACGCCGTCTGCATCGGATACAACTGCGCTTGACTCTGTGTCATTTGAAATTGCGAC
>CAZBHG010000020.1:15255-16808 GCA_964491735.1 uncultured Eubacteriales bacterium
TGCACGGCGGCAATTGTCAATGACGGCAAGCGCGCCGTTTGAGAGCTTGATTGAAATAACAGCCGTGTCAATGTCACCCGCTTCGCCGATTGCGGGGTCAACAAGCACTGCGCCGTAAGCGAACACTTCCTCGGCCTCTGCGCCTGACATAAACCTGACCATATCAAAATCATGGATGGTCATGTCGAGAAAAATGCCGCCGGATACTTTGATGTAGCTGACAGGCGGTGCGCCAGGGTCGCGTGAGCAGACCTTCAGAACATTCAGCTCGCCGATTTTTCCTGCGGCGACGGCAGCCTGAGCGCAGCGGAAATTATGGTCAAATCGGCGGTTAAAACCGACCTGATATTTTACGCTGCTGTTTGAGAGAGCCTTCTTAACCTCAAGAATTTTGGAAACGTCGTGGTCAATCGGTTTTTCGCAGAAGATATGCTTGCCTGCCGCGATAGCCTCCAAGGAAATTGAAGAGTGCGTATCAGTCGATGAGCAGATAAGAACTGCCTCAATGCTCTTATCCTCTAAAATCTTTTGATAGTCCGAATAGATTTCATTGACGCCCATGTCCTGCGCCCATTTTTTTGTTTCTTCGTTCATAAACGGGTCTGCAATCGCTTTGACTGTTGCGTTTTTAACATATCTCATTATGGATTCGCAGTGTACCTTGCCGATTCTTCCGGCGCCGATAATACCGACATTAATCATATTAATACTCCTTGTATTTTATTAGCCGCACGGGCTTTTTTTAGATTGTGCCATCCCATGTCGAAACCTTTGTTGATTTTTTCTCATGCTCATCAAACCAATGGGTTGTGACAGACTTTGTCTCTGTGAAGAACCGGAAGCCGTCCTTGCCCAGCGTGTGCAGATCGCTGAAGAAGGAATTCTTATGCCCGCAGAACGGGAACACGCCCACGGGTACGGGAATGCCGACGTTGATGCCGACCATGCCGCCGTCGGTGTTTCTTGCAAATTCTCTTGCATAATACCCGCTCTGCGTATAAATAACGGAGCCGTTTGCAAATGGATTTGCATTCATAACTTCAAGCCCTTCTTCAAAATTCTTGACCCTTTTAATGCAAAGGACAGGCCCAAAAATTTCATATGTGCCGACTGTCATTTCGGGTGTTACTTTGTCAAGAATTGTCGGCCCAATAAAGAAGCCGTTTTCGTAGCCTTCAACAACCGTATCGCGCCCGTCAAGCACAAGCTCCGCGCCCTCTTCAAGCCCTTTGTTTATCCAATCGATAACACTTTGCTTATGCGCGGCAGAATATACGGGGCCCAAATTTGTGCTCTTGTCATATGCCGGGCCGACTTTGAGCTTTGATGCCAATTCCTTAATCTTTGCCACAAGCTCATCCGCAATCGACTCCTGCGCGACAACAACGGGCAACGCCATGCAGCGTTGACCTGCGCAACCGAAGGACGCATTGATAATGCCTGCCGCGGTTCTGTCCAAAGCGGCATCCTCAAGCACAAGCGCATGGTTCTTCGCCTCACAGAGGGTCTGGACCCTTTTGCCCGCCGCCGCCGCTGTAGCGTAAACATATTTT
>CAZBHG010000021.1:0-14962 GCA_964491735.1 uncultured Eubacteriales bacterium
CATACGAAACGATAACAAGGAAGCACTAAGATGATATTGAAACTGGAAATTTATTGTAATTATTTTTAAAACTGTGTATAATTAATGCTGTTGTTAATAATAAAAAGGTATTATATAAACGCGGGAGGTTAAAATGAATTATCCGAATATTTCTACAATTGCACCGGGAGTCCGCCTTTGCAGCGTGAAGACCGCGCAGTTCAAAACAGGCAAAATAATGATTACTATGGCTTTGCCGCTTGACGAAAATGTTTCGGCCAATGCGGTTTTACCATATATTCTGCATCGTTCCTGCAAGGACTACCCCGATTTTTCGGCTTTATACGGCAAGCTTGCCGAGCTTTACGGCGCGGTGCTGACGGCAAGCGTTTCAAAACACGGCGAGGCCCAGCTTCTTTCGGTCACTCTGACGGCTATTGACGACAGGTTTTCTCTGACGGGCGAAAGTATAGCCCAGAGCTGCGCGGAGCTTCTGACCGAGCTCATCTTTGAGCCTAAGCTTGTTGACGGCAGCTTTGACAAGAGCGACGTCGAGCGTGAAAAGCGCCTCCTGCTCGAACTTATGGAAAGTGAAATGGACAATAAAAACGCCTATGCCCAGCAAAGGTGCGAGCAGGTCATGTGCGAAAATGAGGCGTTCGGAATACCGAAATACGGCACCAAAGAAAAAATAAACGCCCTGACTGCCAAGGATGTGTTCAATGCATGGCAGAGAGCTTTGAAAACGGCGGCCGTGCAGATTACCGTTATTTCGAGCGGCGAGACATCGGGCATTGAAAAAAGCTTTTCACAGGGATTTGCGGCTGTTGACCGCCAGCCTGTGATGCCCAATACCAAATTCATAAAAACGGCTGCATCAACAAAACGGGTGAATGAGGAGCAGAGCGTAAAACAGGGGAAGCTTGTCCTCGGTTTCAGGGCAGGCATGGAAAACGCGGACGACAGAAAATATGATTTGTATGTTGCGGCGGATCTCTTCGGCGGCGGAACCTACTCAAAGCTCTTTTCAAACGTGCGCGAGAAGATGAGCCTCTGCTACTACTGCCAGGCAACGCTTCAGAGGCAGAAGGGCGTAATTTTTGTGCGCAGCGGCATTGAAACGGAGAACGAGAAGAAGGCTACGGACGAAATTCTCCGCCAGCTTGACCTGATAAAAAACGGCGATGTAACTGCGGATGAATTCAACGCTTCAATCCTTGCAATCTGTGACAGGTTCAACGGTTACAACGATTCACCCGAAACGGTTGCGGCATGGTATTTCAGCCAGATTCTTGAGGATGAGATTCTGACTCCCGAGCAGTGCTGCGAAAAATACAGAGCTGTAACTCTTGAAAATGTAATTGATGCCGCGAAGGGGATTACGCTTGACACAATCTTTATGCTTTCAAGCAAACCGGGCAGCGAGGAGGGGCAGGAATGAATATTAATGAGATAAAAAACGAAAAACTCGGTGAAAAATATTTTCAGATTGAGCACCCGACGGGGCTTAAAATATTTGTGATGCCCAAGGAGGGCTATTCTTCGGCGTATGCCGTTTTTTCAACAAAATACGGCTCGATAGATACTAAGATTTTGCAGAGCGACGGAAAGTTTGCCGAAATCCCCGAAGGCACCGCCCATTTCCTGGAGCATAAGCTTTTTGAAAGCGAGGGGCATGACGCTTTTGAGCGTTTTGCAAAAACAGGCGCAAATGCAAACGCCTACACAAGCTTTGACAGGACGGCATACCTTTTTTCATGCTCTTCAAACTTCAAAGAAAATCTTGAAATTCTGCTTGATTTTGTTCAGTCGCCGTATTTTACGCCTGCAACCGTTGAAAAGGAGCAGGGCATTATCGGGCAGGAAATCCGGATGTATAAGGACAATGCGGGCTGGGAGGTTATGTTTAACCTCCTTATGGCGCTCTACCGTGTTCACCCCGTCAGGATTGATATTGCGGGAACAGAACAGTCAATTGCAAAAATAACCGCAGATATACTTTACAATTGCTATAAAACCTTTTATAATTTTAAGAATATGGCGCTTGCGGTTGCGGGCAATGTAACGGTCGAGGAGGTTATGGAGGTTGCGGACAGAATCCTCAAGCCATCTCAGGGAGAAATGGCAAAGAGAGATTTTGTCATTGAATCGCCCGAACCGGAAAAAAGCTATATCGAAGAAAAGCTTGCTGTCAACAGCCCTCAGTTCCTGCTTGGATTCAAGGAGGATATTGACACTCCCGAGAGAACTATTGAGGAGAGAATAAGCGCGCAGATACTGCTCAATATCATAAGCGGCAAGGCTTCACCTCTGTATAAACGTCTTATGGACGGCGGGCTGATAAACACGACCTTCTCGCATGAATATTTTGACGGGTTCGGCTATTCCGCGGCATTTTTCGGCGGCGAATCAAAGGACCCCGAAAAAGCGGCGCGGGTAATCAAGGATGAAATTGCCCGCCTCAATTCAGAGGGGATACCGCAGGCTGACTTTGAAAGGGCAAGAAGAGAGCTATACGGCAGGATGATAATGATGTATAATGACGTGGACGATATTTCTAATCACATCATTGAAACTCATTTCAATAGCTATGGGCTTTTCGATGAAATTGAGGTATGCAAGGCTATAACTTTGGACGTTGTAAATAAAAGGTCTAAAAAGCTTTTGAAAGAAAAATATTCGGCTTTGTCAGTGATTAAGCCGATTTAGGAGATGTAAAAAATGGATCGCACAGTGGTATTTTTTAAGGCGTTTGAGGATGGGATTACCGTTAATTCGGTGATTGCCGAATTTAACCTCTTTGGTATGACCTTCACAATCAGGTGGTACGGCGCAATTATTGCTTTCGGCTTTCTGCTTGCCGTCCTTTTCGGCGGCAGAATGGCGTACAAATGGAAAATGAACCTCGACAAGATGATAGATGTTCTTATCTACGGCACTGTTTTCGCCATAATCGGCGCAAGGCTTTATTATTGTATTTTCAACTGGGAATATTACAACCAAAACATCTCCGATGTCTTTAAGATATGGGAGGGCGGGCTTGCAATTTACGGCGGGCTGATAGGCGGAATTCTTGCGGCTTACATTACCTGCCGTATAAGGAAGCTTAATTTCTATAACCTTCTCGATTTGTGCGCAATGGGTTTTCTTATCGGTCAGGGCCTCGGCCGCTGGGGTAATTTCACCAATCAGGAGGCTTTCGGCACAAACACAAGCATGCCATGGGGCATGTGGAGCCCGAAAACCGCCGAATACATTACAGACCATCAGGCTGATTTTGCCGCGAGAGGCTTCACGGTCGAGGCAGGCACATACCTTGACAAAGCATATGTCCACCCGACGTTTCTTTATGAATCCATCTGGTGCATTCTCGGATTTTTCGTTTTATATTTAATATGCAAAAGGTTTCGCAAATTCAGCGGTCAGATATTCCTGTGCTACGGAATCTGGTACGGCACGGGCAGAATGATTATCGAGGGCTTCAGGACAGACAGCCTTTATATCGGCAACAGCACGATTAGAGTTTCACAGCTTCTCTCGGCATTGATTGTGATAGCCAGCCTTACCGCTTTGATAATACTTCTCAGAAAATTCAAGAAAAATCCCAAGCCCATCGAAGGTATTGACTATTTCCCCGACGATGTTCCCGCTGAAAGCGCCGAAATGACCGAAGCCGAAAAGGATGAGAAATCAAAAAGCAATCTTCTTGTCGGTGAGGGCAAAACAGCAGATTCCGCTGTGACGGAAGAAGCCGAAGCCGAAAAAGCGGCTGAAGAAAAACCGGAGGACGATGTTCCCGAGGCTGAGACGAGCGCGGAAATTAAAGAAGATGCGGAGGGTGAAACAGATGGCGAGAATAATTGACGGCAGAAAGCTCTCAGACGCTATTCTTGACGTGGTGGCGGCCGACGTCAGCAAGCTCAAAGAAAAAGGCATCGGCGTTTCGCTTGCAGTTGTGATTGTCGGTGAAGACCCTGCCTCAAAGACATATGTAAACAATAAAAAGAAGGCCTGCGACAGAACAGGCATTCATTCGCATGTATATGCCCTGCCCGAGAACACAACTCAGGAGGAGCTTATGCTGCTTATTGAGGAACTCAATGCAAGAGCTGATATCAACGGTCTTTTATGCCAGCTTCCTCTTCCTAGGCATCTTGACGAAAAGCCTGTTATAGCGGCGATTTCGGAAAATAAAGATGTCGATGCATTTCACCCGTCAAACGTCGGGCATATAATGATAGGTGACTTCAAGTTCCTCCCCTGCACTCCCGCAGGTATTATGGAGATGATACACAGCGAGGGAATAGATGTTTGCGGTAAGCGCTGTGTAGTAGTCGGGCGGAGCAATATCGTAGGCAAGCCTATGGCTATGCTTTTGCTTAAAGAAAACGGAACTGTCACTATCTGCCACTCGAAAACTCAGGATTTAAAGGAAATAACGAAGCAGGCTGACATCCTTGTTGTTGCCGTCGGACAAAAAAAGATGATTAAAGCGGATATGGTCAAAGACGGGGCAATTGTTATTGATGCCGGTATGAACCGTGACGAAAACAACAAGCTTTGCGGCGATGTGGATTTTGCCGAGGTCGAGCCTAAGGCAGCAAGCATTACTCCGGTGCCCGGCGGCGTCGGCCTTATGACGGTGGCGATGCTTCTCAAAAATACCGTTACAGCCGCACTAATTCAAAACAATTTATAGTCTCTTAAAAAACACTTCATATTTTTATGTTATACTTTCATTAAATCATGAAAGAAGGTTATGAAAATGCAAAGAAAGCTTTACAGAAGCACGGAAGATAAGATGCTCGGCGGCGTATTAGGCGGTATTGCAGAATATAGCAATGTTGATGCGACAATATTGAGAGTAATTTATGTGATACTCAGCATCGTTACCACTGGCTTCCCCGGAATTCTTATTTATATTGCCTGTATGCTTATCATCCCCAAAAGGCCCGAAGGAATGCCCCATCAGAACAGCAATCCGAATGCAAGATACAACGCGCAGACGGGGCGTTACGAGGGAAATTTTGATCCTTATACCGGGCAATATACAGGGCAGTTCAACGGTCAGTATAATCCGCACAACGGGGCGCCCTTTACACCTCCGGCAGACCAGCCGCCTCAGAATCCAAATCAAAACAACGGTCAGAATTAATCGGAAGCGAATTGACGAGTTTATAAAAAGTATTTGACAATTGCTGTATTCCTATGCTATAATCCCATATGCCGCATATTCTGGGCGGTGCTTTGCACCGAAAGTTGATTTTTCACGCCCAATAATAGCGAGTCTTAAAATGAGGCAGGTTTTTGTCAATGTACGCAATCATCGAGACAGGCGGAAAGCAGTACAAAGTCGAAGCAGGCAACACTGTTTTTGTGGAGAAGCTTGACGCCGAAGAGGGCAGCGAAATTACCTTTGAAAAGGTTATCGCGGTCGGTCAGGATGACGGTATCTCCGTCGGCGCACCATATGTTGCGGGCGCAAGTGTTGCAGCAAAGGTGTTGAAAAACGGCAAGGCTAAAAAAGTCGTAGTTTTCACCTACAAGTCCAAAAAGAACGAAAAACGCAAAATGGGTCACAGGCAGCCATATACAAAGGTTGAAATCACAGGCATTCAGGCTTAACTGAAATGATTAACATCAGGTTTTTTGTTCGCAATGGGCTGATTTACGGCTATGAAATAAGCGGTCATTCAGGCTATGCTCCGTTCGGGAGCGATATTGTCTGCGCTGCGGTCTCATCCGCTACCGAAATGACTGCCAACACCATTACACAAATTCTCGGCATAAAAGCCGAAATTTCCGCAAGCGATGACGGCTATTTGAGCCTGAAGGTACCCGAGGATAAGGCTGAGAACGCTCAGACATCTCTTAAAGGGCTGCGGCTTCACTTGAAATGCATCGCTGAGGACTACCCCGCAAATGTAAAAATAAGATATGGAGGTACTAAAAATGCTTAGAATTAATATTCAACGCTTTGCTCATAAAAAGGGAATGGGTTCAACCCGTAACGGCCGTGACTCCGAGTCAAAGAGGCTTGGTGTCAAGAGAGCTGACGGTCAGTTTGTTCTCGCAGGCAACATCCTCGTCAGGCAGCGCGGCACTCATATGCATCCGGGCAACAATGTCGGCAAGGGTTCTGATGACACACTCTTTGCCCTTATTGACGGCAAGGTAAAGTTTGAGCGTTTGGACAAGGGCCGCAAAAAGGTCAGCGTCTATTCGGTTGAGCAATAATTTCAGATATCAATAATTAACACGGCAGAGTTTTTCTGCCGTGTTTTTTCATATTTATTTGTTTGGTTTCGGCATTGTTCGGCGGGCGTTATAAGAAGAACTCAGAACTTAAAATATTTTTCGCGCTGCCGCTGCACCCTGCCGTTTATGAATTCAAGGGTCTTTTTTGCATCCTTTTCGCCGCAGACATAGTCCTTCATCAGCCTGCCTTCCTCATAGCAGAGGTCGTCGTGAAGGGGAAAATAATTATTCATCAAAAAGGTTGCGTATTTGACGAGCCTCAGGTCGCCGATAATTCTCCATTCGGTGCTGATATTGTCAACAGCCACGCTGTAATAATCCTTAACGGACTTAATTATTTCAGTTCTTTCGTTGGCGGGTGAAAATACAATAGTCGCGGCGATACGGGCCTTTTCATTGTTGACGGAGCCGTGGCTGTCCGAGCTGCCGACTATCGGAAATTTGTTCCCCTTCGCAAGCTGCTCATAATAGGATATTGTCTGAAATCCGTTCTGCTCGAAATATCTTTCGCCGCCAAGTACCTCAAAGGCATCAAAAGGCTTTTGGCTGAGCATGTAGTCACAGAATTCCGGAGGGACTTGATAGACGTTTGAAATCCAATAAGGATGAGCGAAGATACCCAGACCCCCGCCTCTTTTGATATGATTGAAAATCCACACACATGAAGCATAGGCAAATTTTTCTATGCCTTCGGGAATATCAAGCGTTTCAGCAAGCGCAAGGACTTCGTCCTGATACTGTTTTGCCGATATGACATCCGGGCATTCGCAGCCCTCCATAGCTCTGAATTCTTTGCCGTTGCCGACTTCGCTTGACTGTTCTCCGCCGTCAATCAGAGCGTTTACGCTGTATTCGGAGCCGAAGTTTACGATATGAACATCGTTAATATAGCCCTTTTCAAAGTCGTTATGCAGGTGAATCTCCTCCCCCGGCACAATGGTGAATTCAGTCGGCACGTCTTTATATGCCGCCATCGCGTCAAGAGAGGGATAATAACGGCGATGGTCTGAAATAACGGAAAAATCGTAGCCATATTTTCTGTAATTTGCGCAGACGACTTCGGGCGACTGCTTCCCGTCAGAGCGGAAGGTGTGCATATGCAGGTCACCTCTTAGAGGATAACGCCCTATCAGGTCCTTGTTGACAGCATAGACGGAAAACTTATATTTTCTTTGAGTGCCCTCGAAAATACTTATGTAGTATTCCTGCTCATGCCCGAAAAGGTGAGTTATTCTCACGCAGCCGTCGGCATCGGGCTTCTGATAATAGTCAAATTGATTGTTTCTTTCGGGATAGTGATGGATGTTCCCATCATCAAGCCCCTGAATCCTGAAATGAACCTCCACATCAGCCGTGAATTCAACATGAGCGCCGAGCGGTTTTATAGTTATAACCGCCTCACTCTCGGCTGGGATTACCTTTGGAAAAACGTCAAAATAATGCAGCTCATTAATCATTAACCCACATCCCCAAAAAATATTAGGAAAACTCTTCCATAAATAATTATAGCATTACACTTCAAAAAATCAACAGGCAGGCGGTTTTTAAATATGATTATTTTCAGCACATTCGCTTCGGTTTTTTCGGTTTTTATTGAAAATATTACCGCTTTTTATTGATATAACTGCCCGTGTGCTGTAAAATCAATATATCTTTAATTGGGAGTGCAGAAAATGAGTGAAGTCAAAAGCAAACCCGAAAGGGGTTCAACAAAGTGTCCCGACCACATTATGGTGAGTATTTCCGGCGATGCCCGCACATCAATGACCGTCACCTGGCGCACCTGCACCGATATTGTCGACGGTTATGTCAAATACCGCAAAGAAGGAGACGACAAAACAAAAAAAGTGTTCGCCGTTTCTGAAGTCTTTGAAAGTGATATAGACATAAGCCGCATTTTCTGGGCGGAGCTTTCTGGGCTTGAGCCCGACACAAAATATTTCTATACCTGCGGAGCCGACAGCAACCGGAGCGGGGAGTATTATTTTGAGACCGAGCCTGAAAATCTGACAAAATTCAAATTCATTGCGATATCCGACCAGCAGAAGGGCGACCCTCACTTTTTGCCGGATTATTCGTACCTCAATGAGTTTCTCAAAGAGACCTTAAAGGATAACCCCGATGTGCGTTTTATCCTCACCGGCGGCGATAACACTGACTGCGGGCAGCATGAGGTTCAATGGAACGGCATGTTCAACGGGCTTACCGGAATTATTGAGCACCTGCCGTACATGATGTCTCTGGGCAATCACGACAACAGGGGCTTTAAGGACTATGAAAAGGGCACCGGCAGATATTACGCGGAGCCTGCGGATTATTTTGACAACCAGTTTAAGCATTCCTACCCCTATAACGGGCCAGAAATGTGGAAAACCGAAAACTATTCGTTCAATTACGGCAACGTGCATTTCGTCATTTTCGGCATTAACGGCCCCGATGAGGTCAACGAGTGGGCAATCAGGGATATAGACGCCAGCGATAAGGATTGGGTTATGGGTACATACCATTTCCCCATTTATTATTCGGGGGTGGATACACAGAACGACGACGCCTACCCGATGATGCGCGAGAGCATGGAAAAATGCGACATAATGTTTTCGGGTCATGAGCATAATTTCTCAAGAAGCTTCCCGATAAGGAACGAGGAGATTTTTGACCGCCCGTCACAGGGAACAATTCACTACATGCTCGGCAACGGCAACCGGAATCCGCCCGGTTCACGGACAGTGCCTAAGGTTTGGCACACTGCGTTTTATCCTCAGGAGGAGGATAACGCGATGTATGCCCTCATTGAGGTTGACGGGCGCAAGGTCACAATCACATCAAGGCTCAACGACGGCAGGATTGTCGACAAATGCATCATTGACAAGGACAGCGACACTGTTTTGCCATACAGCGTTGCCCCACTGTTTAATCGGACAAGAATGATGTTCAAGGGCATGGATTTGGGGCTTTGTCAGGTTGAGACTCCGCCCGTTGAAAAGGACGGCATATGGTACGCTCCATTTGCAACACTAATTGCCTATTTTGGCGGTTATGTAAATAAAACTAAGGACAAAGTATTCCTTGAGGCATACGACAGCTCGGCGGAGTTCACCGAGGGCAGCCGGATTGCCGTGACAGATATGGGCAAAGTCACCCTTGAGGGTGAGGTCTTCCGCGGCAAAAAAGGGCAGCTTTACATCCCGGTGAACAGCGCCTGTAAAATCTTCGGCATGAAATGGGCATACGCAAAGAGGAATAACTTCATTTCATTTGAAATAAACAGTGAGAACCATCCCTTTACGGAGCAGCCGTAAAACCAAGAATTCTGTATTCAGAAAATTATTAATCCTATACAGTTGAATTCTATCTTATGTTTTGATATTATTCTAATAACAGTATAATAATGGTAAAAGAGAGGCGCAGCATGAGTGATAATATGATAATTCATCCTGAATATGAAGAGCTGATGAATGAAGTTCTGAAATTAAAAAATGATTTGTCACTTTTACTTACCGAGAGGGATGAGCTTAAGTATCACATATGCAAAAACATTGAAACAGAATACATGTTGACGTTAGGAGCGCTTGAATACACGGCATATGAGCTGCGATGTGATATTATGAGAATTAAGCGAGAAATCGAGCTAATTCAGGCTAAAATCAATCGGCAGGAAGTTATAGTTTTAATGCAAATAGAATTCATACTTGATTCGGAATTCAAGGAGTATACCGATAATCTCAATCACCGTATGGACGAAATTAATGAGGCATTGAAAAGAGAGCAGAGCGATACTCTTTCTGATGATGACGTGATTGAACTCAAAAAACTGTACAGACAACTGGTTAAAAAGCTTCATCCTGACCTTAATCCAAATTATACACAACAACAAAAGGAGTTATTTCTAAACACCGTAAAAGCATATGAAAACGGTAACCTTGAGGTGCTGAGAACTATAAGCATGCTTGTTGAAGAAACATCGGATGAGTATAAATTTGAGGACGGTATAGAGGAACTGAGAATTAAGAAGAACAAATATAAAGAAATAATTACAGCATTAAATAACGAAATTAATACAATTAAATCTTCATTTCCTTATAATCAAAAGGATTTCCTGCAGAATAAAAGGCTTGTTAATGAGAGAATTGATGAACTCCAGGAACTGATTGAACAATACAGAGAAGTATATAAGCAGTATGAAAAAAAGCTTAAAGAAATGCTGGGAGGATAATCAATGGCAGACATAATAAAAATTGATAGTACCAACATAGTGAATATTCTCCATCACGGCGGAGTAGATTTAGGCAAACCGTTTTCTCAACAAATTTATCTGATTGATGTCCACATTGCGGGTACAACCCATATTGAAAACATTTCGGAGCTTGAGCCTGGTTTGACAGTCGGAAAAAAACTGAATTTTTTCAGAGAGCCGGAAAACCCTTATGATAATCTCGCAATTTTAATAAAAGATGATGAAGGAAACAAACTGGGATATGTACCACGCAATAAGAATGAGATTATATCCCGCTTAATGGACGCTGGAAAACTACTGTATGGCACTATATATAAGAAAGAATATATCGGGGAATGGCTAAAAATAACCCTGCAAATATATCTTGATGATTAAAAACAAGAGGGCGGCAGCAGCCCCCCCCCTTTTGTTCTTAAAAATAAATAGTCCTAATCAGTAAAATGGTGTCGTAAAAATATTGCTAATAATCCGTAACAAAATTACGGTAAATGTTGACTTGCTCAAAATAATAGGCTATACTAAGGGCAAGGAAGGTGATTCTATGCTTAAATTATTTGAGGTTTCAGGGTTCAAAAATTTCAAAGATACAGTTTCGTTGGATTTTTCTGATGTACGCGATTATAAGTTTAATATGGAGTGTGTTACTAATAATCTGATTGGAAAATTGATTGTATATGGCAAGAACTCGATTGGAAAGTCTAACCTTGGTCTAGCTATATTTGATATCGTATCGCACCTTTCAGCAAAAAATGTGACACCTAATCTATATGATTACTATCTTAATGTTGCAAGTTTGGATGATTATGCCCAGTTCCATTACATTTTCCAATTTGAACAAGACACAATTGATTACCGTTACCGCAAGGATGACAAACAGGCTCTCATTTACGAGAAGCTGTTGCTGAACAATACGCAGCTTTTTGAGTATGATTATAAGAAGGACAAGGGTAATACTGAAGGCATAAAGGCCATTGCGCCAACACTAAACTGGGTTTTTCAGGATATGGATTCCATTCTTAAGTATGTTATCAACAATACTGTTCTGGATGATACCCATCCGCTTCGCCAGATGATGCGCTATGTAAATAGTATGCTTTGGTTCAGAAGTCTTGATGAAAACCGCTATATAGGCTTCAAAAGTAAAAGTGATGATTATTATGATTTCATTTTTTATAATAATACACTTATAGAATTCGAAGGATTTTTGCATGATTCAGGTGTTAAAGATAACCTGATTGTTAAAACAGATCCGGACGGCAAAAAGCGCCTTTATTTTGATACAGAGATACCCCTGCCGTTTTTTAAGGTTGCTTCAAGCGGCACAAGAGCGCTATATACCTTCTTTTACTGGTACAAAACTGCGAATGATGTTTCTTTGATGTTTATTGATGAGTTTGATGCATTTTATCACTTTGAGCTGGCGGAAAGCATTATTATGATGCTTGAGAAAATGAAAAATACGCAGATTATCTTAACTTCTCACAATACAAATCTTTTGACCAACCGAATTATGCGTCCTGATTGCTACTTCATTTTGACAAAAGATAGGCTGACTTCGCTTGCCAATGCGACTGACCGTGAACTGCGTGAGGGGCATAACCTTGAAAAGCTATATATGAGCGGTGAATTCAATGGATAGTGGGAAAAGCAAGATTCTCGTTCTGGTCGAAGGAGATAAAACAGATTTTCGCTTAATGGAGCATTTGTTTTATGTGTACGGCATTGCTGATAAGCACGAGATCATTTCATATAACACCAACATTTATGTGCTCTATAATGAAGTGTTTCGTGACGGCGATCCGGAGTCGCTCGATCTTTTGCAAACGCTTAAAGAACATGAAACTGATGCTAAAAAGAAAAAACTGTTTGACAGAAGATATTCTGATATCCTGTTGATATTCGATTTGGACCCACAAGACCCGTTGTTTTCTGCTGATAAAATTTTGCAGATGATGAGCTTTTTTGTGGAATCTTCAGATATGGGTAAGCTATATTTGAATTATCCCATGGTAGAGGCCTTCTATCATATGAAAAACATTCCCGACAAAGACTATAGTTCTTACACAGTATCCATCGACGAACTAAAGAATAAAACATATAAGTCCCGTGTGAACAAGGAAAACCGTAACCATAATTATTCAAAATTTGCAGTAAATAAAGCAGAGTGTGACATTGTAATTAACCAGAATATAGATAAAGCATGGCTCGTTTCAGAAGAAGAACGGGTCGTTGATGACCTTGAAATACTGTTGCCGGATTCGGTTGATATCTTAAAATCACAACTGAAATTTATGGAGACCAATAAGCTCATATCTGTGCTTTGCACCTGCGACTTCTATATTGCTGATTATAACTCAAAACTCATTTTTATTATGAAATAAACAGACTGACTTATTTTAAGCTGTTCACATAATATTTTATCAATCACTATGTGAACGCTTTTTTTTGTATGCCCTTTTGTTTCAGAAAAGATTTGACTGGCTCACTCCTGCCCTTCCACATCCCGCAAAATCAGTTTTTTAACTGTCCCGTTATTGACTATTACAGGAATTTCGGGGCAGTTTAAAAATTTCTGCGTGACATCGCTGACAATAAGCCTGTCAATAGTGACGTCTTCATCAATTCTGATTGTAGGAGCTATTGTATCGTCCTCCTCGATTCTGTGGACGTTGGAAATTGAGACATTGCCGCAGCTGATGCCCTTGGCAAACCAGATTATCGGGCGGTCGGATTTGTCGCCGATGGGTTTTGAGGCGAAAACGTCACTCACGGAAATGTTGTCAAACCATATCGGCTCGCCAGGGTGTATTTTGTGATGAGTGAACGAAACGCCGTAATAGCGGTATGTGCCGAAAATATTGCGGATTGAAACATTTTTCATTTTGCTTCCGCAGGAAAGAAGCCTGACAGCTGTATAGCCGTTGTCGGAATAAAGGTTTTCAATTGCTATGTTTTCAATATCGCCCCTCGTTATCTCACAGGCATAGGTGTCGTCGCAGTTTATTGCCACAAGGTCGTCGTTCGTTGCGCCTTTTATGTCACAAATCCTGCCGTTTCTCGCCTTGCCCTGAATATGGACACCGTCCATATTTGTGCGGAGCATGTTTTGGTCAAAGGTTATATGCTCCACGGTGAAGTTGTCGACATTACATATCAGCATCGCATAGCTTTCGGGGTTTCTGACGGTCAGGTGCGCCATGTGAAAATTTTCAACCCCGACAAACCGCATCAGAATACCGTAGTAATAATCCTCCTCATAACAGGTCAGCTCAAACCGTGACGCTCTGCTGCGTCTGACCTGGTTTTCGTTGTTGCCGTCCCATATCCCGCCAATGAGAGAAATATTGTAGTTTGTCCCCCTTGTCGGAAGGGTGTCGTTTTCTATAATCGCGCAGTTTGAATTGTCAGCGAGCTTCATAACGGCGCCGTTTGTCAGGCGCAGGGTCGTGTCGTCATGAATTATAAGCGGAGATGATATCAGATATGTGCCGTCGCCTATAAAGACTTCTCCTCTTCCGTCAAGCAGCCTCTGAACATTCGCAGTGTCGTCCCTGATTCCGTCACCAAAAAGCATGTTTTCTTCCTCCCGTATTTTATAATTCAATCGCTTGCAGCCAAAAACCTATTCAAGGCAAAGCTTCAGCAAATCATTGACATCGGCTGTCGCAAGGCACTCGACGGTATCCGCCGCGCCGTAGTAGATTTTTACCTCTCCGCTGTCCTCAAGAATCATACCGCCGGGGAAGACAGTATCGGTTCTGAACCCATAGTCGCTTTCATAAGGCAGCTCGGGTGCAATGAGGGGCTTTTTCGACATGCCGATAACCTTTGAGGGGTTATTAAGGTCAAGAAGCGCTATCCCCGCAAAATACTGCTTCTGCCATTTTTTCTCCCAGCCGTGTTTCCCTCTGGCTGTGTCAAGCTCAACGGAGTGAAAGACGGTCAGCCAGCCTTCTTTTGTTTTTACCGGAGGCGCACCGGGGCCGATTTTGTCGCTCGCAAAGGGAACCTCGTCGACGCTCATGACAAGATTGGAATTGCCCCAGTAAACAAGGTCGGGCGATTCGGACGACCACATATCGAACCAGTCCTTATGCCACCTTGAATAGACGGGCATGGGGCGTTCAAGTCGGAAATACCTGCCATTGACCTTTTCGGGCAGCAGCACAATATTACGGTTATCGGGCGTGGTAAGGGTAAGTGTCTCAAAATTTTCAAAATCGTCCGTCACAGCAATGCCGCCGCGCAGACCGTGCTCAGTGTCAAGCGCAAAGCAGACGTAGCACCTGCCGTCAATTACAGTCAATCTCGGGTCATATGCACGTTTATATTCGGGATTGTCAATCTTCAGAATTTTTTTGTCGGTCACATCCCATTTTATGCCGTCGTCGCTGTAAGCAAGTCCTATGCTGGTGCCTTCAAAATCCTTACCTCTCGCAAATTGCTCCTCGGTGCAGCCGTAATCGTCACGGAAAGCCATGACGTATTTTC
>CAZBHG010000021.1:14972-16730 GCA_964491735.1 uncultured Eubacteriales bacterium
TGAATTTCGTCACGCCCGCATTGAAAATCAGCTCCGCTTCGTAGGGAATATCCGCCTTTGTGAGGATAGGCTCGGGATATTTGAAAATGCATTTATCGGTTTTATAGTTGGTCATCAAATCAGCCTCTTTTAATAATTTATATCTGCAATCTTAGCTTAATTGTATATAATTGTCAATATTATAAATCAAGAAAATACCGCTGCGCGGGCGGCGTTTTTTTAAGCCGCATTTCTCGGATTGTAATAATTTATTGACATTAATTGGAAAACGTGATACCTTTTTATTATATTATAAGGAGGGATTGTTATGAATAAGGCAAGCTTGGCCTACAGGGAAATAACCATGATAAAAAGGCTCATCGCGGCATTGCTGACTGTTGTAAGTCTTATCGGCTCGCTCCTGTTCGAGCTTCCTCAGACACCGTGCGGGCAGGAGATAGATTATTCTGACTGGGATCTTTTCTGGTCCGATGAATTTGACGGAACGGCGCTTGACACAACGGCATGGTGTTCGGCGGGCGACGGGGCCCGCAGGGGAGGTTACTGGGATATCGGCGAGGCGTTTGTTGAGGACGGCAACCTGATTCTCAGAACCGAATACCTTGAGGACGGGCGTTTCGGCGCGGGCTGGTATTCGGGAGCAATCGAAACGAGGGGTCTGAAGCTGTTCAAGTACGGCTATTTCGAGTGCCGCTGCATTTCGCCTGTGGGCGAGGGGCTTTGGGCGGCATTCTGGATGTTCTCGCACGGAGTCGGCACCATTGACGGAACAGGGCGTGACGGGGCGGAAATTGATGTTTTCGAATCGCCATATTACGGCTATACGAATCCGCTCAAAAGAAATGCCGTTTCCTCCACAATCCATTTTGACGGTTATGAAGAAGCTCATCAGAGCGTTACTTTAGGCTCCTACAAGGTGCCTGACCCTTATACCCAATACAACACCTTCGGCGTTGAGTGGAACGAGAATGAATGTATCTTTTACATTAACGGAGTTGAAACAAGCAGAATCACCGGTGACCCGATTCCGCAGGTCGAGGAGTGGCTGATGCTTTCCGCCGAGGTCAACGGCAACAACTGCATTCCCGGCACAAATGGGGACGGTGAGGTTGTTGAAACACAAAACGGCACGATAACAAATAACAGCAGCGACCTCTCCCCGTTTGATTTTGTTGTCGATTATGTAAGGGTATATACAAAGAAGTAAAGTCTGAAAACCGATTCAAACACTAAGGGGCTGCCTCATATCAGAGGCAGCCCCTAAAAAATTGCAACAGGTTTGTTCAGCAAGCGTTATACATTTTCCGCTGCTTGTTTGGAATATTTTTTGAGATAAATTTTTCTCATCAGAAGCGAGTCAAAACTCCCTATTGGCGAACCTGATTTAAATTCCAAAACGCTAAGGAGAGTTTTGCAGTTTTTGTCAAGAATCATCCTCACTGCAACGGCATCACTCTCGCTGACCCCGCAGCATAAAGCGCCGTTTCCTTTTACAAGAACGGCATGTCTGCCCTTGAGCGCTTTGACGCCGGAGGTTTCGTCCGCGCAGCGCGAGGTGACACCGACTATCTGCGCAAAATCGTCGAGATACGGTTTCATATCCCTGCCGGAATTTGAGACCTTGACCGTATAGCTGTCAGTTGAGTGAATAATATTGTTTATATCCCCGCGGGCGGCATAAATGTCAATATGAAGCCCTGCTTGTGCAGGGAGGTTTGCGTTGCTCATAGCTTGACCGTCCGCAAAATTTATGCGGAT
>CAZBHG010000022.1:0-14125 GCA_964491735.1 uncultured Eubacteriales bacterium
AAAAAAATAAAAAATCCGGTGTGCCCTTAACGATTTAAAATTCGTTCAGGGCAGACCTTTTTTTGTTCTGATATTATGTTTCATTCATGTAATCTCTTTCCCTTATCTGTCCTGAGAATAAAGAGAATTGCCGCTGCCGAGGCAAACGCCAGAACGCCTGCAAGATAGAACGGAGCCGAGGGGCTTACTGTATCCCATAAAAATCCGGCAACGACCGAAGCGGGCAGAAGCGCAATGCCGACCAGCGACGAATGAAGCCCCAGCACCGTGCCCTTTAGCTCTTTCGGTGAGATTTCCGCCAAAAATGCCCTTTCAATCCCTGCCGTGAGCGCGATGTAGACGCCGTATGCAGCAAACAAAACGACCATCGCCGCATGTGATGTACAGACCGCAAACCCCAGATATACAATGCCGAACGCAATATAGCCCGCAACCAGAAGAGAGCGTCTGCCGATTTTGTCTGAAAGCCGCCCGAATGGCAGGGCAAGAAGGGACGATGTCAGGTTAAATAAAAAGTAGAGCAGAATGACGGATGTCGCGCTGTAGCCGACATTCTGCGCCCTCAGAAGCAAGAATGTGTTCGACGAGTTGCTCAAATTGAAAACAAACGCGACAATCAAGAACTGTTTGAGCCTTATATCAAGGTTCTTAAAGCTTTTTAAAAAGTTTTCAGCCTTTTTAGGTTCTGCGGGAATTCTTTTCTCCTTGACAAACCCTAAAATAATCAAACCGATTATTGCGGGAATTATCGAAAGTGCAAATACTCTTTTAAAGGCAAATTCTCCGGAGCTGTTTCTCATCAAAAAGTATGAAAGGAGAATGCCGACGGCGCTGCCCGCCATATCAAGCGTTTTGTGAAGCCCGAAGGCTGTGCCCTGCCTGCCGTCCTTAGCATTTTCGGAAACGAGGACATCCCTAGGCGCCGTTCTTATGCCCTTGCCGAACCTGTCAATTACTCTGGCTGCGAGAACACCTGCCCATGACGCTGACAAGAGCAGGGCAAGTTTATAAACAATTGCTGTGGAATAACCGAAAAATGCCATCGGCTTCTTTCTGTTATATTTATCAGACAAATAGCCGCCGCCAACCTTCAGCAAGCTTGCAAGGCTTTCGGCTATGCCCTCAATTATGCCAATAAGCGAAGGCTTTGCCCCGAATGCAAGCGACAGATAAATTGGGATAAGAGGATAAACCATCTCTGTCGATATGTCAATGAAAAAGCTGACAAGACACAGCATAATTAAATTCAACATTTTTTCACGTTCCTCTTTTCAGATTTGCGGCAGATGCGCCCTTGACGAACTTTATTTTATAATTCCGGCATAATTCCCGCCCGGATTTAGTGTAAAGTCTTATCCCTTTACACGTTATTCCGTACAATTTCTCTTTCTTCCGACAATTACTTTTTTATTACCGAGCTTCAATTATATTATTTTTATTTTATTAATACAAATTTAACTTTTTATAGTTGACTTGTAATGTGCAAATGCTATATAATAGCCATAGGCAATTAACCAATATAAATTTTCGGAGGTGTCAATTTAATGAATTGTTGTTGTGAAACATTTAAAAAAGTTGCTAAGATAATTGGGATTATCGTCGGCATTGCCGCTGCTATTGCCGCAATTTATTTTGCCGTTACCAAATTCATTGAGATTAAAGGCCGCGACGATGAGGCTGAGGATTATGTCTCCTGCTCATGCTGTGATGACGAGCCAATCATTGTTGAGGACGATAATCAGGAATAATCGAATAGAATTCCGGCGGGGGCTTGCTCCCGCCGTTTGTTTTGTAACGCATAAATGTAATACCCCTCGAATCAAACGAGGGGTAATTTTTTTTAATTATTGCTTCAGCCTGCACTCAAAGCAAACCCAATTGCTGCTCTTGTGCCGTTTTTCTACCCTGAAGCCGTATTTTTCAAAAGCCGCAAGCATATCGCCTTCACGGATATCAATAATGCCGGAGGTAATAAAGACGGCGCCCGGCTTCATGTATTTTGCGACATTCTCGCAGAAAAGGATGATTACGTCGGCAACGATATTTGCAACCACTATGTCAAACTGCCCGCTGACCTTGTCAGTAAGGTTGCCCTCAAGGACTGTATATCTGTCCTCACCGATATTGTTTATCTGCGCGTTTTCCCTTGCTGTTTTGACGGCAAGGCTGTCAATATCAACCGCAACTGCGCTCTCCGCCCCGAGAAGCAGGGCGGCAATTGAGAGAATACCGCTGCCGCAGCCGATATCCAGCACCGTTTTTCCGGGAGCGATATGAGGTTCAAGAGCCTCCATGCAAAGCCTTGTGGAATGATGAGTGCCTGTGCCGAAGGCAAGACCGGGGTCTATGTGCATAACCGTCCTTGTGCCAGCATCATATTCATCCTCCCAAGTCGGTCGAATCAGCAGATGCTCGCCCAGAGGAACCGGCTTAAAATATGCCTTCCAGTTATTCTCCCAGTCCTCATTCCTGCACAATGATGTTGTTATTTCATGGCGGATTTTTTCGGCATTATACCTTTCACTCAGGAAAGCGACAGCCTCTGCAGGATTCTCCTCCGGCGAAATATAGACATGAATAAGCCCCTTCGCCCTGTCCTTTTTCAGCAGGTTTTCGTCAATTAAATCAACATGGGTGATTTCCATTGCTTCCCGCTCAAGATTACGGTAATCCTCAATATAAATCCCGTCAGGGACAACCATCTGCGCAATATCGCTTGCCTGTTCTATTTTATCCGCGTCAACGCTGACAACTATTTCAGTCCAGTCCATAATTCTGCCCTTCAGCCGCTTTTTTGAGGGATTCGACCTTATCCGTATGCTCCCACGGGACATCTATGTCTGTGCGCCCCATGTGACCAAGCGCGGCAACCTGACGGTAAATCGGGCGGCGAAGGTCAAAACAGTCAATTATCGCCGCAGGGCGCAAATCAAACTGCTCCGCAATGATATGCGAAAGCTTTTCATCGCTTATTGTGCCTGTGCCGAAAGTATCAGCCATAATCGAAACGGGCTTTGCAACGCCGATGGCATATGCAAGCTGAATCTCGCATTTTTTTGCAAGACCCGCCGCAACGATATTTTTCGCGACATATCTCGCGGCATAAGCGGCAGAACGGTCAACCTTTGTCGGGTCCTTGCCCGAAAAAGCTCCTCCGCCGTGGCGTGAATACCCGCCGTAAGTATCAACAATCAGCTTCCTGCCTGTCAGCCCGCTGTCGCCCTGCGGGCCGCCGGTAACAAAACGCCCGGTGGGGTTGACATAAATGACCGTTTGGTCGTCGAGAAGGCTTTCGGGAATTGTCGGCAGAATGACATATTTGATTATGTCTGCGCGTATCTGCTCAATATCAATGTCCGCGCTGTGCTGAGAGGACACGACGATTGTGTCAACCCTGAACGGGCGGTCATTATCGTCATACTCAACAGTGACCTGCGTTTTGCCGTCAGGTCTTAAATAGCCGAGAGTTCCGTTTTTGCGGACTTCTGTCAGGCGGCGTGAAAGTCTGTGTGCAAGGGAAATCGCCATAGGCATAAGCTCCGGGGTTTCGTCACAGGCAAAGCCGAACATCATACCCTGGTCGCCCGCTCCGTTGAGATTATATATATCTTCATTGCCGCTTTTCATTTCAATCGACCTGTCAACGCCCAGAGCAATATCCTTCGACTGCTCGTCAATGGACGTCAGAATGGCGCATGAATTGCCGTCAAAGCCCTTTTCAACCGAATCATAGCCTATGTCGCAAATGACCTCACGGGCAATCCTTGGAATATCAACATAACAGCTTGTGCTGATTTCGCCCATAACAAGCACCATTCCCGTTGTACAGCAAACCTCACAGGCTACCCTGCCGTATTTATCCTGTGCGAGAATAGCGTCCAGAACCGCGTCGGAAATCTGGTCGCAGATTTTGTCGGGATGACCGCCTGTCACCGACTCCGATGTAAAAAGATGTCTTGCCATTTTCTTTCTCCTTTTCCGGCATATATAAAAACCAATAAAAATTAACTAACGCCCAAAGCAGTCTTAACCTTGGGCGTTTAACACCTTATTTTTCGGTTAAAACCGCAGGATTTGGCACCTTGAAATTTCAGGTTGCCGGGCTTCACAGGGCCTGTCCCTCAGCCGCTCTTAATAAGGAAATATTCAGTTCCAATGTATTCTATAATACAGCCACAAAAATGTCAAGTGAAAATTGCGCCTGACTTCCCCCTCTGCTTTTCAAAAACGTGAAAGCTGAGCATCCTCCAAAAAATCCGGAGAGATGCCCAGCTTTCTATAACACCTGATTATTTCTTTTTGCCTTTACGTTTTTTTCCGTTACTCTTTTTGGGATTTTTGCCCTGCATTTTGCGTTCTTCAACCTTTTCGGCCTTTTTATCCTTTGATTTTCTGACAATCGCACGGATTAAGAGGGCAATTAAAGCCGCCCCGATAAGACCTGTCAGCACCCATGCGATAATATAGGTTTCGCAGGCAGTATAGAAAAACCTGATATATGCCAAAACATTATATCTGAAAATATCTGAAAAGGTTTTGACTTCAGATGAACAGGACGCCCCGTCATTATTGTCAATCGTAATAACCCTGACGCATCTGCCCTTATTTCTGATGTTGAAGCCGATGCCCGCAGTTGTCAGGAGCTTGATTCCGCTGTATGTATCATCCTTCGAGGTTGTGCTGTTGCCGAAAACCATCGCCTGAACATCGCCCTGCTTACTTGCCGCCTTTATGAAATTGCTGTTTTTCGCAACGGATGAATTCATAAAAATTATCGACTGAAGGGGCTTCTTATCATTTTTCTTGGCTAAAATACTTGAATACTTCTGGTACCATTCAATCTGAGCCTCCGAAATGCCGACCTCTTCAACATCATCCGTCAGGTCCTGTGAACAAAGCGAATCCAAAAACCAAAGATTGTAACAGTTTTTGACTGCGCCGTTGGCGTAAATCGTCTTGTAAAAATTGACACCGGGGGCATCATCGTCATCGTTGCTGATAATGCAGCCGTTATATGTCTGGCAGAAAATTAAAAGCCCTTCCTTAGTGACCTCGGGGCTGAACTCTGTCTGCCCGAAAGCTACGGCAAATGGGACTGCATTATGGTCAAGCACATCGAAAATCTGCCCCAGTGAATCACGGACTATGTCTATTTTCGGCACATCGTATTCATTGTCAAAAAGCGACAGGTCGATGAGGTTGCCCGTGAACACCACAAGGTCAGGCTTTATGGACTTAACAGCGGTTTTGAGCATAGCAATAAGCAGCGAATCGGGCTTGTCGCCCGCTCTTATATCTGCGACCTGCATAATCACAAACTTTTGTGTCGCTGTGTCAATCTGCAATTCCGTACTGGTATAGACGGAATCGTTGACCTGCAAATATGCGCTTGCCGGCATAACACAGCCGAACAGCAGACAAACCGAAAAAAGCATTGCAACCAGTCTTCTTGTAAACCTTTTCATAACGTACCCCCTAAAATTTTATAGTTACCGTTTTAATTTTTAAGACTTTGTAACGGCGCCGGTATTCTGCCGCCCCTTGAAATAAACTTTTCAGGCGAGGCAGTGTTCAGCTTCATCACGGGGCCGCCGCCAAGCAGCCCTCCGAAGTTCAGCTCCTCACCGACCTTTTTGCCGATTGCGGGGATAAGACGAACCGCCGTTGTCTTTGAATTTATCATGCCGATTGCCGCCTCATCCGCAAGAATTGCGGAAATAACCTCGGGCGCAGTGTCTCCCGGTATGACAAGCATATCAAGACCTACGGAACAAACCGCAGTCATAGCCTCAAGCTTTTCAATTGAAAGGCTGCCGCACCTGACCGCATCAATCATGCCCGCGTCCTCTGTCACGGGGATAAATGCCCCCGAAAGCCCGCCGACATGGGAGGATGCCATTATGCCGCCCTTTTTGACAGCGTCGTTGAGGATTGCAAGCGCTGCCGTTGTGCCGTGAGCGCCGCAATGCTCAAGCCCCATCTCCTCAAGTATATGTGCGACCGAATCGCCCACAGCCGGAGTCGGCGCAAGCGAAAGGTCAACAATTCCAAATGGAACATCGAGCCTTTTTGCCGCCTCTTTCGCAACAAGCTGCCCCATCCTTGTGATTTTGAATGCTGTTTTTTTGATTATGTCGGCAATTTCCGTTATGTCGCCGTCCGGACACTTCTTAACTGCACAGCGTACAACTCCGGGGCCGGAAACGCCTACGTTTATAACACAGTCCGGCTCGCCCGCTCCGTGAAAAGCACCTGCCATGAACGGGTTATCCTCGGGAGCGTTGCAGAAAGCGACAAGCTTTGCCGCGCCTATGCAATTGCTGTCTGCGGTTTTTTCGGCACATTCTTTGATAATTCTGCCCATCAGTGCGACAGCATCCATATTTATGCCCGCCTTTGTTGAGCCTATATTTACGCTTGAACAGACATGCTCGGTTACGCTTAAAGCTTCCGGTATGCTCATAATCAGCTTTTCATCGCCCGCGGCAAATCCCTTTTGAACAAGTGCCGAATATCCGCCGATAAAGTTTATGCCGACAGCCCTCGCCGCACGCTCAAGGGTGAGGGCATACTGCACAGGGTCCCCTCCGCTTGAAGCGGCAATCATCGCAATGGGCGTCACCGAAACACGCTTATTAATTATCGGTATGCCGTATTCCTTTTCTATATCAAGACCGACCTTGACGAGATTCTGCGCCATTCTTGATATTTTATCATAAATCCTGCCGCAGGCAGACTTTTCGTCAGAGGAACAGCAATCAAGGAGCGAAATGCCCATCGTGATTGTTCTGATATCAAGATGTTCATCCTGAATCATTCGGATTGTTTCTAATATATCCCTTGTGTTTATCATTCGTCAAACCGCCCTATCAGATTCTGTGCATTGAATTAAAAATGTCTTCATGCATAACGTGAATGACAAGACTGAGTTCACTGCCCGCCTCGGACATCATATCTGAAAATTCCTTGACTGTGACATTGCTTTTGCTGATGTCGACAAGCATTATCATACAGAACATCTCCTGAAGAATCGACTGTGAAACCTCAAGCACGTTTGCTCCGCATCCGGCGCAAATACCCGAAACCTTTGCAAGTATCCCGACCATGTCCTTGCCGACGACTGTAATGACAGCTCGCATAAAAGCACTCCCTATAAAAAATTACTCTATTTATTTTACCACAAACATTATTTGCTTTCAATATGCTACATTTGCTATAATTAACTCATAATTAAAACTTGAGGGATTTTATTTGCCATTGCAGCGGATTTTGCGGGAATATTTGTAAATATTGCGGCTTTGTTTGCATTTTTCGCTAAAAGTTCCTTGTAATCGCTGCAATTTAGGTTGAATTAACTAAATTTTAATTTTCCTCTGTTAATCTGCGCAGATATGTGTTATTATAGTGCTCGTTATTTATAATACATTAACGATGCTGAGAATTGGCAGCACGTTTTTTGAAGAAATAATTTTTGGAGATGTTATTGTGTATAAGAAAATTCTGGATATGCATGCTCACACCGACAATTCGTTTGACGGAAATCACTCAACAATGTTCATGTGTGAGAGTGCGGTAAATAAAGGTCTCCGGGCGGTGGCCTTTACCGACCACGTCGAGATTGATTTCTATAGTGAGAAGCATTTTGACCGCACAGCCGCCCAGTCATTTTTTGAGATTGCCAAGGCGCGCTCCGCTTTCAGGGGCAAGCTTATTGTCTGTGCCGGAGTCGAGCTCGGTCAGCCTACATATGACATAAAGACTGCGGAAAGCCTTATCTCTTCACGCAGCTACGATTTTGTTATCGGCTCCATCCATAACCTGCGCAATATGGAGGATTTCTGGTATCTCAAATATGAGGATTATGATTCGGATGGAATTGATAAGCTGTTAAGGCAATACTTTGACGAGGAATTGCTGCTTGCCCAATGGGCGAAGTTTGATACGCTCGCTCATCTGACCTATCCTCTCAGGTATATCTGCGGCGACCATAAAATACCTGTCGATATTTCAAAGTATTCCGAACAAATCGACACCATTCTAGAGACTGTCGCCAAAAGCGGCAAAGCGCTCGAAATCAACACTTCGGGGCTGCGGCAAAATTTAAACAGTACAATGCCCGATGAAAAAATCGTCCGCCGATTCAGGGAATTGGGCGGTGAATATATAACCGTCGGCTCGGATGCTCATTATGCCGACCATCTCGGCGCGGGCATCAGCGAAGGCATGAATATCGCAAAGCGCTGCGGTTTCAGCAGCATAACTCTTTTTCAAAAGCGGCACCCCACACAAATACCTATTGAATAACGGAGATTTACATGGATTTAACTGAAAAACTAAACACAAGAATAAAGGAAGTAAAACCGTCAGAAATTAGAAAATTTTTTGATATTGTTGAAGAGGTCGAGGGCGTCATATCACTCGGTATCGGTGAGCCTGATTTTCAGACCCCGGAGCCTATACGCAAAGCGGGCATCAAAGCGCTTGAGGAAGGACAGACAAAATACACCTCAAATTCCGGGCTTACCGTTTTAAGAAATGAAGTTGCAGACTACTATAAGAGGAATTTCAATGTTGAATATGAAGGCAGCGATGAAACCCTTATAACCGTCGGCGGTTCAGAGGCGCTTGATCTGTGTTTTCGCATTCTTCTCGAGCCCGGCGATGAGGTGCTGGTTTGTGAGCCATCATATGTCTGCTATTCACCGCTCACATCTGTCAGCGGCGGCGTATATGTGCCGATTGTGACAAAGCAGGAGGATAAATTCCGGCTTACACCCGAAGCGCTCAAACAGGTAATTACACCGAAATCAAAGCTCCTTGTCCTGACATATCCAAACAACCCCACAGGCGGAATCATGGAGCGTGAACACCTGGAAGCAATTGCAGAGGTTATTAAGGAAACGAATATCATTGTAATCTCCGATGAGATTTACGGCGAGTTCACTTACGGCGGCAAAAGGCACGTTTCCATTGCCGAAATACCCGGGATGAAAGAGAGGACGATAATTGTCAGCGGTTTTTCAAAAGCGTTTGCGATGACAGGCTGGCGTCTGGGATATGCGCTGGGTCCCAAAGCCCTGATTGATGCAATGACCAAAATGCATCAGCACTCAATCATGAGCGCGCCGACAGTGGCGCAATATGCGGCTATTGAGGCTTTAAAAAACGGAAAACCCGACGTTGACAAGATGCGCCGCGCATATGACAGCCGCAGGCAGTTTGTTGTTGAAGAATTCAACCGAATTGGGTTGGATACATTTGAGCCTGAGGGCGCGTTCTACTGCTTCCCCTGCATAAAAAGCACAGGTCTGAACTCCGGTGAATTCTGCGAAAGACTTCTGAGAGAAAAGAACGTTGCCGTTATCCCCGGCACCGCATTCGGTGACAGCGGAGAGGGCTATATCAGGGTTTCCTACTGCTACTCCCCGGAGCATCTTAAAACAGCTCTCAAAAAAATCGGCGAATTTGTTGATGAACTGAAGAAGAACAAAAAATAATAATATTTTTATGCCCACTGAACAAGCCGCGTTTGCGGCATCGGCTGATTTTTTGTTCAGCGGGTATTTTTTTAGGCTGTATCGGGCAAGATAACCCGTAAAGCAATATAGCTTTACAGAACTGGCAATCGCAATAACATCCCTTTATTTTTCAAGGATTAGTTTATATGTAAGAAAAATAAAAATAGTCAGTCTGTAAAGTTATTCGCTTTACAGACTGAACGAGCTGATTCTGTCATTTTATTGAATAAGATACTGATTGACAAAGGGCTTAAATGTTGTAAACTGTATATTGATATTGGTTATTGAGTAATAATCATCCAATAAAATGATAGGACTGATAAAATGCAGATTACCGTTAAAGCGGCGGCAAAAATCAACCTACATCTTGATATCCTCTCAACTTTGGCTAACGGATATCACAGCCTTTTCATGATAATGCAGTCGGTCGGGCTGTATGACGACATTACCGTTGAGAAATACGCGGGCGAAATCGAAATCACCTGCTCTGAGCCTGCCATACCGACAGATAAATCAAACATCGCTTATAAAGCTGCGTCAGCGTTTTTCAATGCCGCAGGCATAAATGGCGGCGCAAAAATACACATTGAAAAGCATATTCCCTTTGCCGCAGGTCTTGCCGGAGGGAGCGCGGACGGAGCCGCTGTAATTGTGGGGCTAAATGAAATATACTCAACGGGTCTGAACGAATTTGAGCTTTGTCAGATTGGGATAAAGGTCGGCGCAGACGTTCCGTTCTGCCTGACGGGAGGCACAAAGCTTTCACAGGATATAGGCGGGGTGCTTTCTTCCCTGCCCGCTCTGCCCGAAAAGCATGTTGTTCTTGCAAAGCCCGACCGTTCGGTTTCGACAAAGGCCGCCTATGACGCATTTGAGAAAACTGAAAATATCCGCCATCCGGATAACGCCGCAGTTCTCCACGCGGCGGCGAACAGCGATTTTGAGGGTATCTGCCAAAATGCCTGCAATGTTTTTGAGCAGTTCATTGAAGTACCCGAGCGTGTGGAAATTAAGCGGATTATGCGGGGCAACAACGCTGGGCTTTGCCAGATGAGCGGCAGCGGGCCGACGGTATTCGGAATATTTCAGAATAGTAAAGATGCCCTCGTTTGCGCGGGAGATTTAAAGAACATCGCCGGCAATATTTATGTATGCACGACAGTCGACAAAGGGCTTGTGATTATATAGAGCGCAGCCCATTTGCCGCTAAAGGTATATATCTCAACCGCGGGGAGGAAGGTTCAAACCATCCGCCCCTTATTTTTTTATTTTTTTCCTGCCTTATTCCTTGTTTTTCTTATTTTTTCTGCCTTTTTCCTTTTTTTATTTTACTTTTTTGAATAATAATGTGATTGACATTTGTCAAAATCTGGGATACAATTAATTGTTATCGAGTTGAGGGAGGATACTTATGAAAAATAAAATAAAACGGCTGACGGCGGTTTTGCTTGCGGCATTAATGATTTTTGGCGCGGGGCAAATCGGCTTGGATTTATCCGCCGCCGCAGCATATACAAATGTTATTCCTGATGAATTTACGCCGATTTATAATCTCCGTGACCTTGAAGCTATCGGTGATAACCTTTCGGGCAAATACATTCTGATGAATAATATTAATATGTCCGGTTATAACTGGACTGCCATTGCGGGAGATTTTACGGGGATTCTGGACGGTAACTGCTGCACAGTTTCAAATTTTAATTTGGCGAGCAGCTCCTATTCGTGTGCCGGATTGTTCGAAAATAACAGCGGTGTAATTAAAGATTTGAATATCAGTAACTGCCATGTCGATTTTTTATTCGGGTCTGCGGATGAATGCTATATCGGCATAATAGCGGCATCAAACTCGGGTGATATTACAAATTGCAGCGTTCAATCCGATGTTCAGATAACTCAGGAAGAAACAATGACCCCGAACACTCCCGATGGCGAAAGCCATGTTTATATCGGAATGATTGCGGGATATAATGACGGCAACATTGCCTGGTGCTCCTCAAGCGGCACTCTTGATGTTCTGGCTCAGATTACAGGCAGCAATTCGGGCGAGAGCTTCAGCGCGGGAATATTGGCTCAGACACATTATATCGGCGGAATCGCAGGCAGAAATGAAGGCGTGCTGTCATATGACAGCAGTAAAACAACAATCCAGTCAACTTTAATCTCAGGCTTTGCCATGTACGGTTTGGTCGGCAGCTCGGCAGCTGCTAAATATTCGGAGTGCAGCACCTATATGGGCGGTATCGCGGGATACATCGCTTCAGGCACAGTAAGTGAATGCTATAATAACGGCAGTATGATTTCTACCGTCACTTCAATTGGGAAAGCCACATATTTATCTTCAACCTGTTATTCCTATGCCGGGGTTTTCTGCGGCGGTATTGCAGGGAACTTGTGTGACGACGGGCTGATTAGCGATTCATATAACACTGCGGTTTTAAACGGCAACAACAACGGTAATAACACGGGGCGCGTCATAATATGCGAGGGCGGAATTATAGGCTATAACGACCAAAGCTACGTCGAAAACACCTACAACAATGCAGACGTTAAACATGCCGAGACCACATATACATCAAAATATCTGGGAAGTATCGCGGGAAACAATGATAATGGCTCTCTGTCAGGCTGTTATTTTAACACGGCGTCTCCCTCTGTCGGTGTCGGAAAAGGATATAACTCCACGGTTAAATTCGCATATGCAGCCAGAAGCACCGAAGAGACATATGACGGGTTTGATTTTGATAACCTCTGGGTATTTGACGCGCGCTCCAATTCAGGATATCCTCAGCTGATTGACAACAGTGAGAATATCTCAATTACAGGCATAAAAATGAAAACTATGCCCCAAAAGCTTTCGTATTATCAGAATGATAAACTGAACATTAACGACGGAAGAATTGAAATCACATATTCAAACGGATACTTCAAAAGAACATCCATCGGCTCCTGTTCTGTCTCATATATCAACATGGCATCTGTTGGAATGAAAGCAGTTGAGCTTTCGTATTCCGACTGGAATGTTACGTTCAATATTACGGTAAACGAATTGATTGTGACTTCTCTGAGCATAAAAACTCCGCCGACCCAGACCGTTTATTATGTCGGCGACACATTCAGCCCCTCAGGTCTGGTTGTCAACGCCACATACAACAGCGGGGCAATAAAGGTATTCAATGGCTACACTCTCGGCAGCGTTGACATGTCAAGCAGCGGCACAAAAACGGTTACGGTTTCATACGGCGGCATAAGCACGTCTTTTCAGATAACTGTATCCCCTGTGCTTGTCTCCAAGGTTGAAATAAATACAATGCCTGACAAACTGACATATTATCGTGATGATGTAATTGACACAGCGGGTTTGACACTATTGGTTACCTACAATAACGGAAATACCATAACTGTTTCTTCGGGCTTTAACGTTAATTTTGATTTCAGCACCGCAGGCACAAAAACCATCGCAGTCACCTATCTGGGAAATACTCTCACATATACAGCAGAAGTATTGCCTTTATACTATGCAGCTTTTAAAGCAAACGGCACTGTAATTGCAGCTATAAAGTTCTATCCGAACACAACGTCAATTTCGGAACCGGCAATCCCCCAAAAACAGGGTTATACCGCAAAATGGGAAACCTACACGCTCAACGGTCAGGACGTCACAATAAATGCCATATACACGCCTGTTGTATATACAGCCACTTTTATTGCGGGCGGAAAAACAGTCGCTTCAGTCCCCTACACCGTTGAAACGAAAACGATAACAGAACCCGCCGTACCCGCAAAGGAGGGCTTTTCCGGCTCATGGCAAAGCTACAAGCTTGCAATCGGCGGTGTCACAATCAACGCCGTTTACACTGAAAACCACGCAACAGACGTTGAAATTACTGCGTCTGCAACGAGCGTTGCCTACAATGAAACAATAACGCTTTCGGCGGAGGTTACTCCCTCCGATGCCGCCAATCAGAATGTTGTGTGGAAATCCTCGGACACCTCCGTTGCAACTGTAGACGAGAACGGAACAGTCACCGGCAAAGGAAAGGGCACTGCAATAATCTCAGCGACGGTTACGGACGGTGAGGGCAATCCAGTGCTTGACGGAGACGGGAACAATATTACTGACACAATTGAAATCACTGTCAGCGTCAACTATTTTCAGAATATTGTAATCTTTTTCAATAATATAATGAATCTGATAAAGATGTTCTTCGGCTCTCTTTTCTGAGAATGAGACAACAGCTTGACATATTCGGGCGGAGGATAAAACCTTCGCCCGTTTTTGTTGGATAATATTTCTTGACAGGCTTTCATTTGGGGATTATGATTCTATTAATTCCAGAAACAGAAAGATTATGGCGACATTATTAAGGTAAAGAGGGGTTACATAATATGAAAAGAATTGACCTCATTGAAAACAGGGTCATAATTGAAAACAACGACACAATGTTCAATTATTTTGCCTGGCCGACAGTTGCGAGGCTGAAAAACGGCATGCTCGCCGCCGTTGCCTCAGGGTACAGGCTTGACCATATCTGCCCGTTCGGCAAGGGCGTTATGGCTCTGAGCGCAGACGAAGGAAAAACATGGTCAAAGCCGAGGATTATTTTTGA
>CAZBHG010000022.1:14135-16037 GCA_964491735.1 uncultured Eubacteriales bacterium
TGACCGTGACTGCGGGATTCTGCCCTGCGGTGAAAGCAATGTTATTGTGACCTCCTTCAACAACTCCGTTGCTTTTCAGAGGGAGAAAAACAAAAAAAGAGAGAGCTATAATTTTGAAATGTATTCAATAATTGAAGAGCATCTGAACACGATTGACGCCGAAAAGGAAGAAGAAAAATGGCTCGGAAACACCTACCGCATCAGCAATGACAACGGCGCAACCTTCGGTGAGATAAAAAGGTCAGGTGTCTCCTGCCCTCATGGCCCGATTGAAATGCCGGGCGGTGAAATCCTCTATATCGGGTGCGCGGGTGAAAGGCTTGAGTGCCACAGGCTGAATGAAAACAACGATTTTGAGTTTCTTTCCTGCATAGAAAACATCGGGGATGCGTTCGGCGATTTGTGCAGCTGCGAGCCGCACAGTATTGTGCTGCCGGACGGCAAAATAATCGTTCACATCAGGGTGCAGAGAGAGAAAAGCCAAGGGGCTTCTGTTTTTACGGTTTATCAGTGCGAGTCCCGTGACTTTGGCAAAAGCTTCACAAAGCCGCACAGGCTGCTGGAAAACATGGGCGGCTCTCCACCCCATATAATCAGGCACAGCAGCGGCACGCTTGTGAGCGTTTACGGCTACAGATGTGAGCCTTGCGGAGTCAGGGCAATGTTCAGCCGCGACGGCGGCGAAACCTGGGATACAGATTATATATTAGTCGACGACGGTCCGAACAAGGATTTGGGGTACCCCGCATCGGTTGAGCTTAAAAACGGCGATATTCTGACCGTTTACTATATGCATAACAAGCCGAATACTCCCGCTGTCATCAAGCAGTGTATCTGGCGGCTGCCGTAAGGCGAACAAAATCAATAAAAAAGGTGAAAGAATGGTAAACAGCAAAAAACTATCAGGCATTGCGTATGCTGTATCGGCGGCGGTTTTATTCGGAATCATTCCGATATTTTCAAAGACCGTGTTATGCAGCGGAGTTAATTCCCTGTCTCTTGTCCTTATCCGATACACACTTGCGGTTTTTTTTACCGCGGCGATTATGTTGGTGAAAAAAGCGTCGTTCAGGGTGACAAAAAGGCAATTTTTGTCGCTGCTTGTTTTCGGCACAATCGGCGGCGGCCTGACTTCGTACCTGCTGACAACGTCTTATGAATATCTGCCCGTCGGCATTTCAACAATGCTTCATTTTTCATATCTGCTGTTTGTGATGCTGATTGTGATATTATTTTTCAGGGAGAAATGCACTTTCGCAAAAATTATCGCGCTCGTGCTTGCGGTCGGCGGCATTATACTTATGACCGACTTCACAGGCACAATGAAACCGATTGGCACGCTTTTGGCGGTTTCGTCCGGGCTTGGGCTTGCAATATATATTGTCGCTATGAGCAAAAGCTCATTCAAAGCGCTGAGTCCGTTCACGGTTTTCTTTTATGTCAGCCTTTTTTCATCTGTTTTTCTGAGCATCGCGGTGCTTATCAAAGGTGATTTCACTTTGCCGCCAACAGGGACACAGTGGACTTACATGCTGATAATAGGTTTCTTAACTTCGGTGTCACACTCTATGCTTACGGCAGGCGTGCAGAAACTCAGCGCATCAACCGCATCAATTATCAATATGCTGGAGCCTTTGACAAGCATTGCCGCGGGCGCGCTTTTTCTCCAAGAATTTCCGTCATTCCGGGCGGGTGTAGGATGTGTGCTTGTGCTTGCGGGCATTGTAATTACTGTGGTTAAAAAGGAGTGATTTCACGGCATTGCACAAATGAACGGCGACAGATTTTCAGGCCTATGTAGCATAAAAATTAAGTAGTTTGAAATCAGTATTTTTCGCTTAATTTGTAACAGGAAGCAGGCGGCAGCCTTTGCCTTCCCTTGGGGGAAGGTGGCAGCCTTTG
>CAZBHG010000023.1:0-7982 GCA_964491735.1 uncultured Eubacteriales bacterium
CTCCATCAATAAAACCGCTCTTGACTTTAAATGTTTTGCTTGTGTCGGCATACTTGCAAAGTATGCGGGCAGCAACAACATAGTCGTCAGCACTTGTTGCAATAGCTGTTGTTCCGGAAAGAACATCGCTCATTTTGTCAAGCCCGACATTTTTGGAAGCAAAATTTAAGAGTGTGTTTTTGACAACAGCATACTTAACTCCTGCCTCTCGCAAATCTTTACGAAGCTTTGTGTCATCAGCAACTGAAATGCCCTTATATTCAACAAGAACACCGGCGCATGAATTTTTGAGGATTTCGCTCAGCTCAGCAACGACCTGCTTTTTTTGTTCGAGTACCTTTTCACTTGGCATGTGAATTCACCTCCGTATTTGTGAACTAATGGCTGATATAAAATATATAAGCCCTCCCGCTTGGCCGCGGAAGGGCTGACATACATCATTGACCGCAAAAGCGGAACTGTGCATGTGTCTTCCTCGGCAGGCGATAAAATACCATTATGCATTGCTGCACCTGCTGTCTCTGGTAAAACAGTGCTGTTATTGTAACACAGCGTTCAAGCTGTGTCAAGCAATTATTTGATTATTCCTGACCCGAAACGACCTTGCTCGGGTTAATGCGGATTCCGGGGCCCATCGTTGTTGCGACAACGCATGAGCGGATATACTGACCCTTTGACGCTGCGGGCTTTGCCTTAACAATAGCACCGAGCAGTGTGGAAAAGTTCTCATTGAGCTTATCGGGGCCGAATGAAGCCTTGCCAATCGGGCAGTGGATGATGTTTGTTTTGTCAAGTCTGTATTCAATCTTACCTGCTTTAGCCTCGGTGACAGCCTTGGCGACATCGGGTGTGACTGTGCCTGCCTTCGGGCTGGGCATAAGACCACGCGGGCCCAAAACCTTACCTAAACGACCGACAAGACCCATCATGTTCGGCGCCGCTATGGCGACGTCAAAATCCATAAAGCCTTCGCCCTGAATCCTTGCGACAAGTTCCTCCGCGCCGACGAATTCTGCTCCGGCAGCTTCCGCAGCCTTTGCATCGTCACCCTTTGCAAAAACGGCGACCCTGACTGATTTGCCTGTTCCGTTGGGCAGAACAACTGCACCGCGGACCTGCTGGTCGGCATGACGCGAATCAACGCCCAGACGGACATGAACCTCAACTGTTTCGTCAAACTTTGCGGTTGCGGTCTTTATCGCTGTTTCAAGTGCTTCAATAGGATCGTAAAGCTTTGTTTTTTCGACAAGCTTTGCGCTTTCAACATATTTTTTTCCGTGTTTCATTTCACAATTTCCTCCCAATCGTGTGGTTAAATCGGATTTTTCCTCCCACCCGGGAGCATTAGTCGACTACAGTGACACCCATGCTGCGAGCTGTGCCGGCAACCATGCTGATCGCACTCTCGATGCTCGCTGCGTTAAGGTCAGGCATCTTCTGTTCGGCAATTTTTCTTACCTGCTCACCGGTGATTGTTGCAACCTTAGTCTTGTTGGGAACACCTGAACCGCTCTCGATACCGCATGCCTTCTTGATGAGGACAGCTGCGGGCGGTGTCTTTGTAATAAAGGTGAAAGAACGGTCAGCGTAGACTGTGATGACTACGGGAATTATAAGACCGATATCGTCCTTTGTCCGCTCATTGAATTCCTTTGTGAATGCCATGATGTTTACACCGTGCTGACCAAGAGCAGGGCCAACAGGCGGTGCCGGAGTAGCTTTACCGGCGGGAATCTGAAGTTTGATTAATCCAACAACCTTATGTGCCATTATTTTTGCACCTCCATAGTAATGTGGTAGATGGCGGGGCGGCTTTCACCGCTCCTCCCACTGGAGCATAAGCTCCGCATATCGCAGCGCGACGTGCATAATTTAAACGGGAGTACCCGTAAATTATCTACCTGTTTAATTAGTCCGCAATCGGTTCGACCTGGTCAAGTTCAAGCTCAACAAGAGTTTCCTTGCCGAAAAGAGCCGAAACAGTGACGCGAACCATGTTCTTTTCAAGGTCAATTTCCTCAACCTTACCTGTGAAACCGTCAAAGATTTCGTCAACGATTTTGACTGTATCTCCGACCTCATACTGAACCTCGATGCTTCTCTTCTCAACGCCGAGTGCAAGAACTTCAACCTCTGAAAGCGGCTGGGGTTTGCCCTCGGGGCCGACAAAGCCGGTAACTCCTCTGATGTTTCTGATTGCAAGCCAGGTGTCGTCAGTGATGGTCGGGCGATGGTCCTTATCGAGCGATACCGCTATTTTGACGAGGACATAACCCGGAAACATCTTGCGCTCAACCTCGCGCTTTTTTTCATCCTTACCGACTTCAACAACCATTTCCGTTGGAATTTTGATATCGAGGATTTGCTCTTTAAGATGGCGGTTGTCTACAACTTTTTCGATGTTTGCCGCAACCTTATTTTCGTAACCGGAATAAGTGTGGATTACATACCACCTGGAGTCAATAGACATACCTCAACCTCCAAGTCAATTAACCTATTGTTGTCGTAACTGCTGTTGTGACCTCTTTCGCAGCCTGTGTGACTGCCGCTCCGGTAGTCGTAGAGTCAGCTCTTGTTGCCAGCTCCGCTGCAAGGTCCTTGAGAGAGCCGATTCCGGTTGAAAGACCGAAGTCAATAACATAAATAACCACTGCAATCACTGCAACAACAACCAGGACGACGCCTGTGTTTTTGAGGACAGTCTTACCGTCCGGCCAAACGATTTTTTTGATTTCGCCTCTGAAATCCTTCCAGAACCTTGGAATCGCCTTAAAAAAGCGTTTAAAAGCGTTAGGCTTATTTGATTTTGTCTTTGTTGATTTGCTGACCTTTTCAGCTTTTTTTACTTTTTCGGCGGCTTCTGAATTCTCTTTTCTTTTCAATTAAATTTCCTCCCGCCTACTTCGTTTCTCTGTGGAGAGTGTGCTTCTTGCAGAATCTGCAATATTTGTTCATCTCCAGCCTGTCGGGTGTGTTCTTCTTGTTTTTCATTGTGTTGTAATTGCGCTGCTTGCACTCCGTGCAGGAAAGGGTTACCTTAACTCTCATAACGGCACCTCCATTTGGAATATTTTAGCCTCCCTCTGAACGATGGCAGAGCTTGACCGGGAATCAACTGCCAAAAAAGCAGGGTACAAAAAAAGAACCCTCTGTCAGAGGTAAAATCATACTATCACAACCGCAAATTTATGTCAAGCGTTTTTTATGTTTTGTATTAAAACATTTTTTATTCACACTTTAGGGAGTGCCGAAATATACGGCACTCCCTATTTGAATTTTTAATCCACTGTTTTATTCGGCATTTGCTTTTTTGCGCCTTCTTGCCGCAAAGATATATGTCGCAGATGCCATGATGATGGGAACAGTCGCCATGAGGAGGATTGCTGTGTCGCCCGTCTGAGGATTCCTTTCGGTTCCGGCATCAACAGCAATATTATTATCTGAAATAAAACTAAGCGTCTGAATATTTTCATCAATATTGTTATTGTATTCTATATTGACCGCAGGTTTTTCAACCTTCTCCTTTTCGATTGCGAAGCTGTCTATTCTTGTTGCCTCGCCGTCCTCAACCGTATATGCATCATAATAAAGGACATTGTCTTCAATATGGTATGCGGTGAATACGGAGGATTCTGTTTCGACAATTGATGCCGCTTGGGGGAACAGCTCGTTTGTTTCCGACGCATCCTTTGGAGTGTAGTATTTCACGCCGCTTGTTGCGGGGATTGAATAAATTGTTCCCTCCGGCTTGACATATGCCGAATAATCTCTGCCGCCGTATGTAATCTCCTTTTGCTCTGTTTCAACGACTGCATTGTTACTCATAACGCCCGTGCGGAGATATACATGGTCATGCCCCTGAAGAACAACGTCAATGCCAAGCTCCGGCATGAGGGTGCTTAACACTTTCCTTATCTGGATAACATCGTCATCGTCAAAATGAGAGCCGTTTGAGTACGGCGCCTTGTGAAGGGCAAGAATTTTCCACTGTGCATCGCTTGCCTGTGCGTCCGCCTTGAGCCATTCTATCTGCTCCTGACTGATTGCGTCATCATCGTCAAGGTCATTTGTGTTGAGTACCATAAAGTGAGCATTATTATAATCAAACGAATAATAAACGCCTGTCTCCGTATCCTGCTCGGGAAGATTTGAAAGGAAGAAGTTGGTTGTTACTGCCTCGCCGTTATCCTCATGGTTGCCTGTGGCGGGCATAATTACTGTATCCATCAGCGTGTCGGACGCTGTGTCAAAGAACCACTGCCACTGATGTACATTTGTACCGGAATCAACGGAGTCACCCGTGTCAATAATTAACTTGCTTTCCGGGAACATATCAAACGCCGTTGATATCGTTGTTTTCCAGCCGCTTGTGTACTGCTTTTCGCTCTGGCTCTGCGGGTCCGTAATATGGAAGAATGAAACACTGCCGGAACCGTCCGCCGCTTCTATAATGCCCGCATCGCTCCACCAACCTTTTGAGGCGTCGCCTATGCGATAGCAATATTTATGCCCCGGTTCAAGACCGGTTATTTCTATTGTGTGCCTTATAAGGTGTTCCGTGTACATTAAAAACCCGGTGATTCCGATATCCACGCCCGGATACTGACGGTCAACCTTCTCGGTTGTTGCTTTTATACAGGCCGCTGTTGTCGGCTCGCCCGAAAACACAGGATTTTCACTGTATGGCACAATTTCAATATCGGTGCCTGTAACGGAGTATTTCGTATACCAGCTTACATTCCAGTCAGTTGATGAATCCTCGCCGAAGGTCGTCGCAACTATCGAAGGCAGGCGATAATCCTTTGCGGTGGGTACAACCTCAACTGGCCCGCTGTAGCAAAGGGTTACATCGTTATCCATGCATTGCCCCGGATTATTGTCCTTTAAAAAGCTGCCTGTCATCCATGCCATCGTTGTGCCAAGGCTGTCAAACTGGCTTTCAGTCAGATACTCATCCATATAGAAATCAAGCACGTTATTAACGCTGCCATAAGGCAGGATTCCGAGTTTGAATACAAAATTAACAAGGTTTATATAGCTGGTGTCGCCGCCAAGGACTATGTTAAGCAAAAAGTCGAGGAGTGCGCCGACAGTGTTTTTTGTAAACTTGCTCACGAACAATGAACTCAGGTGAACATCAAGCTGTGACAAAATTTCGCTCTCAAGGATGTCACCAACAACAACCTCTATCACAACATTCAGAAGATTTTCGGCAAAATCTCCGTTCTCTATATTGTCAAGGACAGACTGCGAAAACGCATCATTACTGATGTCCTCATCGCCATTGGAATAGCCTGCAACCATTGTCATCGCAAAATCTTCAAGCGTACCCGCTTTGTTCGGGTCACCGAATCCGAGTGTGTCTATATATTTTGTACACGGCACATCCGAAACCTTAATGCTCATAATCTTATCAACAGAGTTTGCAATAAGCAGCGCGACTCTGTCATAGTCGTTAATATATTTCTCATCAATCTGCGCCGCCAAATCCTCCGTGAAGCTCATAAGGTTTTCTGCCGTAAATATGTTTATCCCTCCGAGCTTGACGCCTTCTCCAATGAGGTTTGAATAGACCTGTTCAAGGTCAATTCCATATTCGTCAAGCAGAGCCATAATGCCGCCGGCATTGCGGGCATCTTCAAACAATCCTTCGACCATATAGCTTGCCATGTCAATACCGAATTGAGCTATGCCCTCATCGCCGTAGGTCATACCGAAGGAATGGGAATATTTATAAGGCTTTTCATATGTAACGCCTTCCACAACCACATTCTCTTCACAGTCAATGTCCAGAGTGTCAACATCGGCTTTCAGCCCCTCAGCACCCTCTTCAAAGCGAACCTCCCTGAAGGTGTTGGGATAGCCGCACAGAGAGGATGTGGTGATATCATAGATTGTCTCACCTTTATCAGAAACATGGCTGCTTATGTCGCTCATATGGACATGACCTGTTATGACATAATGCATGCCCGCATCAGCAAGCGTTTCACTCGTCTCAAGCCAGTTGTCAATATCAAAGCCCTGCAAAACAGCCTCTTCAATGTCGTAATGGGGGACTATGTTGTGGTGGCAGAGGCCTATCACTTCTTCACCGCAGCGTTTTGCATCGGCAACTTCGCCGAGAATCCACTGCATGAGGTCATCTGTAATATTGCCGCCTGTCTCATGCTGATTTGCGCCGTCGGATGTAGCGTCAGAGCTGTATTTGCAGGTATCAATGGCAATGAGCCTGTACCCGCCTTCAAGCCTCGCAGAATATGAGAGCATACCCGCCTTTGTGCCTTCAGGAGGAGTATATGTATTGCATGCCAGGTCATATCCCAGGTTCCTATATAATTCCCTGAACTGTTCGGGGGAAGTGGTTGTTCCCTGCTCCGAACGGCCGTTTACAAAGGTCTCAGCACTTGCATTATTAACATCATGGTTGCCGTTGATGACAACAACCTGAATGCCGGTATCCCTTTCAAACTGTTCAAGCTGCTGGGCCATTGCCTCATGCCCTTCGTACTCACCGTCTTTTGACATATCGCCCGAAAAGAAGACGTATTTCATCCCGTTTTCATTCGCATGCTTCGCCATCGCATTGAGCGATGTGGTAAGCAGCTCATCGCTCTCACTGTACTGCCTTGCGTTTGAGTTGCAGAGCTCGGTGAATGCCTCACAGTTATTGCCCGTCAGCGAATCCGGAAAATAATGAATATCCGAAATAACGCCAATCTGCATCGGTTCGCTTCTGTTAGTAGCAGAAGCCACAAATGCGCCCGCGGGCATTGCGGCCAGAACAATAACTGCCGAAAGGGCGGCGGCCAATACCCTTTTTGATAATCTCCTGAAAATCATTTTAAACTCCTCCGTTTATATACTACTAAAATACAGTTTTTAAAAAACTTCTTAAATCCTTTATCAGATGCGGCACGCCGGAAAGTATCATCCTTATGCCGCCTTTTTCACCGTTGAGCAGGCGCAGTAAACCGTCCATCATCTTTAGCGTCATAAGCCCGCCGCTCATTGAAAGCATACACCTGAACGGTGTCTGCAAAGCTACTGCATTCATCATGCCGGCACTGGGGCCTTTATTAAACCTGTTCATAACCGATAAAATCATTTTATTTATCCGTTTGCCCCATTTTGTATGCGATGCGTCTTCAAGATTGTTGATGCTGGTGAGCGGTCTGGTCTTATCCCTGTCCGACGGCGGAATCGGGAAGCCCAGAATCGCCTCAAATTGATTATCCGTCACAAACCTGACATCGCCGTCATAATAAACGGGAGCCGTTTCTCGGAAATCAGGCACTTCGACACCCGGAGCTGTGGAATTAACAAACACCTCATCCTCGAGCTTAATATCGGCACTCGACGCGCCGACAAGAATTCTGAAGCTGCCGCTTTCAACATGCCAATCCTGAATATTCATGTTGTAATAAGCAAAGGCACGCTTGTCAAGTTTAATTTCAATCTCTTTTTCTTCGTTGGGTCCAAGCTCAACCTTTTGGAAGCCCTTTAACTCTTTTTCCGGGCGGAACACTGTGCTTTCCTTATCGGAAACATAAAGCTGCGCAATTTCCGCTCCTGCGACCTTGCCGATATTTTTAACACTGAACCTTACGGTTAAGGTTTCGTCATCCTTCATCTGGGACTTGTCAAGCTTCAGATTACTGTATTCAAACTGCGTGAATGAAAGCCCGAAGCCGAACGGGAACTGAACCTCTTTTTTGACCTTGTCGTAATACCGGTATCCTATATATACGCTCTCTCTGTATTCGACTGTCTTATGGCCGCCGGGGAAATTGTTGACACAGGGAGCGCTCTCATTGCTTAACGGATAGGTTTCGGCAAGCTTGCCGCCGGGATTCACTTTTCCCGTCAGAATATCGACGACTGCACCCGCTCCGGCTTGACCGCCGAGATAGCTGTTCAAAATGCCGCTGACCTTACCCGCGCACAGAACCAATATTCTGTCGCAGAGCTCCAGCAGCACATCC
>CAZBHG010000023.1:7992-15956 GCA_964491735.1 uncultured Eubacteriales bacterium
GCCCAGGGCATGGAGACAGGCGAGCCGCCTGCAAGAATAACGACGACATTTTTATTGACCTTGCACAGGGCGTCTATGAGCGCATTGTGACTTTCGGGCAGCGACATATGCTCTCTGTCAAAGCCCTCGGATTCATAGGCCTCTGTAAGCCCGATGAACGCAAGAACAACATCGGCGTCCTTTGCCGTTTCGGCAGCCGCGTCAATCATCTTGCCGTCAATTTCAATCTTCTTTTTTTCATAGCCCGCGGAATATGTATACTCAAAGCCCGCTGCCTTCAGGCAATCACACGCATTATCCACCTTCGTAGGATTAATCAACGAGCTTCCTGCGCCCTGAAAACGCGGGGATTTCGCCATTTCGCCGATAACCGCAATTTTCTGCCCTTTCCTTACTGGGAGAACGCCTTCGTTTTTAAGCAGAACCATCGACTGCCCCGCTATTTTTCTTGCAAGGGCGTGATGAGCCTCCATATCACACAAAAAATCCTTTTGCGGGAGCGTCTGCGCTTTTTTGACAAGGTCAATCAATTTATCCACTCTTTGATTCAAAACATCCTCGTCAATTTCACCGTTTCTGACACCCTCAATTATCTTTGCGGAATTGAGGCCGTTTGAAGACGGCATTTCAAGGTCATTGCCGTTATTGATACCCCTGACTCTGTTGTTGACCGCGCCCCAGTCGCTCACGACAACTCCGTCAAATCCCCATTCGTCGCGCAGAACCTCGTTTTGCAGCCAGTTATTCTCCGAGCTGTGCTCACCGTTGATTCTGTTGTAGGAGTTCATAACAGTCCAGGGCTTGCTCTCCTTTACCGCAATTTCAAAAGCTGTAAGGTAGATTTCACGCAAGGTTCTCTCGTCAACAACGGCACTGACGCTCATACGCCTTGTCTCCTGACTGTTTGCGGCAAAGTGTTTGAGAGACGTGCCGATGCCCAGTGACTGAACTCCGTTAATAAATGCGGCGCCGATTTTGCCTGCCAGCAGAGGGTCTTCGGAAAAGTATTCAAAATTCCGCCCGCAAAGCGGTGAACGCTTCATATTGACGCCGGGGCCTAGTATAACCGATACCTTTTCTTTGAGACATTCCTCGGCAAGAGCCTTGCCCATTTCAAAAATAAGGTCGGTATCCCACGAGCAGGCGGTCGTGCAGGCAGTCGGAAAACAAACAGCGGGTACGGAATTGCCCAACCCCTTTTCCTTGCCCTTAGGGTTCTGTTTTCTCAGCCCGTGAGGCCCGTCGCTGACCGCAATTGACGGTATTCCAAGCCTTTCATAGGGTTTAGTGTGCCAGTAGTCAAGCCCGTCACACATCTGTGCCTTTTCTTCGAGAGTCATTTTTTCGATTATATCGTGGTTTCTAAGTTGTTTAATTTGAACAATCACAATTAATCCCCCTCTTCAGATGTCTCAATCAATCCTAGTATATCTTTTGCCTCCGAGCCTTCTATACTTTCAACATTCTTCAGCTTGCTCTGAATTATTCTGTTCCTGTCCTGTGCCTCATCCAGAGTCCGTCCTGCCTCGTCAACTTTTTTTCTTGCCCTGTCAAGCAAAATGCCGAACTTGTCATACTGTACCTTTGTTGCGGCGAGGAGTTTTCTTACCTCGTTTGCCTTTTCGTTTATCGCTATTGACTTGAAGCCCATTGATAATGAATTGAGAAGCGCGGTAATGGTGGTCGGCCCCGCTATCATCACGTTATATTCATGCTGGAGCCTTTCCGGAAGACCTGTTCTCGAAGAAGCTATTTCGGCGTAAAGCCCCTCGGTTGCGAGGTACATAATCGCAAATGGAGTTGTAAATGGAACGTTAATATATTTCTGAATCAGTTTCGCACAATTCATCACATTGCTCTCAAGGGATTTTCTTGCCGCGTCAACCGCCGGAGCATCTGCTCTGTCGGCAGCTTCGCAAAGTCTTATATAGTCCTCAATCGGGAATTTTGAATCTATGGGCAGATAAAGAACTTCAGTGTTATCCTTTCCCGAAGGAATTTTTACTGCAAATTCAACGCGCTGATTTGAGCCCTCAACAGTTGAAAAGTTTTGCTCATACATATTCGGGATTGTCTGGTCAAGTATGCTTCCTAGCTGAATTTCAGCCCATGTTCCTCTCGCCTTTACGTTTGTCAGCACCCTGTTGAGAGTCGTGACATTATCTGTAACGCCCGTTGAAAGCTCCTTCATTTCGCCGAGGGATTTGTAAACATTCTGGAGCTGCTCGGATACTGTTTTGAAAGATGAATCAAGCCTTGTAGAAAGGGTCGCGCTGAGCTTTTCATCAACCGTCCCCCTCATCTGGTCAAGCTTTTTCTCGTTGCTCTCCTGCATCTTTGAAATTGCTTCATTGACAACGCGGCTCTGCCTTTCGTTCTGTTCAACATTGTTTGTCCTTATGGAATTCAGCGATGTATTAAGATTTTCAGTAAGCTTTTGCTGATGCTCAAAATTCGCCTTTGTCATTTCACCCAATTTTTCGGCAATCGCATTCAGGCTCTCCGCCGTCTGCGCCCTCAAATCACGCTGAAAATCAGCCTGCTCCCTCCTGCCTCTTTCAAACTCATCGGCAGAATTTCTGCTGATACATTCGACCTGCTGAAGAAGCACCGCAAGCTTTGTTTTGAGTTCCTCAATATCCATGCTGAATTTTAAAACTTCGGCATTATTTTCCTTTGACCTGCCAACTGTCAGCACAAGGACAATCAGCACTACGTTAAGTGAAATTACCGCAAATAATATGTATTTATCCATAAAATAAGTATCGCCTTTCATCATAATTGAGCCATACTACACTGGAAATCAATTACAGCTAATCATAACATACCGCGTTGCCTTAGTCAATTAATGTGCATAAAAATTCTTAAATAATTTACTGGTATATTGAATTAATACACAAAAAAATACAATTTTTTTGGTCATTTTTTATAATCTTTATTGTCAAAACCGAAATTGCAAAAAATATTAAAACCGGGCAAAAAGGAAACTGTCTCACTTTATCAGCGAGACAGTCCCCAAAAGAGTTATTATTTAATCAAGGATTCGGATAAATCACACGACGCCCTGAGCCATCATTGCATCCGCAACCTTCAGGAAGCCGGCTATGTTTGCGCCGACAATAAAGTTGTCCTTTGCGCCATACTCCTGTGCAGCCTCCGCCATATTGGCATAAATGTTTTTCATAATCTTGTTCAGCTCTGAGTTAACCTTCTCGAATGTCCAGCTTACACGCGCGCTGTTCTGGCTCATTTCAAGAGCGGAGGTTGCAACGCCGCCCGCATTTGCCGCCTTGCTCGGCGCAAATAAAACTTTATTTTCAACAAAAGCATCCATAGCGCCGGGAGTTGAGGGCATATTTGCGCCTTCACCTACGGCGATACAGCCGTTCTTAATCAATATCTTGGCAGAATCCTCATTGATTTCGTTCTGCGTAGCGCACGGAAGTGCAACGTCGCACGGAACTTCCCAGACATTCCCGTTCTCAAAATATTTCGCTGCCGGACGATATTTAATGTATTCTTTGATTCTGAGCCTCTTGACTTCTTTTATGTCCTTGAGAGCTGCGACATCAATACCGTCAGCATCATAAACATATCCGTTTGAGTCGCTGGCTGTAACCACATTCGCACCGAGCTCCTGAGCCTTTGCGATTGCGTATATTGCAACATTGCCCGAGCCGGAAACAACGACAGTTTTGCCTTCGAGTGAATTGCCATGGTCGTGCAGCATTTCTTCGGCAAGGTATACAAGACCGAAGCCTGTTGCCTCAGTTCTGGCAAGTGAGCCGCCGTATGAAATTCCTTTGCCCGTGAGAACGCCCTCATAGAGACCTGTAATTCTCTTGTACTGACCGTACATATATCCTATTTCTCTGCCGCCGACGCCGATATCACCTGCGGGAACGTCAGCATCCGCGCCGATAACTCTGTATAATGAAGTCATAAAGCTCTGGCAGAAACGCATGACCTCCTGCTCACTCTTGCCCTTGGGGTCAAAGTCGGAGCCGCCTTTTGCGCCGCCGATGGGAAGCCCCGTAAGAGAGTTTTTGAAAATCTGCTCAAAGCCCAAAAACTTTATGATGCTCAGATTGACCGACGGGTGAAAGCGCAGACCTCCCTTGTATGGACCGATAGCGCTGTTGAACTGAACACGGTAGCCTCTGTTTGTCTGAACCCTGCCCGAATCGTCAACCCACGGAACTCTGAATATGTTTACTCTCTCAGGCTCGACAATACGCTCAAGGAGCGACCAATCCCTATAAACCGGATTCTTTTCAATAACAGGCGCAATTGACGTTAAAACCTCAGTCGCCGCCTGAACAAACTCGTGCTCGTTATTGTTTTGCGCCTGCACTTTACTGATAATATCCTGGACATAACTCATCTGCCAGCACTCCCTACATTCATTTTGATTTGATTTGCCGCTGGAAAAAATCTTTCCGTCAACATTTCTTATTATTATAAATAATTTTTTATGAAATTGCAAGATTTATTTTTGAAAAAGTCATATCTTGTGAGGACTAACCAAAATAATAGTGTGTTAGGCTAATGATTATGCAATTTTCATGGCATTGTCCGTCAAATCACGTAAATATTTATCATTTTTTCAGATAAGACGACAGCAAAAAAACTCGACATGTTTCGGAACTTGCCGAATTTTTAGGTTGCCGGCAGGGATTGACTTTTGACTTTTATAGCATTAATATGTATTAATATAACGGCAGATGAGAAGCATACTACAAGGGGGTGCGGCAATGCCGATAGAATTTTTTCAGATTTCGCGCTATATCCTGCCGGCATTGATTTTTCTTGTTCTGCTTTACTGCTCCCTTTCAATGTTAAGGCACAGGCAAAATGGGCCAAATTTGCCCGCTCATCTGACAAACAGCGCAAACGGAGATATTATTCCCCTTTCAAATTGGGAAAACTCTGTCGGGCGGAGCAATTCCTGCGACATTGTTCTTAATTATTCGACTGTTTCAAGGTTTCATGCCGTAGTTGCTCTGAGAAAAGGCGGCTGGCTTGTCGCCGACACTCTCTCAAGAACAGGCGTTTTTATTAACGGAGAATGTATAAAAAATAAAGCTCCTCTGCAAAACGGTGATATTATTACATTCGGCGGTGCTGCTTTTGCCTTTGAATTGGACAAACTGAAAGGAAGGGAAAAGAAGCCTCCCCAAAAAACTGACCGCGGCGGCGACATATATTTTGACAAAAATCACAGGTGAGGCAGGAGCTTTATAGATGGAGAAAATTACACTATCAAACGGTTTCCGTATAATGCTGGACTATGTTGACTGGGCAAGAAGCTGCACAATGGGAGTCTGGGTCGGAAGCGGCTCGGGCTTTGAAGATGATAATCATGCTGGTGCATCTCATTTCATAGAGCATATGCTGTTTAAAGGCACGTCCTCCCGCTCGGCTTTTGACATTGCAACACAGATGGATGAAATCGGCGGTGCACTCAATGCATATACGACAAAAGAGTACACCTGCTTTTATTGCAGGAGCCTGACAGACCATGTTGACAAAGCCTTTGATATCATCGGCGATATGCTGACAGACCCGCGTCTCGATGAGAAGGATATTGATCTTGAAAAGGGCGTAATTGTTGAAGAAATCGCGATGTATGAGGACAGCCCGGACGACCTGTGCCTTGACACTTTTTATGAAAACGCATGGGCGGGCAACCCGTTCGGCAGAAATATTCTGGGAAGCAGAGATACTGTTAATGCTGCCACAGCAGCCGACCTGAGAAAGCATATGTCAGAGTTCTATGTTCCCGAAAGAATGGTTGCCTCTTTTTGCGGCAACTTTGACAAGGACAGTGTTGTTGCCGCCTGTGAAAAATTTTTCGGCTCCGCAAAGCCCACAAATAACCCTATCAAAAAGCAGGAGATTAGTTTTTCCCCGTTCGTTAAGACAATCAGCAAGGACTTTGAGCAGAATCAGCTTATTGTCGGCTTGAAGGGTGTGGGCGCGGACGATAAAAACCGTTACTCTTCCAGCCTTATTTGCAGTATCCTTGGCGGCTCGACATCATCAAGGCTTTTCCAGCGCATCCGTGAGGAGCTTGGGCTTGTTTATTCGGTTGACGCTTTCAACGCCGCATATCTCAACGGCGGTATTTTCGGCATAAGCATGGGGCTTGCCCAAAAGGCTGAGGAGCAGGCGCTCAAAGAGGTGTTTAAAATTCTCCGCGATTTTCCGCAGAGCATTACGCCCGAAGAGCTTTCAAGAGCGCAGGAGCAGGCCGCCGCGACAATGGTCATGGGGCTGGAGGGGACTCCGTCAAGAGCCTCGCGAATGGGCAGGAGCGAACTGCTGTTCAACTTTGTCGAGGATGAGGATAAAATGATTGAAAATTACAGGGCAATCACCTACGATGAGATTAAATCGGATGCTCTTGCTCTGCTTGACCTTAATAAGGTTGCTTTCTGCTCGGTCGGCAAGGTCAATGAAGAGAGCTTTTATTCAAATATAATCAATAATAAATAACATTGGGGGGCGATTTCTTTGCAGGAGCGGTTGAAGCTTTCGGCTCTGGTCGAAAACCATGCAGGCGTACTTCTTCGTGTCTGCGGCCTTTTTGCAAGACGCGGATATAATATTCAAAGCCTCAGCGTTTCGGAAACAGAAACTCCCGAATTATCGAGGATGACTATCGTCTCGGAGGTTGAGCAGTCACAGTTCATGCAGGTTGAGCAGCAGCTTTTAAAGCTTGAGGATGTGGTCAAGGTCGTCCGCCTTGAGTATGACAAGACCGTTTCAAGCGAACTTCTGCTGGTGAAAATCCGCTGCGTCAACAGGGAAAGACCTGATGTGCTCAAAATAATCACCGCCTACGGCGCAAGGGTCAAAGATATAGGACATATAACCCTGACCGCCGAGCTGACAGGTGAAAGCTCAACAATTGACAGCTTCATCTCGGACATTACCGCACATTATAAAATCGCGGAGCTTTCCCGTTCAGGCATGACAGCACTCGAGAGCGGCGATAAATATATCAATGAATAAGGTGAAAATCCTACATAGGAGGGATACATATGAAGCAAATCACAATCCTTGACTCAACGCTGCGTGACGGAGCGCAGTCTGAGGGAATTTCGTTTTCCGTCAATGATAAGCTGAATATTGTATCGGCTCTTGACGAGCTTGGCATCTCGATAATCGAGGCAGGCAACCCCGCTTCAAACATCAAGGAGCTGGAGTTCTTTGAGAGAGTAAAGTCACTCAAGCTTCAAAACAGTGTCCTTTCCGCTTTTGGCGCAACAAGGCGGAAGTATTCACGCGTTGAGGAGGATTCGGGCTGCATAACGCTGCTTGAGACCAGCACCCCTTATGTCACCATTGTCGGCAAATGTTCGGGCTTTCATGTCACCGAAATTCTACAAACAACGCCCGAAGAAAATCTTAAAATGATTGAGGAGACCTGCCGCTTTTTTAAGGAGAACAGCAGGAGGGTAATTTTTGACGCCGAGCATTTCTATGACGGCTATAAAAGCGATTCCGGCTATGCGGTAAGTGCTTTGGCTGCCGCCGTGCGCGGCGGGGCATATTGCCTTTGCCTGTGCGACACGAACGGAGGCACTCAACCGCAGGAAATCTATGATATCACCAAGGTTATTTGCGCGAAGTTTTCGTTTGTCAGCATAGGCATTCACGCTCACAATGATTCCGACATGGCAACAGCCGCTTCCGTTCTTGCAGTGCAGGCGGGCGCGGGTCAGGTGCAGGGTACATTTCTCGGATTCGGTGAACGCTGCGGCAACGCTAACCTTTCTTCAATTATCCCTAATCTGCAGTTGAAGCTCGGCTACTCCTGCATACCCGATGATAAGCTTTCTGACCTCACAGCCGCCGCCCTGAAGATAGCGGAGACGGCGAATGTTACTCTTCATAAAAACATGCCCTTTGTCGGGCGGAGCGCCTTTGCCCACAAGGGCGGCATCCATGTCAACGCC
>CAZBHG010000024.1:0-15243 GCA_964491735.1 uncultured Eubacteriales bacterium
GGTGTCACAAACATTGCCGACAATGTTGTCAGCGTTGAATTTGACAACTACACATGCGGCGGCAGCCTTTACTATTTTAAGAAGAACGAAACAGAAATTTCATGGAGAAGCATCATCACTGATGAAAATTATGAGACCGATAAAGAGCTTACAGAGCCCGATAAAGAGGATTTCAAAATTTCGCAGATCACACTTTTCGGCATATCGGCTTATGACCTGATAGGATATAATATGGCAGTTCAGGAGTACAAGGATAAGCTCAAACGTGACGAGATGCGGGTGGAGTTGGACAAGCTTGCTTTGGATGAAGGTCTTTTTCTGACCCAATATGTCTGCTATGCGTTTGACGGTACTTCTGAAACAATGATTGCGGATGGTGTTTCGCCTGAGAATATCTGCGCATACTTTGAAAAGGGAACGCCCAGAATTATATATAAACACACAGAAATGAAAACAAGCGTCGAAAATACCGTCACTCTGGATTCCTTAATTGACAATCCCGAGCTTTACGGTGACAATTTTTCCGAGTATGCTCTGGGGCTTATAAATAGCTCTCTTTCTGAGCCTGAACTTCTGCTTTCAAATTCATTGGGCGGCGGGGAATCCATTAAGTTAAGTGAATTTGACACTGACAATTCGCAATTTTATTTTTCTGATGACGGCTCAGCTTTATTTGCTTTGGTCAAGGACCCTCAGGGGGAAAAATCGACTCTTTATTTGTGCAGCATTACTCAAAATGGGATTTCGGAAAAAAAGACGATTGATACAAATGTTACTCAGCTTTCATTGACGGATTCCGGTCTGTTTTTCCTGAAGATTGATGAGAATAAAGATACAGGCTCATTATTTATATTAAATGCTTCGGGTCCAGTCAAGATTCATTCGGGGGTCTCATCTTTTATTGACTGCGATGAGGATGTGATTTTCCTTTCAAAAGGCGATGAAGGCTCGGTTGACGCGTATATTTACAGCGGGGGTGACAGCACGCTCCTTGCGCAAAATGTTTCGATAAGGGATATATTGTACAGCGACTCTTCGCATATTGTTTATCTCAGCAATAAAGCCGCCGGCTCACAGGGAGAATTATTTATTTATACCGGTTCAGGAAAAATTAAACAGCTTGACAGCAATGTTACAAAAATTTTGAATATTGTGGTTGATTAAGGAGGATATTATGAATTCGGATCATCTTTTTAGAAACGCTCCGTTCGGAGGATTTAATAAAGAGGACGTCTTAAAATATATTGAGCAAATCAAGAGCGAGGTTGTTGTTTGCCGTGAAAATGGGGAGCAGCACAGTCAGGAATTGATGAAGACAATCGTGCAGCTGCAAAATCAGCTCCTCTCCGCAAGGCAGTTAATAAATGCGCTCAAGAGCGAAATTAATGAGCTTAAAGCTAAGGATGAAGAATTGCCTTCCTCGCAGCAGCATGCGCTTGTAAACGAAAGCGATGATTCTGATGATGCCACCGATAAAAAACCTGAGGAAAAGGATGTAAAATTTTATTTTGAATCGGAACCTGCTAAAGAGGTCGAAAAGCCGGCCGCTTTTTCTTCAGAGGAAGAATCAGAGGAACCGAAAACAGGCGGCTTCAAAATTGAAGATTCCGTAATTTCTGAACAGGACGGTTCAAGATTCAACGCAAACGGCAAGGCAGAACCGCAAGCTGAAAATGCTTCTGAAGATAACAAAATCGAAGAAACGCTGGAGGATAATTCAGCGCAGGAAGAACCTTCAGGCGGCGGCTTCACTGCTGATGTGTCTGAAATCGAAACGGAAACATCTGAGGCTGAAGAAGACGAAGCGCCTAATCAGGAACAAGCACCTGTGGAGGAGAAAGAGGAGACGGAAAAAGATTTAAGTTCTGAACTTTTTAAAGAAAATATTGAAGAAAAAGATTCAGTGGAAGATTCTATTTCAAAAGCCCGCGATACCATGCGTGAGCTTGGCGTTATGTTGGCAAGCTTCGGTTTAAGCAAGGAATTTGATAACGATACGGAAAATGCTCAAACGAAGACGGAGACGGAAAGTGAAAATGTTGAGCCTGAAAAGAAGCCTGAGCAGACAAAGCCTGACGGAGCGCAGAAAGAAGAAAAGGTAAAAGATGAAGATGAGTATGCCGACCTTGAAAGATTAATGAATGCGTTTGCTTCATCGGCAAATGAAGCATTGAGCGATGAAGACCTTGAAAAATTAACGGATAAATTTGCGGATGACTAAGAAGCATTCTATATACAGGCGGGGGGTCAAAGAATGACAGAGCATATTCTTGACACATCGGAGTTAAAAGAGAAAGCGAAGAATCTGAGAGTTAATGACAGGGTTATTCTCTCCGGAACAGTTTATACCGCAAGGGATGCGGCTCACAAAAGAATTATTGAGCTGCTTGAAAGAGGCGAGGCACTGCCATTTCAAATTGACGGTGCCTGTATTTATTATGCGGGTCCCACTCCTGCAAGACCGGGGACGGTAATAGGAAGCTGCGGCCCGACAACATCGGGGCGTATGGATCCGTATACACCGGCACTGTTAAATATAGGCCTTGCTGCAATGATTGGAAAAGGGGAAAGAAACGAAGAAGTCTGCAAAGCGATTGTTGAAAACAGTGCGGTATATCTATGCGCTGTCGGGGGCGCGGGTGCGCTTGCGGCAAAGTGCATTGCCGAATGTCAAGAGATAGCGTTCGGTGATTTGGGATGTGAAAGCGTAAAAAAGCTGGTGTTCAAGGATTTTCCATTAGTGGTAGCAAATGACTGTGTGGGAAATAATATTTTTACCGATTGAATAAATAATAAATAAAAGTAGAAACATAAACTGATGCTGATAAAATTATTTTTTTCAGATAAAGAGGTGTTATTTTGACTATCGGTTTTCTGGAATTTCTTAGTGCCTGTGTTTCGAACCCAGCGCTTTTAATAACAGTTATTTTGACACTAGGGGTTATATTAGTCAACGGATGGACAGATGCACCTAATGCTATCGCAACATGCGTGTCAACCCGATGTATCGGTGTTCGATCAGCTATTGTGATGGCAGCTTTTTTTAATCTTTTGGGTGTTACGTTGATGACATTAATTAATGCTACTGTTGCGCAAACAATATACAATATGGTCGATTTCGGTAATGATTCGCATTTGGCGCTGGTTGCTCTTTGTGCCGCAATGGTTGCCATTGTCACATGGGCGACGGCGGCATGGTATTTCGGTATACCGACAAGCGAAAGTCATGCGCTGATAGCAGGTTTATCAGGTGCTGCAATTGCGGTCAACAGCGGTTTTTCAGGCATAAACGGCAGCGAGTGGATTAAGGTTTTATATGGTCTTATTTTGTCGTCCTTTCTCGGCTTTTTCCTTGGTTATATAACTGTTAAGTTTATCGGTGTTTTATTCAAAAACACACGAAGGTCAAAAGCCGGCAGCTTTTTTAAAAGCGGTGAAATCTTCGGCGGAGCCGCAATGGCATTTATGCACGGCGCTCAGGACGGTCAGAAGTTTATGGGCGTATTTATGCTGGGTATTTTTCTTGCGCAGGGCAAATCAGATGTGACAAATTTTGTCATTCCATTTTGGCTGATGATTTTGTGCTCAGCAGTTATGGCTCTTGGCACGTCAATCGGCGGATATAAGATAATTAAATCCGTCGGCATGGATATGGTTAAGTTGGAAAAATATCAAGGCTTTTCGGCTGATGTCGCGGGAGCGCTTTGCCTGCTAGTTTCATCCCTGACGGGTCTGCCTGTAAGCACCACTCATACGAAAACAACCGCAATCATGGGCGTTGGTGCCGCAAAACGGTTATCAAACGTAAACTGGAATGTTGTCAAGGAAATGGTTTATGCCTGGGTGCTGACCTTCCCCGGATGTGGATTGATTGGTTATTTTATGGCAAAGATATTTCTGAATGTATTTTAAGGAGAATTGAAGATGAAAAAAAGGCAAAATGATTATTTTGCGGCTTTTTTAGACCACGCCGAGCTTTCCTGCAAAGCTGCAAAAGAAGTTGCCGAAACTTTGGAGAGATTTGATCCTTTCGATTTACCGCAAGCCGTTGAAAGGGTGCATAAAATCGAAAATCAGGCTGATATAGTAAAAAGAGAAATTGTTGCCTCATTATCAAGAGAGTTTCTACCGCCGATTGAACGCGAAGACATTATGCATCTTGTTGATGAGCTTGATAACGTGACGGACAGTGTTGAGGATGTCCTTAGAGGAATTTATACTTATAACATTTCCTCAATCAAGCCCGAAGCCATTGAATTTGTAAGGCTGGTTTGCGATATATGCGCGGCTTTGAAGGATACTGTTGAAGATTTTAAGGATTTCAAAAAATCATCAACTCTGCAGGGCAAGATTATAAGAGTCAACGACCTTGAGGTTGAGGGTGATAAAATGTTTACGTCGGCCATGAGAAATCTTTTTGTGAACACATGCGATCCTAAAGATTTGATTGTCTGGCAGAACATTTTCAATAGCCTTGAGCTTTGCTGTGATACCTGCGAGCATGTCGCCGATGCGATTGAGGCGGCGGTGCTCAAAAACTCATAAATAAGACCCTTGCTGTAGATAAAAAATCAGTGGTAGCTGCTTAATTCGCAGCTACCACATTGCTTTTTTGAAATGATTACTTTAAATATTCTCTTACTCTCAGCGGGATTTCAAGCTCCGCCGCAAGTTTTTTGCACTCTTCTATTTCGTCATCGGGAATGATATTTACCAGAGAGAATTTGACGTTCTTTACATATTTTTTGCATTCTTTTGCAAATTCAATAATCGCATCGAACGATTTTTCGCCGTATGCAGGGCGTGACAATTCAACATATCTCAGGCTGTTCGGGGCGTTAAGGCTTATTGATACTGTGTCTATGCAGCCGCCAAGTAACGGAGCCGTACTCTTTTTGTTTATCAAATCACCCAATCCGTTTGTGTTAATGCGGACTTGAATGTCGTACTTTGATTTCAGATATTTGGATGCTTCAATGAGATTGTCCAAAGCGCATAAAGGCTCGCCATATCCGCAGAAAGTTACTTCTTTGTAGCTGCCGAAATCAAAGCCGTCAATTGCTGCCTTAATCTCCTCAAGCGAAGGATCCTTTTCGTGCCAGAGAGTTTGTGCGGAGCCGAGGCCGTCGCCGTTTGAGCGGATGCAGAATGTGCATCTGCAGGGGCATTTGTTTGTGATGTTCATATAGGCTTTTTCGCCAAAGGTATAAATGATGTCTGCCATTATGTTAATTTCCCCTTAAAACCTTTTTCTTAAAGTCAGCCTTATCAAGCGCAAAACCGATTGCAATAAATATTCCCGCACTGCCCACGGCCTGAACTAAATTGCCTGGGATTGCAACAAGCGGAGCGACCCAGTTAAAGTCCAGAATGAAGACCTCGGCCAGATAGTAACCGCCGACAGTTATCATGCCGCCGATAATCGCCGCAATAATATTTCTGAGGTTAATTATTTTTTTGGTTTTTGATGAAAATGAGAGCGTTATGAGCGATTTAATTATTAATGTATATGGAACCCAGAGCGGAGCTGTCAGAAAATCCGCAAGACCCGCACCCAATGCTCCCGCAATAATCGCGTAAGGCGTCGGCAGCAGACATGCGGCGAGATAAATAAAAGCGTCACCGAAATGAATATAGCCGCTATTGCCGCCAAACGGTATATGACAGATATACGCCGTCAACACTGTAATCATAGCCGCAAACAGAGCTGCGATAATTAAGCTAACGATTGCTTTCCTGTTTTTCATCATCGTTCACCAACATCTTTAGAAATTTTTCAAAATTGACACCGTCGTTTGGCGAGAGGTTATCCTTTAATGTGTCCTCAATTGCGGCGGATATGAATTTCGCTGCCTTTTCGGCTGCATAATCAATATCAAGCCCTTTGACAAGACAGCCGCAGATAACAGAGGCAAATATATCGCCGGTCCCCGAAAAACTGCCGCCAAAAGTTCTGGCTTTAGTTACCGTTTGTTTTTCGTCCGAACATATATAGTTATAAATGCTGTCAGCCCTGCGTATGCCCGTAACCACAACCGTTTTGACGCCTTTTTCGATAAGCTTTTTGCACATTTCATTGACCGATTCAAAGAAGGCTGTGTCATCATCAATTTTATTCAGTTCAGAGTAATCCGTGCCGGAAAGTATGCAGCATTCCGTAAGATTAGGTGTAATGACATCCGCAAGGGGGATGAGCTCAAGGATTTTATCACGCAGCTCGTCTGTGTAAATGTCATAAAGCTTACCGTTATCAGCCATTACCGTATCGACGACAACAACAGTATTTTCATTTTTGAAAGCTTCAAGAAAGTCAAGTATTTTTTCAACCTGCTTTGAATTTGCGAGAAAGCCGGTATAAATCCCGTCAAATCTCAGGTTCAGCTTCTTCCACTCCTGCGTAAAAAAATCAATCTTATCCGTATAGTCATCAATATAGTAGCTGTCATAACCTGTCTGATTGCTTAGAATAGCTGTCGGTATCGGGCAAACCTGAACGCCCAGCGCCGAAATAACGGGGATAGCGGCAGTCAACGAGCATTTCCCGAGCCCGGACAAATCGTTAAAAACAGCAATCTTCTTAACCACACAATCACCACACTCTTTAGCTTTTTGAAATGATACCATTATTTTGTCCCATAAAAAATAGACAAAATCAACAAATTTATAGTGGTCAGTTTTTGCGGCATAAAGAACCAAAAATCAAAAATCTGTTTTTATGGTTGGCATACGCAGAAAAATAGGGTATAATTATTGACTGGCTGCAGCCACTCTTGATTAATCGCAATTATAATGAATTTATTAAGCAGCTTTGGAGGATATGGATGTTTAAGGTGATTTCAAAGACGGGAGCTGCCCGCAGGGGGGAGTTTGAAACCGTTCATGGTACAGTTCAGACTCCGGCATTTATGAATGTTGCGACCTGCGGAGCAATCAAGGGCGCGGTATCCGCGCCTGACCTTAAAGATATCAGTTGTCAGGTGATGCTCTGCAACACCTATCATCTGCACCTGCGCCCGGGGGATGAGGTCGTCAGGGAGCTTGGAGGGCTTCACAGCCTCACGAGATGGGAAGGGCCTATCCTGACGGACAGCGGCGGCTTTCAGGTGTTTTCTCTTGCTCCTCTTCGGAAAATCAAGGAAGAGGGAGTTTATTTTGCATCTCATATCGACGGCAGAAGGATTTTTATGGGGCCTGAGGAGAGTATGCAGATTCAGTCGAACCTCGGTTCAACAATAGCCATGGCATTTGACGAATGTGTTGAAAATCCGGCTGAATTTGAATATGCGAGGGAGTCCTGTGAAAGGACAGTCCGCTGGCTCTACCGCTGCAAGGATGAGATGGAAAGGCTGAACTCAAGGAGCGATACAATAAATAATAAGCAATTGCTTTTCGGCATAAATCAGGGCTGCACATTTGAGAGCCTCAGGGTTGAAAACATGCAGAAAATTGCCGAGCTTGACCTTGACGGATATGCAATCGGCGGTTTGGCAGTCGGCGAAACCAAAGAAGAAATGTACAGAATTATTTCAGCTGTTGAGCCGCATGTGCCCGCGGATAAGCCAAGGTATTTAATGGGTGTCGGAACTCCCGGCAACATCATTGAGGGAGTGAGCAGGGGAGTGGATCTTTTTGACTGCGTGATGCCAAGCAGAAACGCCCGCCACGGTCATTTGTTTACGATGGACGGTATAATAAACCTTAACAATGCCAAATATGAAAAAGACCTTGACCCTATTGATAAAAGCTGTGACTGCCCGACCTGCAGGCAGTTTTCAAGGGCATATCTTCGTCATCTTTTCAAGGCAAAGGAGATGCTTGCAATGCGGCTTTGCGTAATGCATAACCTGTATTTTTATAACAGTCTTATGCAGAAAATCCGTGATGCCATTGATTATGGAGAATTCGGGGATTTTAAAGACAAATATGTTGATTTGCTTGATAGAAGGATATAATATTGGTATAATATATAAATATAATTTTATTAAAATGACTTGTATATTTTCTGCTTAGAGGTTATAATAAATTATTAATTGTTCGGAGGTTTTTGACTTGACAAGTATCATGACTCTTATGGCACCAGCTTCAGGCGCGGGTGCAACAGGCACAGGCAGTTCTTATTCTTCGTTAATACTTATAGTTGCAATGGTTGCAGTTATGTATTTTGCTTTAATTAGACCGCAGAAGAAAAAGCAGAAGGAAGAACAGGCAACACGTGACAATATACAGCTCGGCGATGAAGTTACAACAATCGGCGGTATTTTGGGCAAGGTTGTCACAATAAAAGAAGATTCAATCACAATCGAAACAGGCGTTGGTTCTGATTCAAGCAGGCTAAAGTTTGCCCGCTGGGCTATAAGCACAAACAACACCGCAACCGCTAAGGTTGAGGATGAGCGCAAGGCGGCAAAAGAGGCTGAAGAGGCGGAAAAGGCTGCAAGAATTGAAGAAAATGCCGGCAAGTCGCAAAAGAAGAAGAGCAAGAAGAACAAGGACTCTTCAGAGGAATAAAAGCGTTCTTTTGCAAACCGACTAATTCAAAGTATAAGAGCTTTCAAGAATATAAAAGTAATTCCTCTCATATTATTTACCGGAAGGTCGGAATATGAGGGGGATTTTTATGCCAAAAAGAAAATCAGGAAGAGCCATTAAGGATGAATCGAGCATAAAAAGCATAGCTATTAAAATTCTCAAAGGCTCAGCTGTGGGGTTAATCGTTTTTTTTATTTTACTTGCGATAGTTTCATTAATTTTTTTAAAGGCCGATTTTCCGCAGTCGGCATTGCCCATTGCTGCAATGATAATCACAGCCGTTGCATCCATTGTTTCGGGATTTGTTGCGGCAAGACCGACAAGAAAAAACGGGCTGACAACAGGCGCTTTTTCATCAATACCTCTGGCGGTGGCAATTCTTATTGTGCTGCTGTTAGCCAATAAGGGCGACCTTGGGCTGAATACGGTAATCATGCTGATTATTATGGCGTTTTTCTCTTCTTTCGGCGGGATTATTGCGGCAAACAAGAAGAAGAAGTCCAAGTATTAATATTATGCCGAAAAAATGGCTGTTTCAGAACGTATTACAAAATCGTTTTGAAGCAGCCTATGCTTTTTTACAGGGGGATAGGGGCTTAAAGTGAACGAATCAATTGATACCACAACTACGAGAATTGATTTACCGATAAAAGAAATTGCATAAGCAGCAATATCAAAAGGGACCGCTTCAGAACGTGAAGTGGTCCCTTAAATTTAGCAATAAAATGCAAAAGTCATTATTTTTTTACCTGTGATTTCGAATTCGGCTGTTCCGTCCTTTTGCATCGCCAGGTCTTCGATTTCCTTTTCTTCAAGTGAGACAAGCTTTATGTCGCTCCACATTTTGCCCGAATAGGCAGGAAGCTCAAATTCGGCTTTCTGACGTTCAATCGGGGACTGAGTTTTTATAACAGGTGCAATCCCGCCGTTGAGACGAATTGTCGATTTAACCGTATTATCGGACGGATTGAAAAGCCTGACGATATATGCCCTCCCGTCCTCGCTTCTTTTTATTCCGCTGACATTGAGCTTTTCAGTGCCAAGCTCAAGGAATGAATGTTCAAGCGCATTTTTGCCGTGCTTTGTCGGAGCTATCTGGGCGGCGGCAAACGAAAGGTTGAACCGCTCCGATTCCTTCCAGACATCGCCCTGCTCCCAGTCGCCGCTGTGCGGCATGAAGGCATAGCGGAATGTCGTTTTGCCCAGACATTGAGAGCCTTTATCCCATTTGCTGTAATCCTGCATATCCGAAGTCACGCAGATACGAAGCGGGTAGCAGCGAAGAAGGGTTATGAGCAGGGTATGGCATTCATCGTCAGCCGCCTCATATGCCTTCAGCCCTGTGTTGAGAACGGCAGCGCCGCTCTTTTCGTCTGAAAGGTCAACAAATGAGTTCATCGGGTGTTCTGTCATCGGAATTTCGTCAAACAGGGAGTAGTCGGGTTTAGCTACAGGTCTTTTGACAACGTCAAACTGCCCCTGCGCACAGGCAAACTCCGCATTAATATTCGTCGGGAAAGCGACCTGCAGGTAATGGTCTTCGGAGCGATTATCAACGGTTGTTTCTATTTCAACATATCTCTGACCCTTTTTGAGTGAGAGAATTGTTTCAATTCGGCAGGGCGCAAGGTGAGAGGAGCGGCTCTTTTCGTCAGCAGAACGTGATTCGGGCAGCCTCCAGTCAATGGCGATTTTATATGCTGCTTTCAAAGCCCCTTCACGGATAAGTGTAATATCCGCCTTTTCATTGAGAGTGGTGAAAATCGGGTTGGTTTCAGGCACGATATGCTCCCACGGGTTGCCGATTTCGCCTGAATCTTTAAGGTATCCAAGCCCTTCAAATGTTTGCCCGCTTTCCTTGTCGGCAACATTGAAGGTGCCGTTAGCGTTTATTGAAACGCGGAGATATTCGTTCTCCATGATTTGAGGAGCCATAACCAATGTCGAGGGGGTCTGAATTCTGGTGTCAAAAACAGGCACCATCTTCAAGGTCTTATAGCCCATTGCGGGGATATTCTTAACCTCAAGGCAGATTGAATACTGCTCCGTATGGAGAACATTCGCAACGTCGTTGGGGTTTTGAATGATTGACGCATTGTTTTTGTTGCTTGACAGTATCTGGTATTTACATATGGAGCCGTCCGTATCAACAATATTGAACCTGCCCGTACCCCACTCCTTTGGAACTTCTACAATGGCATTGAAAACCTCGCTGCGCCTGAACGGGGCAGGGTTACAGATAACTATTGCGGCGTCATTCGGGTTCCAAGCCGAAAGGTCAATGTCACCGGCAACGTCCATGAACGCACGCTCAAAGACGCATCCGGCAATCTCTTTTGACTGACGGAAGCGGCATATAACATCATCCGCAACGATATCGCGCCCGCAGGCGCCTATGCTGTCATGCCCGTGATTCTGAAGAAGGTAGTTATATGAAAGGTCAATGAAATTCTGCGGATACGGTGCGCCCGAGAGAGCTGCAAAAACAGCCAGAGGCTCCGCATATGAGGTGAGGCTGCGCTCGGCGTCAAAATTTGCCTGCTTGATATATGTTCTTGCTGATAATATCCAGCCCATAAGGCTGCTGACGCTGCCCTTTGTATAGGGGTTGCGCATCTCACCTTTAAGGACGGGGGACGACGAATCAAAGTCGTCAATAATACCCTGTTCCATTTCCTTGAGTGTGCTGTGAAAAACATGGGCGTTGGGCAGAGCCTTGTCAAGGTCCGCAATCATGCTGACCTCTCTCTCATCCGGGCAGGAGGAATCGTGCCCGAGGGACCAGAAGCGGTGCGGAGTTGTCCAATCACCATCCTGCTCGCGCAGTGCCTGCTCCCCGCGGGGCTTGATGTTATTATCAAAGTATTTATAGTACGGGTGGGCGTACTGATAGTCAAGGCGATAGTTCTGCGAATCTATGAATTTGAATATGCCGTTGTTGTCGTTCCAGAGCATGTCACGGTTATTCTCTTCCTTCTGGTTAAAGAAAACAGGCCTTTGAACAACATACCAGATGTTGTAACGCGGGCGTTTGCCAAGACGGGAAGCATATATCCGTGTTCCGTCGGGGCTTTCCCAATAGAATTCGGAACGGGGAGCCATATATTCGTTGATGCCTCTGTAGAACGATGCAAACCGAATACCGAAGCCCGCATAAATCTGCGGGAGCTGAGAAATCTGCCCCCATCCGAAGGGCGAATAGCCTGTTTTGCTGACGCTGCCCATTTCGTTTGCAATTTTATGACCGAGCAAAAGATTGCGGATAAGCGATTCGCCGCCGACAGTGAATTCATCCGGCAGGCAGAACCACGGACCGATGCCGATTCTGCCTTCACGGACATACTTCTGAAATTTCTCTTTCTTTTCGGGATATACCTCAAGATAGTCCTGCACAGGCATTGTCTGGGAATCCATGTGGAAATGTTTGTATTCCGGATTTTTATCAAGGATATCAAAAAGCATATCAATCATATAGCCGAGCATATATTGAGTTCGCCTTGCGGAGAAACGCCACTCCCTGTCCCAATGAGTGTTGGAGATAAAATGGCACTGTATTTTTTTCTCGTCGTCCATTGAAATCACCTATCCTTTTATGATTTTTAAAATATTCTCAAAGTTTTCTTCGTAATATGTGCAGACAGCCTTTGTGCCGCTTTCAACGATATTGCCGCCCGCAATGCCGATTGTGGTGTAGCCCGCAAGGCGGACAGAGCAAACTCCCGCGCCGCTGTCCTCAATGCCGACAACGTGATTGCGCTGAGCAAAGTCGGCGCCAAGACCTACAATCGAGGTTTCGGAATAGAGCCATGGATGGGGCTTGGGTGAAAGCTCGCCCAAAGTGCCGACAGAGCCCTTGCGAAGCGGAAAGCCTGCTGAAATAATAGCGTCGTAAAAATCCTTCGGGTCGCCCATGCCGAGTGTCTTGAAAGCCGAAAGGATTTCGGGCCAGGCTTTTTCATAAAGACCTGATGTTACAAGACCGATTTTAATCCCCATATCTTTAAGCGAATATAAAAAGTCCTTCACGCCAGCCGTAGGGGTAAATGCGCCGTCACGCCCGCGGCCCGCCATAATCTCCTCCATTTCGCGGTGGGTATGCTCAAAGTAAAAGTTTCTCGCATCCTCAAGCAATTTTCCGGGGCAGTATTTATCAATACAGTATTGAAGATGTTCAGAAACGCTGTGACCCGAAACATAAGGGATGTCAGATTCATCAAGCTCAAAGTTGGGGTTCCCGAGCAGGCTTGCAATGCTCATCTGAATTATCCATACCCAGAATTCCTCACTGCGCACCGTCGTGCCGTCTAAATCCATTAAAACCGTTTTAACCGGGTACTCCAGCTTGACCGGAAGAACGGGATAATAGACGGGGAAGGCTATAGCGGACTTGACACATGCCAGCGAGCTGTCGCCGAAAGAGACGAATTCCACCTTGTTGTCGCCGGTTGAGACAATAGCGTCAACACCGTTTTTTCCTGTTGAAAAAAGCCCGTCAGAGGTTTGCGGGAGAAGCTCAAAGCCGCTGTCAGCTCCAATATCGCCTAAATTGGGAATATTGATAGTTTTATTTAATGTCATTTTCCATTACCTTCGGAACATAATTTGCAAAGCTTTTACTCCTGACCGAGCATTTGACAAGCCATGCCTATTCCATAAATGTATAATATCTTTGAAATTATATCATAAAGAGGAAATATTTACAATTATTATTAACAATACCGAAGATCGGGTTTGTCAAAAACAGTATAATATTTAATTACAATATATATGGAAAAAATCTAATTTTTCATGTAAAATATAAAATGAAAGGGGACGATGACTTGAATATTTTTGAGCTTGTGAACTCCAGAGAGAGCTGCAGAAGTTATGCCGACAAAGCGGTTGAGCCTGAAATGCTGTTAAAATGCATCGAAGCCGCAAGACTTGCGCCGTCTGCCTGCAACGGTCAGCCCTGGCACTATTTTGCGGTTTCAAATGAAGAAAAGGTCAGGCAAATAAGAGGCTGCGTTCACACGGGCGGACAGAACGCATTTGCCGAAAATGTGCCGTCATTCATAGTAATAGTTGAGGAGAAAACCAATATTTCCTCGAAGCTCGGCGGAATGGTTAAGGATAATGCATTTTCGGAGATTGATATAGGCATTGCAGCAACACATATCTGCTTTGCCGCGGCCGAGCAGGGACTTTCAACCTGTATATTGGGCTGGTTCAATGAAAAAGAACTCAGGGAGTGCCTCAACGTTCATGCTCCAAAGCGTATCAGGCTTGCTATTGCTGTCGGCTATTCGGACGGCAAGCCTTTGAGAGAGAAAAAACGCAAGGGGATTGACGAGGTTCTGACATTGATAAAATAAAATCGAAAAATTTTTTGTTGCAGTTTTTGATTTTTTCGGTTAAACTATTGCCGAAAGGATTGATGCAAATGAAAAAATTTATTTCGCTTGAAAAGCTCTCAAAGAAAAAGAAGCGTGAGCTTGACAAGCAAAAGCGCGCCGGTTGGGGCAGCTTTAACCCTGTGACACGCAAACCGCCGAACCCAAAAGCATATAACAGAAAAAAGGCTAATCGCGGGAAGGATGAACCCTTCGGCGATGAGCCTTTTTTATATGATAAATTAAAACCACTTTTTCTTTTTAAACAGCAGCATGCTGGATAACAATATTACAATGCTCAGCACACCTACAAACAGATAGCCGTATTTCCATGTAAACTCGGGCATTTTGAGGTTCATGCCGTACCAGCCGACGAGAAGAGTGAGGGGCAAAAAAATTGAGGTGACGACGGTGAATATTCTCATAATATTGTTCTGTTCAATATCAATCTGAGCCTGATATGCTTCGCGTACCTGCGTGATATAATCCCTGAGGCTGAGTACATTTGAAAAAAGCCGATCAATTCTGCTGTCCAGAATACGGAAATATTTCAGATTCTCACGGGATATAAGTTCATTCTCATTCGCAACAAGACCTTCAAAAATTCTGTTTAGCTGCTCATAGTATTTTTTGAGTATCAGGACTTTCCTGCGAAAAGCCACGATTTCACCGGTGCTGCCCCTTTTGGTTGTCGTGAGCAATAAGTCCTCGGCTTCCGTTATTTCCTCCTCAAATTTTTCAAGGCTTTCTGTGTCGCCCTTAATCAATTCAAGGAAGAAATTATACAGAGTTTTCTCGTTTTCCGTTTCATCCCTGATAATTCCCCTGACCATATTAAGGCTTTTTTCATCCTCACATAAAAAGAACAGGTCATCAACAGTGTCGCAGATAACTATTCTTGAGGGAACAAGCATTTTAGCGCCGATATCATACCAGTCAAATGAAATTAGGTTGGCTTTTTCATGGCATTCAAATCTGTCAATTTCATAGTTTTGTATCTGTGAGATTATATATGAAGTAAGATGTTCTTTTAATTTATCCGATTCAACCTGCAGTAAGATTTTTATCATATTCATGCTTTCCTTCTCTGAATTTACATATAAATATTATATCAGCCTGTAATATTATGTCAAGGACAGATTAAGATTCAAAAATATTCAAAATAAAACAAAAAAAGTTGCTGTGCTTGTTTACATATTTGGATAATAATGGTAACATACATTTGTGAAATTGCAAATTAATTATAGTATTGCAAAGGAATGATATTATGAAAAAGGCATTGATTTTTTGGGGTGGATGGGACGGACATGAGCCTGAGCTGGTATCAGCAAGGTTTGCGGAC
>CAZBHG010000025.1:0-15231 GCA_964491735.1 uncultured Eubacteriales bacterium
AGCTTTGCCGGTACGTTTTGACATCCTGACGACCTCGCCGTCCCTTGTCAGGCGGACAAGCTGCATGAGTATGACATCAAGCCGGCTGCCGTCAAGACCGATAGCGTCAAGGACACCCTTCATCCTTGCGACATGACCGTGATGGTCAGCGCCCCATACGTTTATTGCCCTGTCAAATCCGCGCACAGCAAGCTTGTTTCGGTGATATGCTATGTCGGCGGCAAAATATGTGGGGTTTCCGTTTGCCCTAATCAAAACCTCGTCCTTTTCCCCGCCGTGCTCTGTTGCCTTATACCACAGGGCTCCGTCCTTTTCATAGGTCAGACCTTTGGATTTAAGAATTCCGAGCGTTTCCTCAAGCTCCCCGTCATTGTGAAGCACGCTCTCTTTGAACCACATGTCGTATTCGATGCGGTATTTTGTGAGGTTGTCCTTCATATCGCTAATATTTTTCGGCAGAGCGTATTCGACAAGAGCCTGCCTGCGCTCTTCTTCGGAGACTTTGAGATATTTGTCGCCGTTTATTTCGGCAAATTCCTTTGCCCTGGCTGCTATATCCTCGCCGTGGTAGCTGTCTTCAGGCAGCTCAACAGCGTCTTCACCGTTAAAAATCTGCTGATAACGGATATCGAGTGAAAGCGCAAACTTATCAATCTGATTGCCCGCGTCGTTTATATAGAACTCTCTCGTGACTTTGTAGCCGGCAAAATCAAGCACTGCCGCAAGGCAGTCGCCCAACGCCCCGCCCCTTGCGTTGCCCATATGCATCGGGCCTGTCGGGTTTGCGGATACGAATTCAACATTTATTTTTTTGCCCTTGCCATAGTCGGAACGCCCGTAGTCAGTGCCTTTTGCCATAATATCAAGCAGAATATCGGCATTGTATTTCTGATTGAGGTAAAAGTTAATAAATCCGGGGCCCGCAGCCTCACAGCGCTCGAAATATGTGCCGTCAAGCTCCATGTTTGAGCAAATTGCGTCGGCAATTTTTCTGGGAGCCATGTGAAAATCTCTCGCCCATGCCATTGCGGCGTTGGTTGAGAAATCGCCGTTTGCGCTGTCGGCAGGAATTTCAATGTTGAAATCGCCCGCGGCGGCGGGCGGCAGACTTCCTTCTGCAACGGCTCTTCCCGCAGCTTCAAGTATAAGAATGCGCAGAGCCGCCTGCGTGCTTTTAACTAAGTGGGACATTTTTATTTACCTCCCTGACTGTTACCTTCAGCTCGTTTAACGAAGCAAAGCCGGAATTAAAGTCAATTGTATAGCTGAAAAAAAGATTTCCGCCGTCAATGTGGATATCCGAATCAATTTTTCGGGCAAAGATTCCTATGGAAAGGTTGCCTTCCGGCGTTTCGTAGTGGCAATTGTGCCTCCTGCCCTGCTCAATGACCATCTCCGCAGAGAATTCACCGCTTCTGGTCATTGTGATTTTATTTTTATTTTGTACCCTCATGGTGGTTGTGCAGCCTTTCATGGATTCATCCTGCTCGTCATATGTCAGAGAGTAATCGTCCTCGCTGCCGCAGAATGTGCCGACGGTTATAAGCTCGGAGCTGACGGATTCGCCGTCAATCTCGTGCCTGTCGACAATACTGATAATAACATTCTTCATTCATTATTGCTCCATTTTTCAATTGCAAGAGTAAGGAGTCTGTCGAGTAGCTCGGAATACGGTATACCCGACGCTTCAAAAAGCTTTGGATACATGCTGATAGAGGTGAAGCCGGGTATAGTATTCGGCTCGTTGAGAAGAACGGCACCGTCACTTTTTCTGACAAAAAAGTCAACCCTTGCAAGCCCCGAACACCCAAGGCATTTGTATACTCTGCATGCCGCCGCCCTGACCTCCTCAAGCTTAGAGCTTTCGAGCCTTGCGGGGATATGAAGCTCGGTTGCGTTCGATATATATTTTGCGTCATAATCGTAGAATTCATTACAGGGCACAATTTCGCCGACAACGGAGGCAATCGGCTCGTCATTCCCCAGCACGGCGCATTCAACTTCACAGCCGACGACGCCCTCCTCAAGCACCACCTTTTCGTCGTGGACAAAAGCTTTCTGCAAAGCGGTTTTAAGCCCTTCAAAATCAACCGCTTTGCTGATGCCGACAGACGAGCCTGCGTTTGCGGGCTTTACAAAAACCGGACACCCGAGATATTCGGCAGCCTCGTTGATGAATCCATCGCTGTTTTTGTTATACTCACGCCTTTTTATGCTCAGCCATTTTGCCTGCGCAATACCTGCCGCATCAATCATGGCGTTGGTGACAGCTTTATCCATGCACATTGCGGAGGAAAGCATATCACAGCCGACAAAGGGAATGCCCGCCAGCTGCAAAAGCCCCTGAATCGTGCCGTCCTCGCCGTTTTTGCCGTGAAGAACGGGGAACACCACGTCAACGTCAAGCCGCTGCACACCTTCTTCCGAAAGCAGAAGAAGCCCTCCCCTGCTCCTGTCGGCGGAAATTGCGGCAGGGGCAATGTTGCTCCAGTCGCTGAGCCATTTATCATCGGGCAGGTTTTTGACGTCACCGGTATATCTGAACCACATGCCTGTCTTTGTGATGCCAAGCATAATAATCTCATATTTATCTGCGGGTATATTTTCAATAACGCTTTTTGCTGAAACAAGCGAAACCTCATGCTCGCTTGAAACACCCCCGAATATAATCAGTGCTTTTTTCATAAATCGCCCTCTCTTTCGATTAATTTAGTATAATAACACAAGAAAACAAGGTAGTCAAATGTTTTTGCCTCAACTGAAAAATTTCCGGATATATTTAACTAAAATGCATGACAAACAGCAAAAAATGTGATATAATAACTTAATTATTGTATTAATATTAATTATCTAAAATAAGGAGAAAATTTATGCCCGAAATCAACGAAGTAATGGCAATAATGCTTGACAGCATGAAAGACACCCTTGCGCAGGTCAATCTGCAGCCGGTAATTCCGGATGGGGTTAATAAGGGAGAAACACCCGCTGTTACGGATAACGCCCACACCTATGTCACTCTTACGGGGGAGAATGCGGCAGTGCGCATTGAATTCACAAAAGACAGAATTTCGCTGCTGAGCTGCGGAAAACCATATGCCGAGGCGCTTGATGCGGACTATGACCAGATAGCCCAGTGCCTGCTTGAGCCGGATACGGCGAGCAACAGCTATATAGCCTCTGTTGCGGATGAATTTTCGGACACGCTTCGCACTAAATATACAAAATCCAAAACCTTTGCCGCAAACCAGAAGATGCCCCAGCCAGTTTCAAAAGCCGCCGCAAAAAGCGGAGCGGTATCATATGACGCGGCAACGCTTGCAAGCCGCCTGACGGAGATTTATCCTGAACTTCGTCCTGCTTACAAGGATAATATTGATAAGTATTGCGGCGAATTCCTTGCGGAGGAGTTTTTTATCCAGTATGCTGACAGTGTAATTATTGACACAATCAAAGAGAACAACCAGAAGAAGATGAAAAAGCTCTTCAATCTGTTCAACGATATATATGAGAACGGAACAAACGATATTCAGAGCCTGATTGCCGTCACAATTTTCGGTGAGCTTCACAATGACCAGACCTTGCTTGCAAACTGTGTCGATTATATGGAAAATGATTTGTGCAATGCGGTTATTCAGGTCAACAAATATCTTGCGTCGAGCGGTGCAAAGGGCATGAGGATGAAGCTTGAAAATCCTCCCCGGTACAAGCCCAAAAAACAAAAAAAGAAGAGCTCATTTATGCAGAGGCTCATGGGTACGGATAATACAGGCATAAACTGACAGGAAGAAAAATACTATGGCAGGAGGTCCAAGCTTTGGATGATATAATTAACGGGCAGGAGCTCGAAATTGAAACAATGGATACAGCGGTAACCGATAAATATGACGCGAGCCAGATTCAGGTGCTTGAGGGGCTTGAGGCAGTGCGCAAAAGACCGGGCATGTATATCGGCTCGACAGGTCCCAAAGGTCTGCATCACCTTGTCTATGAGATAGTTGACAACTCGATTGATGAGGCGCTTGCGGGTTTCTGCACGAAGATTGATGTTGAAATTTTACCAGGAGATATTATTTCCGTGCGCGATAACGGCAGAGGAATCCCCGTGGGCATCAATGAAAAAATGGGTATACCGTCCGTCACAGTTGTTTTGACCATCCTTCATGCCGGCGGCAAATTTGGCTGCAGCGGCTATAAAGTCTCGGGCGGTCTTCACGGAGTCGGCTCGTCAGTCGTCAATGCTCTTTCTGAGTGGTTTGAGGTTGAGGTTTCGCAGGACGGGCATATATATCACCAGCGTTTTGAACGCGGAAACGTCGCAAGCGAGCTGAAAATCATAGGCGACACCAACGGAATGGGAACATATATTAAATTCAAGCCCGATCCCGAGATTTTTACGGAAACAACCGCCTTTGAATATGAGGTTCTTGAACGCCATCTCAGAGAGTCGGCGTTCCTCAATGCCGGATTAAAAATCACTCTGACAGACAGGCGTGACAGCGAAAATACCGTTGAAAATGTCTACTGCTACGAGGGCGGTCTTTCAAGCTTTGTGGATTACCTTAATTTAAGCAGAGGGCTTACTCCTCTCTACCCGACACCTATTCATTTTTCTGTTGTGAGTGAAGAACGTTCGGCAGAAATCGCAATGATGTATAATGACAGCTATAATGAGACTATACTCTCTTTTGCGAACAATGTACATACCGTTGACGGAGGAACGCATGAAACAGGCTTTAAGACAGCCCTGACAAGGGTGTTCAATGACTACGGCAGAAAATACGCAATACTTAAAGACGCCGACAAAAACCTGACGGGTGACGATTCCCGTGAGGGGTTGACGGCTGTTGTCAGCGTCAAACTTACCGATGCACAGTTTGAGGGGCAGACAAAGAGCAAGCTTGGCAATACAGATATGGCACAGCTTGTATCCTCAACCGTTTATGATAAGCTAATGACATTTTTTGAAGAGAATCCGGCTGTTGCCCGTTCAATTTTCCAAAAGGCTCTTGATGCTTCAAGGGCAAGAGAGGCTGCAAGAAAGGCAAGGGACCTTGCAAGACGCAAGAGCGCACTTGAGAGCAATTCCCTCCCCGGTAAGCTGGCGGACTGCACCGAGCGGGACCCGGAGCATACTGAAATATACATCGTTGAGGGAGATTCCGCAGGTGGCAGCGCCAAGGCAGGGCGTGACAGGAGATATCAGGCAATTCTTCCTCTTTGGGGCAAAATGCTCAACGTTGAAAAGGCAAGGCTCGACAAGGTAATAGGCAACGAAAAGCTTGTGCCTGTTGTGACTGCTTTGGGGGCGGGCTTTGATGATGATTTCGACATCACAAAGCTACGCTACAACAAAATTGTCCTGATGGCCGATGCCGATGTCGACGGCGCGCATATTAGAACACTTCTTTTAACATTTTTCTTCAGATATATGCGCCCATTAATTGACGAGGGGCATATTTATATCGCTCAGCCCCCGCTTTACAAGGTTAGCAAGGGCAAAAAAGCTTACTACGCTTTTTCAGACGGAGAGCGTGACAAATATATGGCAGAGTTAAATGGTAACTGTGACATTCAGAGATATAAAGGCCTTGGTGAAATGGACGCAGAGCAGCTTTGGGAAACGACTATGGACCCTGAATTCAGAACAATGCTTCGTGTGACACTCGAGGATGCAATTCAGGCGGATGAAACCTTCTCCATCCTTATGGGTGACAAGGTTGAGCCGCGCAGAGAATTTATTGAGAAAAATGCGAAATATGTTCAAAACCTCGATGTCTGATTTTTGGGCATTCGTATTTACAAATTTTTTTGCTGGGAGATTAGACAGACATGGGCTTTGATGAAAAATCATTAGAGGAACAAAAAATAATAAATGTAGATTTAAGCAAGGAAATGCGCAAATCATTCCTTGATTATTCAATGTCGGTTATTGTAGCTCGTGCATTGCCCGATGTGCGTGACGGCCTAAAGCCCGTTCACCGCCGCATACTTTACACAATGCATGAAAATTCACTGACACCCGACAAGGCATACAGAAAATGCGCCGACACTGTCGGTTCTGTTTTGGGCAGATACCATCCGCACGGTGATGCATCTGTTTATGATGCGATGGTCAGACTTGCACAGGATTTTTCGATGAGATATATTCTCGTTGACGGTCACGGTAACTTCGGCTCGGTCGATGGTGACCCACCTGCCGCCTACCGTTACACAGAGTCAAGAATGAGCAAGATTTCAATGGAAATGGTGACAAATATAGATAAAGAAACGGTCGATTTCATTCCAAACTATGATGACCGTCTCAAGGAGCCGCTTGTTCTGCCTTCCCGTTTCCCAAATATTCTGGTTAATGGTTCAATGGGTATTGCAGTCGGCATGGCAACAAACATACCTCCACATAACCTTACGGAAGTTATTAACGGTACCTGCTGTATAATAGATGACCCAGATGCTTCACTTGAACAATTGATGGAGCATATTAAGGGACCTGATTTCCCAACGGCCGGTATAATTATGGGCAAGTCGGGTATTCGTGCTGCATACGGAACAGGCAGGGGCAAAATTGCTGTCCGTGCAAGAACTGAAATAGTTGAAAATAAAAATGGGCGTTTTTCCATAAATATATCGGAACTTCCCTATACGGTCAATAAAGCAAGGCTTATTGAAAGCATTGCCGCACTTGTCAAGGATAAGCGTATTGAAGGCATTTCGGACGTAAACGACTATTCATCACGTGAGGGTATGCATGTTGTAATTGACCTCAAGCGTGACGCAAACCCTCAACTTGTGCTAAACCAACTTTTCTCATTCACACAGATGCAGACAACTTTTGGCGTGATTATGCTTGCAATAGTTAATGGTGAGCCGAAAGTTCTGACTCTTAAAGAAATACTTCAGCAGTACATTAAATTCCAGGAAGAAATTATAACTCGCCGCACACAATATGATTTGAGAAAGGCGAAGGAGCGGGAACATATTCTGGAAGGCTTGCTAGTGGCGCTTGAGTTCATTGATGAAGTTATTAAAATACTTAAAGAATCCGCAAGTGTACCCGAAGGTAAAGCTGCTCTGATGGACAGGTTTGGGCTGGACGATGTTCAGGCGCAGGCAATTGTTCAGATGCGTTTTGGGCAGCTGACCGGTCTTGAAAGAAACAAGATTGAAGACGAAATGGCAGAATTGAAACAAAAAATTGCGGAATACATGGAAATATTATCAAATGAAGCTAAAGCTCTTGAAATCGTTAAAACAGAGCTCATTGCCATACGTGACAAGTTCGGCGATGAACGCCGCACGGAGATTGTCAATGTCAGCGGTGAGGTTGACATTGAGGATTTGATTAGGGATGAGTCCTGCGTTTTTACGATGACTGATTTGGGATATATCAAGAGGATGCCTGTTGACACCTATCAGATTCAGCACAGAGGCGGAAGGGGCGTCAAGGGCATGACCCGAAGGGAAGAGGACGTTGCGCAGACAATGTTCATCTGCTCAACCCACGATTATGTCATGTTCTTCACCGACAAGGGGCGGACATACCGTCTCAAGGGCTACGAAATTCCCGAAAGCTCAAGAACGGGCAAGGGTATGAATATTGTCAACCTCCTTCCCGTTACGGGCGACGAAAAGGTTTCCGCTATGATAAGAGTCCCTGCGGTTGAGGACGAAAACAGATACCTTTGCATGGTTACCCGAAAGGGAATAATTAAGAGAACCAGTCTTGCTGAATACAGGAATGTTAGAAAGAGCGGCGTTATTGCCATTAACCTTGATGATGATGACGAACTTGCGTGGGTCCGCCTGACAGGCGGCAATGATGACCTGCTTGTTGCGACAAGAAAGGGTATGTGCATCCGTTTCAATGAAAACGATGCCCGCCCGCTGGGCAGAACGGCGAGGGGAGTCAAGGCAATTGAGCTCAATGACGGCGACAGAGTTGTTGGCATGGATATTATGCAGGAAGACAAAAAAGTCCTGACTGTCAGCGAGACCGGCTTTGGCCGCCGCAGTGAGATAACCGATTTCCGCATACAGTCGAGAGGCGGAAAGGGCCTGATGAATTACAGGGTCAATTCATTCGGTGACGTTGCGGCAATAGCGGCCGTGAGCGAAAATGATGATATAATCCTGATTTCATCCGATGGAATAATAATCAGAATTCCCGCAAGCGACATCAGCGTGTTTGCAAGGCCGTCAAAGGGCGTTCGCGTTATGAAAGTTAATCAGGGAGAAAAGCTTGCCACCATGGCGCTTGCCGAAAACGAGGGCGGGCAAGAGGATGATGAGCTGCCTGAAAATGAAGAGGATTCCGACGCGGAGACTGAACAGGACGAAGATATAAAAGATGATGACGAGAATTAGTATTTTTAATTAAATGAAAGCATAACCCGCTATTGTATTATTACATTTTGTCTGATATTATAATATCAAACTAGTTCATTTTAATTGGAAACAAGGGGGGAGCAAAATGAATATAGCCTTAATAGCACATGACTCAAAAAAAGAATTGATGACACAGTTTTGCATTGCATATTGCGGAATTTTGAGCAGACATACCCTGTGCGCAACAGGCACAACCGGTCGGCTGGTGAGCGAAGCAACGGGGCTTCAGATTCAGCGCTTTTTGAGCGGCCCTCAGGGCGGGGATCAGCAGATAGCCGCAAGAATAGCCTGCAACGAGCTTGACCTTCTTCTTTTATTCCGCGACCCGTTGACTCCTAAGCCGCATGAGCCGGACGAAGCCAACCTTATTCGGCTGTGCGATGTTCACAATATTCCGGTTGCTACAAACATAGCGACTGCCGAGGCCCTTATTCACAGCCTTGAAAGAGGCGACCTTGATTGGCGTGATATCGTAAACCCAAAAAAGTGAACCGGAAAAGATAAACGGCAAAGGACAACATATTAAGGGTTGGCGTCAGTCAACCCTTATTTTAAAAAACTTAAATGTGAAATTGCAAGTAACTTTTGCAATTCAGGCGAGTTGGGAGTTTAAATATGGAACTGTTGACAAAAGGGATCAAGGGCACGCAGGATATGCTGCCTGCGCAAATCCATGAGATTCAGTATATTGAATCCGCTTTGCTCGAAATAGCGGACAATTTCGGCTTTAAGGAAATCAGAACACCTGTTTTTGAACACACGGAGCTTTTTACACGCTCTGTAGGTGACACAACGGATGTCGTTCAGAAAGAGATGTATACGTTTGAGGATAAGGGCGGGCGTTCAATCACACTCAGACCCGAAGGGACTGCGGGCGCAGTCAGGGCTTTTCTTGAGCACGGGCTTTTCAACGAGCCTCTGCCGCAGAAGCTTTGCTATTTTACCTCCTGCTACCGCTATGAAAAACCGCAGGCGGGCAGGCTGCGTGAGTTCCATCAGTTCGGCATTGAGTGCCTCGGCACAGCTTCACCCGCAGCGGATGCGGAAGTCATTTCATTGGCCAATCAAATTTTTGATTTTCTGGGTGTCCAAAACCTGAGCCTTGAAATCAACTCGATAGGCTGCCCCGAATGCAGAAAAAATTATCATGTGGCATTGAAGGCTTATTTTGAAACAAAGAAGGACGAGCTTTGCCCCACCTGCCTTGAGCGACTTGGCAGGAACCCTATGAGAATACTTGACTGCAAAAGCCCGGTTTGCGCAAAAATCGCTGCCGACGCTCCCATCGGTCTCAACTATATCTGTGACGATTGCGCGACGCATTTTGAGCAGGTAAAAAGCTATCTCGATGAAATGCAGATAGACTATAAAATAAACCCGCACATTGTCAGAGGGCTTGACTACTATACAAGAACGGTGTTTGAATTTGTTTCAAACGAAATCGGAGCGCAGGGCACAGTCCTTGGCGGCGGCAGATACGACGGGCTTGTTGAAGAGCTGGGCGGTCAGAAAACTCCGTCGCTCGGTTTTGCGATGGGGCTTGAGCGGCTGCTCCTTCTTATGCATGCACAGAGTACGCCCATGCCGGAAGCAAAGGGCTGTGATATTTATATTATCCCCGTCGGCGACAGGGCATATAAAAAGGCGGCGTCTCTGGCTTTCGACCTGAGAGGGTCCGGAATAAGCGCACAGTTTGATATTGTCGGGCGTTCCGTCAAGGCGCAGATGAAATTTGCGGATAAAATCGGCGCGGCATACACAATTGTTATTGGTGAGGACGAGCTTGATAAAGGTGCGCTAAAGCTTAAAAACATGAAAAACGGCGAGGTGACGGAAACTCCGCTCGAAAGCTTTGCCAATGACTTTATGGAAATCACCGTGCAGGAGTCAGCAAAAGAGTTTCAGGATTTGATGGACGGCGGCGATATTGATATCAGCAGACTCTTGGGGGGTATTGAATAATATGGATTTTATGACAGGGATGAAGAGAACGAGCTACTGTGGCGTTCTTCGCACGAGCGATATCGGCAGAGAGGTCACGGTTGCGGGTTGGGTTCAGCGTCAGCGCGACTTGGGCTCTTTGATTTTTGTGGATTTAAGGGACAGAACAGGTATTATCCAGCTTGCCTTTGACGAAAACAGCGAAAAAGAGGTTTTTGACAAGGCATTTATTCTTCGCAGCGAATATGTGGTTATGGCAAGGGGCATTATCCGTGAGCGTTCCTCAAAAAATATGGAGATACCCACAGGTGAAATTGAGGTTGAGGTAAAGGAGATTCGCCTTCTCGCAAAGAGCGAAACGCCTCCCTTTGAGATTCTTGAGAACAGCCAGACATCGGAGCTTTTGCGCTTAAAGTACCGTTATCTCGATTTGCGCCGCCCCGACCTGCAGAAGAATATTCTGTTCAGGCACAGGGTCACAAAGATAACAAGGGACTATTTTGATGAGAACGGATTTGTTGAAATTGAAACCCCGATGCTTATAAAATCAACGCCGGAGGGCGCAAGGGATTTCCTTGTACCCAGCCGTATTCATAAGGGGACATTCTATGCCCTGCCGCAGTCGCCTCAGCTTTATAAGCAGCTTTCAATGGTTGCGGGGTTTGACCGATATATGCAGCTGGCCCGCTGCTTCCGTGACGAGGATTTGAGGGCTGACCGTCAGCCTGAATTCACACAGATTGATATTGAAATGTCTTTTGTCGAAATGGAGGACGTTCTTGCAATCGGCGAAGGCTATATCAAGCGTGTTTTCAAAGAGGCAGTCGGCTTCGACGTTCCTATGCCGATTCCGAGACTGACCTATAAAGAGGCAATGGAGCGCTACGGCTCCGACAAGCCCGACACTCGCTACGGTCTTGAGCTTTACGACCTGAGCGGGGTTGTAAAAAACTGCGGTTTCAGCGTTTTCACAGACGCGGTTGATGGCGGAGGAAGCGTCAGGGGAATAACAGCAAAGGACGCAGTCAAAACGCTCACAAGAAAAGAAATCGACAAGCTCACCGAGATGGTTAAGGGCATAGGCGCAAAAGGTCTCGCATGGATAAGGCTCAATGAGGACGGAACGCTTGCGTCCTCTTTCGCAAAGTTTATGACAGATGACGAGATGAAGGCTTTGCTCGAAGCCGCCGACGCAAAGGCCGGCGATGTCGTTCTTATAATAGGCGACACAAAAAATTCGACAGTTTTATCCGTCCTTGGCGCTTTGCGTCAGGAGGTTGCGAGGAAGCTCGGCATCATCCCGAATAATAAATACAATTTCCTCTGGATAACAGAGTTCCCGTTCTTTGACTGGGATGAGGAGACACAGCAGTTTGTCGCAATGCATCATCCCTTCACTTCACCGATGGACGAATGCCTCGGCTATCTTGAAACAGATAAGGCAAAGGTTCGTGCGAAGGCATATGACCTTGTGCTTAACGGAATCGAATTATCCTCAGGCTCTATCCGTATAACGAACCCTGACCTTCAGAAGAGGATATTCACGCTTCTCGGTCTGAGCGATGAAGAGGCTTATAAAAAATTCGGCTACCTCACCGACGCGTTCAAATACGGCGCACCGCCGCACGGCGGCATGGGCATCGGGCTTGACAGACTTGTTATGCAGATGCTCGGCTGTGAAAGCCTGCGTGACGTTGTGGCATATCCTAAGGTTCAGAATGCATCCGAGCCGATGACGGAATGCCCGGCGGAGGTTGACAATGTTCAGCTGAAGGAACTGGGAATTGAATTAATAACAGAATAAAAAAATAATCGGATTCACTGTAACAGGGGGACGGGGTTTATACCACGTCCCCCTGTTTATGCATTATAGTCATAACCAGCTTCACAAACCTCACAAAATATTCATTGAATTTTTAAAATCAGGTAGCAATATGAGGCTGGTGGAAACACCTTTACCAGGACATATTTATGCCTGCTTTTTATGGATTTTATATGGAGATAATTATCATTTAATCCGATTTTCTATTGATAATTATTTGTTAATATTGTATCATTGAATTGCTGTGAAATTTTACCTTTTCACTCAGAATATTTTGACAGGAGCAGGTTTATGAAAGAGAAGTCAGGAAAAGTTCAAGTAACAAACGCACCGCCAAAGGTCGTAAGTAAGAATTACATGCCCAAAAAAGAGATTTGGATTTATTCAATCGGCGCTTTGGGGCAGGGCATGATATATGCAACCATGTCAAGCTACATATCCGATTTTTACATCAGCATATTGCAGCTGCCCCTCATATTTGTACTTTTGCTGATGTTGCTTGCGAGGGTGTGGGACGCTATCAATGACCCGATGATGGGCATGATCGCCGACAAATGCTCAACAAAATGGGGCAAAATGAAGCCCTATATTATATTTACAGCCGTTCCGATAGCGGTGCTTACTTTTCTGATGTTTTATGACCCCGGCTTTGAGAAAAAGCAGCTGATGATTTATGCCGCGGTTGTTTATGTGTTATGGGGAATGATATATACTGTCAGTGATGTTCCGTTCTGGAGCCTGCCGAATTTAATGACTCCCGATCCGCAGGAAAGGCAAAAAACCATTTCATTAGGCAGAACGTTAAACGGTATCGGCACAGGTGTCACAATAGCTTTTTTTCTTGCACTTGGTTTGATTCTGCCCAAAGTATTCACAGATTTAACTGCGATTGAAATGAGCAAACGCAAATATATGCTGCTGGCGATTATAGTTTCAGTGGTCGGCATCGCTCTTTTTGTCAACTCATATTTTCATATAAAAGAAAGGGTTATTATTCCCCGCAAGCCGAGAAGGGATAAAAGCGAGCCTTCGACTTTAAGCCGCATCTTCCACTGCAAGCCGCTCATGCTTGTAACGATAATGGGCGTTCTGAGCTGCGGCAGATATATGGTTCAGGCGGCGGCAATTCATGTGGCAAGATACGCTCTTTACATAGGTCCTGAAATTTCAAACGGTATGTCTTTGGAAGAGAGGACTGCCCTTGTCGAGGCGAGCATTTCAAAAGTGAACACTGTTTTTATGGCATGCGCCGCTGTCGGAACATTCGGTGCAATGCTGTTCATGCCGCTTTTATATAAAAAGTTCAACAACAAGCAAATTGTTATATTTACCTGCGTCGCAGGCTTTTTTGCAAGCATATTGACTGCCGCTGTCGGCGTAGCAAATATTTTCGGCTATGTAAACAATATCTATATATGTATTCCTTTCATAATAATAGCGAGTGTCCCTATCGGAGTTCTCAATGTTTCAGCCTATGCGATGATCGGCGACAGCCTCGATTACATGGAATGGAAGACAGGGCACAGAGATACGGCGCTTGGCTCCGCCTGTCAGTCGTTTGTCAACAAACTGGGCAACGCTCTTGCGACGACCGTTATAGTGCTTATGTACATAGTTATAAAACTTGACCCGAGCCAGATGCTTAGCAGTGAGGTCGTAAAAGCGGCATATGAATTGGCAACAACCCAGCGTTTGGCTATGTTCTCGCTTGTTTCAATTGTCCCGGGCGTAAGCCTTTTGCTGTGCGCAATACCGATTTTCTTCTACGACCTTGTCGGCGAAAAGAAGGATAAAATTACAGCGGAGCTTGCACAGCAGAGGGAGGCAAAAGGTATAGTTATTGAAGAATAATTTTTATTCAGGAGGTAGGTATGAGCTACATAGAATTTGATTCAAAAAGACCTTTGGACTTAATCCCTATGGGCAGGGTTGCAATTGATTTCAATCCCGTGGATTATTTCAAAACTTTGGTTGAAAGCGATACCTTCAAAAAGTATGTCGGCGGCTCTCCCGCAAACATTGCGGTCGGGCTTGCAAGGCTCGGCAAAAAAATCGGCTTTATCGGCAAGGTTTCTGATGACCGCTTCGGCGATTATGTGACGGAGTTTTTCGAGAAAGAGGGAATAGATGTCTCCCACATTTCCCGCGCGGAAAACGGCGAAAAGCTGGGGCTGACCTTCACCGAAATCCTTTCGCCGACCGAAAGCAGCATTTTGATGTACCGTGACGGCATAGCGGATTTAATGCTTCACCCCGACGACGTTGATGAAGAATACATAGCAAGCGCAAAGGCGATTCTGATAAGCGGCACCGCACTTTCGCAAAGCCCTTCGCGTGAGGCATGCTTAAAGGCAATGTACCTCGCAAAAAAAACAGACACGAAAATAATTTTTGACATCGACTACCGTCCCTATAACTGGAAGAACGATGATGAAAAGGCTGTATACTATTCAATCGTTGCCGAAAACAGTGATATGATTATGGGCTCCCGTGAAGAGTTCGACCTGACTGAAGCTATCACCGAAAAAGGCAGGGACGACAAGGCGACGGCGGAATACTGGATAGCAAAGGGCAACAAGATTGTCATAATAAAGCATGGCAAGCAAGGCTCGACTGCCTACACGGCGGGCGGAAATTATTCAATCAAGCCTTTCCCCGTGACTGCGCTCAAATCCTTCGGCGGCGGTGACGGCTACGGTTCGTCCTTCATCTACGGTCTTCTCGAGGGGTGGGACATTATGGACTGCCTCGAAATGGGCAGCGCATCGGCATCAATGCTTGTCGCGGCTCACGGCTGTTCACTGTTTATGCCGACACTGGAAGAAGTCAAAAAGTTTATTGCCGAGAGCAAGGCGAAATACGGTGAAATGGTCGCGAGAGGCTAAAATCGCAGATTATTATAAAAGAAGGTCTTATAATGTTTTTTTATCCGGAGTTTATTGACGGCAAAAAAGTATTGTCTGAGATAAACGGCAAAAACAGGGGTATGCTCCAGAACATTACCGTTTACAGCATGAAAAAGGGTGAGTGCAGACAGTTCCATTCTGAAAAAGAGGAGACGGCAATTCTCCTTACAGAGGGTTCAG
>CAZBHG010000026.1:0-15166 GCA_964491735.1 uncultured Eubacteriales bacterium
GAATATTACTGCAAGCAACCACAGGAAAATTAAATCCTGATCTTTATGCTTATCCAGTAAATGTATTTGTTGGAGCTCTATTTGTTATAGGGCTCCTTACAATCTATTTCATTTTCAATACATCGCGCCGCATAAGTTGCAAGCCTTGTGCCTTTTTCGACATCAAAAGTGTTTATTGCTTTTATAAGTCCTATTGTACCGATAGAAATCAAATCTTCCTGCTCGGTACTGGTTGAATAGTATTTTTTTATTATATGTACCACAAGCCGAAGATTATGTTCAATCAACTCTTTCTTTGCCTGCGTATCTCCGTTTGCAAACGCCTGAAGATATTTTTTTTCTTCAGCTGCTGAAAGGGGAGGCGGAAACGAACTGCCGTTATTTATATGCAATACAAAATACAAAAGACCGGAAATCAACATATCAATAAGACTTGAAAACATTAAATCACCCTAATTCATAAGCTGTGGCTTTAACATTATATGTCCATTAGACATAAGGTGTGCAAGTCCTTGTCAGTGTCAATACAAATTTAATTACTTCTTGTATTATTTACTGGCTGTTATATCGGAATCCGAATAGAATGTAAAATATAAATTATAAATAAAAAAATTTAAAAAGCATTTACAAAATTGAAATTTTATAATAATATATATATATGTAAATAATTTCCGTGTTCAATTTGAATAGGTTAGTTGAAGGTATTCTTTTACCCGAATAATCAACAAATAGCAGGAATCAATTAGATTTTGTGTATTTTTTATTATTGAGGGAGATTTTGTATGATAAGACTAAAATTCACGGTAAAGAGAACTATCGTTTTTCTTCTTATTCTTGTAATAGCGGCCACAATTCTTGTTAAGTCTGATATGGTATCACTGAAGGCAGATGCAAGCGTCAGCAGTGTTGAGACGTTACATCCGCTTACTTTTTATGTGCCTGAAACAATTTATTTAACGCCTTCCGCAAGTACAACATCAGCATTTCAATACTATGTTGATTGTAATTCAAGCGGGGTTCTCACTAAAAGCAATGTTGACACAGCCGGCAACATATACTTCTATTGCGCCGGTGCAACGTCGGCTTCAATATCTTGGGAAGGCGCCTCTGTCACTTTAGGTGCAAGCAGCGGTACAACAACGATTGATACAACAATTACTGCCGGGTCGCTTTCAAGCCCAATAACAGCAGGAACAACAAGCTATATCACATGGACTGTATCTTATACAGTCAACGGTGATTCAAGAACCGCTAAGGCTTATTCGGTCTGTTATGCTCCTATAGTAAGCGAGGTTGCTGCAGGAGTTCGGCAAGTCCACACATACGGCGATGATGTATTTAATCAGGGCGTTTTATGGCTGATAGGTTTTCATACATTTTCGGGCGGAGGTTACAATTGCGGCAAAAACTTTTTTACAGACGCTGCGCCGGCTCCGGATTCTCATACCGGTATTGCCGATGACGGTTGGTTTTCGTCTTATTCAAACGGTGGTTCCGGCTTTAATGATGATGAGCACACATCAAATGCTTCGGATGATGAAAGCGCAACGGGCGGCACTGGTGCCATTACAGTTGACTCGAGCCGTTATACAAATCTTAATCAGATTCCGAATCTAAAATTGGGCTTTTGGCAGTGTGACAGTGAGGGAGACGGTGACGGCGTTAACGGCTGGGTTCGTCAAACTGTTGATTCAGTAACAACAGAGCCTTGCACGATGGCAAACTCTGCTGAAGGCTTAAGGCTTTCCGCCGCTGTCAGCTATGCAAATTCACTGGCATTTACATATACTAAACACATTTATTTTTCGGCATTTACTGCTACCAGCATTGGTCAACGGTATAACAATAACAATTACTATATTGACCTGTCGGTAACATATATTGATAAAACAAGTCTTCGTTCGCAAGTCAAGACATGTATACAGGCAGGGCTTCAGCAGGCAGATTATCCATTGGCAACGTGGTCAACTTATATTAGTGCGTTGTCGGCTGCTGCAACGGCTCTTGGCAATCCTATTGCGTCCGATACTGTTATAACGGCAGCGGCGACAGCTCTTTTAAATGCTTACACCGCGCTTGATAAAACAACATATACTGCGACAATTAATCATAAGCTGCCGTGCTCGGTCGGTGTGACAGGTCTTGTCAACGGCACCACATATACCGATTCAGACGAAGACGGATATTTGATTATTACGGAAACAAATAATTTTAGTTCAGGTGATACCGTATATTTCGCTCCGAACAGTTATACCGGCTACACAATTTCGTCTGCAGCCGGCACAACAACAAGCACAAGTTCTCAAACATGTAATAACCGACGGGAATTAATATCCGAAACCTACTACTACACTGCAAATCCATGTATAGTAACTCTCAATTATGGCACTGACCCCGTGGGCGGCAAGGGTCATCAGCTATTTACCAGCTCATATAATGTTTCGGCAATAACCGTAAAATATAATTATACATATAACGACTTTACTCTGCCGAATCCGACAATGACCGGCTGGTGCTTTTCCGGCTGGTATAATTCATCAAACTATTCAACAAAAGTTCTGGGTACTGCTGTTATGAATCAAACGGCTGATCATACCTTATATGCAAGGTGGGCTCCATATTTTTCGGGTGGACATGGAAAGAAAACAGGTGATATTGTCAACGGCACAACTTTGACCTTTGACGATATGTTCCTGATTTCAAATACTTCAGATTTTTACAAAATCAATATGTTTGACAGCACATATTATTATACGTCAACAAGCGACATCAGCTATAAGCAAACGGCTGACCTGTCATTGGATGAATAAAGCCGGCAGAAAAACGCGGAACTCAAATTAAGGTGTGATATCATTATTCCCTTCGGCCCATTGCGGCTGGAGGGAATTTTCTTAACATTAAAACATTTATTTGTTCACAGCATATAAATGTTATATGGGGTGATTATATGCCGCAAAAAACACGAGTAAAAAGATATAATCCAAACGTAAAAAGGTATAAATTCGGAATCATTTCCGCATTACTGATTGCATTGACAATATATTTACTGATTGACATAAATTTGCGCCCATATATTAAAAATATGGCTGAAACAACTGCAGAAAACTTAGCGATACAGGCAATAAATCAAGCGGTCGCAGATGTCCTGACAAAAGAGGATATTACATATGATGAGCTGTCAATTGTTGAAACAAACTCAAGCGGAAGCATAACATCAATTAAAATTGATACAATAAAAACAAATATTCTAAAATCCAAGATTAACACGGAAATTCAGAAAAGAATATCAGCATATGATAAACATAGTGTCAGTGTGCCTTTTGGCTCCCTCTTTGGCAGAGATTATCTAGCAGGCAGAGGCCCATATATATGCATTGAATTATCAATGTCAGGAGTTGCAAACTCAAAAATTTCAAATTCTTTTGAATCTGCCGGAATTAATCAGACTCTGCACAAAATAATGCTTGACATTACGGCAAAAATATATGTCGTGCTGCCCAACAATACTGCATACACAACGGTTACAACAAATGTCTGTATTGCAGAAACAATCATAGTCGGAGCAGTTCCAAATACATTTGTAGATATAAATCCTGATTCGATAGACCAAAAATAATTGTAAAAACATACTTTTCCTGTTATAATAATTCAAATGAAGTTTATAATTGGAGTTGAAAACATGCAGGATTTTGAAGCTCAAAGGGCGAAATCCGAACATCTGAGAGAGCTTTTAAACTATCACAACAGGATGTATTATGTCTATGATTCGCCTGAAATAGAAGACTTTGAATATGATAAGCTTATGAATGAGCTTATAGAAATAGAAAGCAAATATCCTGAACTGATTTTGCCCGATTCGCCGACGCAGCGAGTCGGCGGAAATGCGGACGGGCTGTTCAGCCCTGTTGCTCATACTATACCTATGGAAAGCCTTCAGGATGCATTCAGCAAAGAAGAAGTTCTTGCTTTTGATAAAAAAGTGAGGGAGCTTGCCCCCAACGCGACTTATATTGTTGAACCTAAGATAGACGGCCTTTCAGTATCATTGGAATATGAAAACGGTCTTTTTTCCAGAGGATCAACAAGAGGCGACGGGCTGACGGGTGAGGATGTTTCAGCAAATCTTCGCACGGTACGTTCAATTCCTTTGAAGCTCAGCAAAAATATTGAGCAGATAGAGGTCAGGGGCGAGGTCTACATGCCTCACGATGCATTTGAAAAGCTCGTAGAGCAGCAGGAGCTGAACGAAGAAAAGACCTTCAAAAATCCCAGAAACGCTGCCGCCGGCTCATTAAGGCAGAAGAATTCAAAGATAACAGCAAAACGCGGTCTGGATATATTTGTTTTCAACATTCAGAGGATAAACGGTGCGGAGCTTCTGAGCCATAAGCAGTCACTTGATTATATTAAAGAATTGGGATTTAAAACGATACCGTTTTATAATGAATATAAAACGATTGAAGAAGCTATTGTTGAAATTGACAGGATTGGCTCAATCCGCGGGACGCTGCCTTTTGATATTGACGGGGCGGTAATAAAGGTCAACAGTTTTGAAGAAAGAAGAGCCTTGGGCAGTACTTCGAAATTTCCAAAGTGGGCGATTGCATTTAAATATCCTCCCGAAGAAAAGCAGACAGAACTGGTCGATATTGAAATAAATGTCGGCAGAACGGGAGTTCTTACACCAACGGCGATTTTGGAGCCTGTACTTGTTGCGGGTTCGACTGTCGGCAGGGCGACGCTTCATAATCAGGATTTCATAGCAGAAAAAGATATCAGAATCGGCGACACTGTTATCATAAGAAAAGCCGGGGATATAATCCCCGAAGTTTTATGTGTGGTCGAACACAGCGCGGAAAGTAAGCCGTACAATATCCCGTCAGTTTGTCCGTCATGCGGTGAAAAGGTATTAAGGGAAGAAGGGGAGGCGGCTGTACGCTGCCTGAATCCCGAATGTCCTGCCCAGCTTTTGCGCGTATTAATACATTTTTGTTCAAGAGACGCAATGGATATTGATGGGCTGGGAGACGCAATTTTGAAAAGCCTTGTCGATGCGGGTTATATTAATACTCCTGCGGATATATATTCATTGAATGAGGAACAGCTTATAACACTTGAAAGCTTTCGCGAAAAAAAAGTCAGCAATCTTTTAAACGCGATTGAAGCATCAAAGGAAAATGACCTTTCACGGTTAATTTATGCTTTGGGTATCAGAAACGTCGGGCAAAAAGCTGCAAAGCTCCTGGCTGAGCGTTTCGGAACAATGCAGGCATTGATTGCTGCAAATGCGGCTGATATTTCATCAATTGAAGGCTTTGGTGATATCATGGCGCAGAGCGTTGTCGATTTCTTTTCCTTAAATCAGTCAAGGGAGCTTATTGACAGCTTTGAAAAACAGGGTATAAACATGAATTCTCTGAAAACAGCGGGGGATAACAGATTCAACGGCCTTACCTTCGTATTGACTGGAGCACTTTCAGCTTACACAAGAGACGATGCCACCGAAATAATTGAGAGCATGGGCGGCAAGGTATCATCATCAGTTTCAAAAAAGACGAGCTATGTTTTGGCAGGTGAAGATGCCGGAAGCAAGCTGACAAAAGCTCAGGCTCTCGGCGTAAAAATCATTGATGAAAATCAGTTTATTGAAATGATAAAGTGATTTTCATTTAAAAATTGATTTGAACCATTTTATATCTCCGCCCGTTATACTTGCGAATATCCAGAGAGCAATAAGATATATTGCAGCGCTCGAAACAATCATAATTATGAGAACCGGAGTTGTCTGAATATTTATAAAACCAATCATTTTAATAATTGCTTTGGTAAGCGCAATTGAGCAGACAATACAGGCGCAGGGCTTGACAGCTGATTTATAGATGTCAAGCCTTACTTTTGTCACAACAATGAGCCTTCTGATGCTCAGAAAGAAGTTGATGATTTCACTTGCAAACATCGTAAAAATGTAGCCCTTCACTGCATATCTTGGCAGCAAAAAGTAAACAAGGATTACACAGAGGGCTGAGTCTATTATATTGTACTTCATCGTATAAACCTGCTGATTCAATCCTTTTAATATTCCGTCAACGCTCATGTCAAGGTACATAACAGGGATAAGCACAGACAGCAATTGAAGATATTCAGTACATTTTGAGTTATTATAAACAGCAAGCGAAAGCCCGTCTGCAAATGCATATATTATTCCCGCTATACAGATTGAAAAAATTATCGTAATATGTAAAACCCTTTTAACTATGTATTCTATATGCTTTGTCTGATTTTGAGCGTTTCGTTCCGCTATTTCCGGCACAAGCAGACCGGACAGCGAAATCAGAATTGCCGAGGGATAGAGCAGAATCGGAAAAACCATACCGTGGATAATACCGTATACCGAAAGTGCCTGCTCGGTGGAACTGCCTGACTTTTTGAACCCGACAGGGATAAGAAGATGCTCTATTGTCAAAAGGATGGAACGCGCACAAGCGCCGACAGCTTCGGGGATTGCGATTCTAAGCATCTTTGGCAGGTTTGCAATCGGCTTAATATCCGTTTTTGATTTATAGGCTGTTTTACTGAATTTATATAATATGAACAGGCAGAAGAAGGACACAATTTCAGACATACACATGCCGAAAACAATCGCAATGCAGGCATATTCAATCCCTCTTTGCATGAGCTTACTAAGAGTTATGACAACAATAATTATTTTCACGCACTGTTCAAAGCCCTCGACCGCCGCGGTCTTATAAGCTGTTCTGACAGCCATGAAATAACCCTTGAGTGCCGTTGACATTGAGATAAACGGCAGGCAAATGGCAAGGATACGCAATGGCTGTGCCGTGCGGACATCGTAGAGCCAATGCTGACTTATTAAGTCTGCCGAAAGGAACAGGATAGTTGAGATTGTGAGGCTGACTGCCAGTGCATATTTAATGCAGCAGTTTATAATATTTTTTGCTGATGCTCTATTGTCAATTGCCAGCTTGTCAATTGTAAGCCTTGTTGACGCAAGTCGCACACCGCCGCATGAAAAGGTGATGCTCATTGAGTATACAGTCATAATGAGCTGAAACAGACCAATTCCGACCGAGCCTATTTTGTTTGTCAGGTAAACATTGAAAGAGACGGCTATCGTCTGCATTAAAAAAGATGTTGAAGTCAAAAGCATAGTGTTCAAAAACAGCTTCTTTACCTTTTTCATATTTCACCTTTTCTTTGTCTTATAATTATGTACAATATATTTATATGTTCCGGACTTGGGTTAATACTAATTTAAAAAGGCGCATCTCCTTGATTTCAAATCATTGGAGATGCGCCTAAATATATTTTAGAATGTATTCTATTTTTCGCTTAAAAGCTTTGCAAGCTCATCCATGAATGTGTTGATATCTTTAAACTGGCGGTAGACGGACGCAAAGCGGACATATGCAACCTCATCAATCCCTTTTAGCTTTTCCATTGCAAGCTCGCCGATATGCACTGATGTAACCTCCCTGTCAAGCGAATTCTGAATTGACGCTTCAATTTCGCTGACAGCCTTTTCAAGCATTTCAATTGATACAGGTCGTTTTTCGCAGGCGCGGAGCATTCCGTTAAACAGCTTATTGCGGTCGAATACCTCACGGGACTTATCTTTTTTTATTATGACGATAGGGACGCTCTCGATAATCTCATATGTTGTAAAACGTTTGCCGCAGCTAATACATTCCCTCCGGCGGCGAATACGCTCGCCTTCATCTGTCGGGCGTGAATCAATAACCTTACTTTCTTCATAACTGCAAAACGGACACTTCATCAAAACACATCCTTCAGCAAACTTTTCATTAAGTATAACACAAAAAATGGATAAATCAATATTACTAAAATGATTTTTCTATTAATAGGTTTAAATATTTTGCAGAATCAATAATCTGACTTTCATTTTTATAATTTCTGCTGTAAAGCTCAATAATCAGGTCTATATCATCGCCAACAGCTTTAATCTCAGATATAAGCTTTGAAAAATTAAATACACCCTCACCCGGCGGCAGGCAATCGAAGTGTTCGCTGCAATCGCTGACATGAATATGCACGATGCTGCTTGACAGTTTTTCAATGAATTCAAAAGCGGAATGGTTTGCCCGAATAGCCTGCTTTAAATCCAGCACCATTTTAAAATCATCACCGATGTATTCACGCATTGCTAAAAGAAAATCGGGGGATTGGGAAAAAAATTTCACGACATTTTCCTGAACGACTGTTATTCCGTATTCCTTCCCTGTCTCAATCAGGGTTTTAAACCTTTCACAATATTCATCAATAGATATCATACCGGGCAGAAGGCTGCCGTGTATGATTAAAAACTTTGCGCCAAGCCGCTGTGCGGCGTCAAGATGCCTTCTGTATGACTCAAGCGTGTCCTGAAATCTTCTTTTATATTCGCTGAAGATGAGATATGTTTCACCAAACGTGAGAAAGGGATGAACGGATTTAATATTTATTGAATACCTGTTCTTAATTTCACAGAGATTTTTCACAAAGCTCTGCTCAAGCTCACTGGGGGAGTTAAAAAAAACTTCAGCAGTTTTAATTCCCATTTCTCCGATTTTTTCAAGCGCTTTTTCGGTTTCGAGCGGATAAAAGCAAGATGTTGAAACACCAGTTTTCATTTCCTTTTACTCCTAACAATTCCATGGTAATAATTTAAAATTGAAAAAATTTATAGCTTGTGTTAATGTATCAATACGGAGATGATATGATACATATGAAAGCAGTAAAAATAATGACACAGGTTTACGGCGATTTACTTAAAGTCACCAAGAGCATAATTAAATACGGTCTGATCTTCATTATTTCGGTATACACAATAGCAGTTGTTACATATCTTCTGGCAGGCATAAAATTTGATTACTATACAGCTGTAACATATGCTAAGGCTCTTGCGGACAGTGCCTGCAGATGTGTTGCGGTGCTGGGGCTAGGGGTAATCCTATTTGAAGGGCTTGCGAATAGCTCTATATCAAAATAGTAACATACCGGCTGTTAAATAGCAATATTGGATTGACACGTTCCCGCTCTCGTTATAGAATATATTGGTAAATCTTTGCAAGGGAGTTTATCAAATGTTTGACGAGAACGGGAATTTTTTTAAGCCTGACAGGGGTTCAACGCCCCAACCGGATCATATAATGCTGAGCTTTTCCGATGATCCTCATACGACCATGACAGTTACCTGGCGGACAAGCACGGATGTCAATTGCGGTTACATTCTGTACCGTGAGGATGGCTGTGATGAAACTTTCAGGCTCGATGCAGTGAGCAAGACACTCGAAAGCGACATTGATATCAGCAACTTTTTTTGGGTGACACCACAGAATCTGAAGCCTGATACGAAGTATTATTATAATATCGGCTCTGACGAATATCGCAGTGACGAGTTCTTATTTCGTACTGAACCGGAAAATCTGACTAAATTTAAGTTTTTGCTTATTTCAGACCATCAAAAAAATTCTCCATGGCCGTCGCCCGATTATTCGGTTGTAACCGACCTGATAAACAATGCCTTGAAAGAGCATCCGGACTGCCGTTTTATCCTTACCGCGGGCGATAACTGCGATAATGGTCAGAATGAGCTTCAGTGGAACGGCATGTTCAGCGGGCTTGAAGGCATTGTTGAGAGTATCCCGTATATGATGTGCACGGGGAACCATGACAACAGGGGATATATCAGCTATTTGCCTCAGCCGGTCGGCAAGTTCTATCTGGACCATTCTGACTATTTTGATTCCCAGTTTGAAAACAGTTATCCGCTCAACGGCCCCAAAGGATATGAAACGGAAAATTATTCGTTTGATTACGGCAATGTCCATTTTTTGATAATGGGCATTAACGCTCCCGAGGTTGTTGAGGATTGGGCTTATTATGATTTAAAAAACAGTGAAAAGACCTGGAAGCTCGGTGTATATCACTTCCCGATATATCCGCTTATGCCCGAGGGGCAGAATGATGACGCTTACCCTTGGCTCAGAAAACCCATTGAGCAGGGCAGGCTTGACATGCTTTTTGCAGGCCATGAGCATTCATTTGCAAGGACTTATCCCACAAATAATGACGAGCTGTTTGACAGGCCGTCGCAGGGTACCGTTCATTACATTATGGGCAACAGCGGGAGAAGCATATATTGCTCAAATTCCAGAAAGGTCTGGCACAGCGCTTTCTATCCTCAGGAGGAGGATGCTGCAATGATAAGCGTCGTTGAGGTTGACGGCGATAAGCTGACAATAACGGCTTTTCTCGATGACGGGAGGACAGCCGATATATTCACTCTTGATAAAGAAAAAGACACAATTGAGCCAGTTGCTCTTGCGCCGGTTTATCGCAATACGAAAATCTGCTTTAAAGGTCAGATGATTGAATTCACGGGCAGGGGCATTTATGCAAAAAATGTTGACGGCAAATGGTTTGTACCGTTCGGCGTTATCGTTCAGTTCATGGGCGGTGCGGTCACAAAGACAAAGGGACAGGTTGCCGTTGAAGCGTATGAAACAACAGCCGTTTTTACGGAGGGCAGCGATATTGTTAATACGGATGAAGGAGTTTTTACTTTATCCGCAAAGGTTTTCAGAAACGATAAAGGGCAGCTTTACATGCCCGCAGATGACTGCGCAAAAATATTCGATTTGAAATGGCAGTATGCGCAGCGCAACAATTTTATTAACTTTGACCATTTTTCAGAAAACTGTGTGACTTCAAAGCAGCCGTAATATACATGACTCCATGCAACTTCTTTTCAGAGAATTACGTTACTTCAAAGCAGCCGTAATATATACATGGTTCCATGCCAACGGGTTCTGTGATAACAACCGCAGAACCCGTTAAAAATTACCCGCGTATTTTATTTCCTATTTCTAACCGCACTATCAAAATTGAATAGTGCGGGTTTTTTTAAATATTTTATGGAGTACATCGTGCTCACGCAAAAGCCACAAAGCCGTAGGGGAGCACATCATGCTCCCGCAAAAGCCATTTTGCTAAATGGTGAGGTTTTTTGAAAAATTATTTATTATTAATCATTTTGCAGTAATCGATCCATCTGTTGCCTATAGTTTCAATTGAGTGAGTTTCTCTGAGCCTCAAGGCATTTAATGAAAGCATCTGCGCAAGACCGTTATCGCTGAGCACTCTCAGCATAGCCTCCGCCAAGGCTTTTTCATCTTCAACCGGAACAAGCAAACCGTTTTCACCATCGTTTATCAGTTCCTCAGGTCCCATGGGGCAGCGTGTTGAAACGCATGGTACGCCGCACGCCATAGCCTCCATCAAAACATTTGGCATGCCTTCATTCCTGGATGAAAGCACGAACAGAGAGGATTTTGCAACATCAAAAAGCGCATCACTGCGAACGCCGGGCAGGGCGACCCTTTCTGAAAGCCCAAGGTGCTTGATATCGCCAAGCAATTTATCTTGTAATTCTCCCTTACCGAATATCACAAGATTATAATCGGGAACAGAATCAGCAACCAGCGAAAAAGCTTTTATCAGAACATCGAATCCCTTGTCATTAACAAGCCTACCCATTGCGGTGATGATTTTTTCCTTTTCTTCGCAATAAGACACCTGCGAAATCAGGGGATTAAAAACGGCATTCGGGATAACTGCCGATTTTTTATATGTTATTTTTGGAAAGAATTTTTGAGCCCTTTTTGTCTGATGAATGAAACCATCACAAAGAATACAGCTGACCTTTCTCAAATAAGTCATCGCCGGAGTTGCAAGATAGACATAAGGGTTATTACGCTCTGTACCGATGGCTTTAACCCTGCTGAACTTTGTGCAAAATACCGTGTACGTAGTCATAATATTACTCATGCCTATTAACACATCGGGCTTGAGGGTCTGAACACAATCTCTCAGGCTAAGTGCGCGCTGCGCCTCGGCTTTCAGACGTGAAAATCCGGTTCCTTTCGGCAGTTCCTTAAGACACAAAAAAAGCTTATTGACTCTGTCGTCAAGGGGATAAAAAGATTCTGTGCCGTCAATAGTAATGATTGAAACGCTGTGACCTTGAGCTGCCATATAATTTGCCAGTGAGCTTGTCGCTCTTTCGGCACCGCCGCTGTTAAGATTAAGAATTAAAAATGCTATTTTCATAGTCAACCTCACATGTGTTTTTTTGACTGCTCAACCGCCATTTTATCACATCTCTCGTTTTCGGGGTGACCGGCATGTCCTTTTAACCATATTATTTTGTATTCATGCTTTGACAGTACAGTCAAAAGCCTTTCCCATAGCTCCGAATTGAGAGCCGGCTTTTTATCGGATTTAATCCATCCGTTTCTTTTCCAGCTTTCTGCCCAGCCCTCGTTTACAGCCTTTGAAACATACTGTGAATCGGTATAGATTGTGACAGAGCATTTTTCTTTGAGCCTTGACAGACCCTCAATAACAGCCGTCAGCTCCATCCTGTTATTTGTTGTGTTTGATTCGCCGCCGGAAAGCTCAAGCTCGTGACCGTTGCAGCGAAGAATTGTACCCCAGCCTCCCGGCCCAGGGTTGCCTGAGCAGGCGCCGTCCGAAAAAATATCAACATGTTTTAATTGAGTATTCATTTCCGCTCCAAACCTCATATTTATAAATTTAGTATTATTTACTATGTTATCACTTAACAGGTTTTAAGACAAGAAAAAAAATATAACCTGTTTAATTCAAAACTGTCCGTCAATAATAATCATAAATATGGTTTTGAGGAGCGTTTTATTTATGAAGGCAGTAATTATGGCAGGCGGTGAGGGCAGTCGTTTAAGACCGCTGACATGCAACATTCCGAAGCCAATGGCACGACTGTGCGGAAAACCGGTAATAGAGTACATTTTTGAATTGCTGCTGCGTAACGAAATAACGGAGGCTTCCGTAACTCTCGGATATCTGCCTGAGATTATAAGCGAGAGATATCAGGACGGAAAGTATAAGCAGCTTAATCTGCAATTCATAACCGAGGATAAGCCGCTCGGCACAGCCGGCAGCGTAAAAAGTGCGGCAAAGGATTTTACAGAGCCGTTTATTGTTATAAGCGGTGACGCCATGTGCGATTATAATCTTACAAAAATCCTGAAGTATCATGAAAGCGTCGGCGCATCAGCAACAATTGTTGCCGCTAAGGTTGAGGACCCAAGAGAATACGGGCTAATAAAAACAGATGCGGAAAACAAAATCATAGGCTTTATTGAGAAACCTGCATGGGGGCAAGCTACATCGGATTTGGCGAACACAGGCATATATATCATTAATCCTGATTGCCTGTCGCTTATCCCGAATGATGAAAAATTTGATTTTGCCAAAGACTTTTTCCCGATAATGCTTCAGAGGGATATGCCGCTTTACTGTTATAACGCAACGGGCTATTGGTGCGATATCGGCGACATAGGCGCTTATCTCAGGTGTCAGCGTGATATTTTTGACGGCAAGGTTGACTGCAAAGTCAAATCAATCGCGCAGGGACTTTTTGCAAGCTCAAATATACCCAGAGGCGATTACAATATTGTTCCCCCCGTTTATTTCGGCGACCAGGTTGAAATAGGCAAGGGCGCGACAGTCGGCCCATATTCGTGCATTGATGACGGCTGCCTTATAGGCGATGAGGCAAAGGTGCGTTCTTCAGTTATGCTTGAAAATTCATATGTAGCTAAAAACGCAACTCTGACCGGAGCTTTGATGTGTTCAGGCTCAACTCTTAAAAGAAATGCGTCAATGTATGAGGGGAGCGTTGCGGGCTCAGGCTCAATTATCGGAGCCGGTGCAACAATAAAACCAAATGTCCTGATTTGGCCTGAAAAGACAGTGGAAAGCTATGCAATTGCAAATGACAACTTGAAATACGGCGCATGCAGCAAAGAGATTTTTGATGACAACTGCATTGGAGGCGACAGCGGCATTGAGCTGACGGCTGAGACCTGTGCCGCTATCGGCTCGGCTATCGGAAGCGTCAATTCGTGCAAAAAAGCCGGAGTTGCCTGCGACGGAAACAACAAGTCAAAAGCTTTGATGCTGGCTTTAATGGCGGGGTTAATGTCCTCTGGCAGCCATGTCTGGAGTTTCGGAGAGTGCTTTGAGGCCCAGCTGTCGTTCTTTACATCCTTTTGCGGTCTGGGCATCGGCATTTTTATCAGCAGCGGGCAGACATCCGAAATAAAAGTCTGCGGTGAGGGCGGCCTGACTATACCAAGATTTCTCGAACGCGAAATTGAATCAAGGGTTTCAAGGGGCGAATTCAACAGATGCTCAAGCGAAAACTGCAAGGATATTGCCGATATGAGCAGCATCAAAATGATGTATAACCGTGAAATGCTTAAACAGGCGCCGTATGAATTGGGCGGCATGAGAGCCGGAGCTGAAAGCTCTAATGAAAGAATTAAATCTCTTTTGCAGGATACTTTTAGAAAACTCGGCTGTGAAGAGGGCAATGATATTACTTTCAGGGTTAACAGGGCAGGCACAAGGCTGAGCGCAGTCATTAATGATGTTACTCTGCCATATGAAAAGCTTCTTGCAATCTGCTGTTATAATGAATTCAGGAACGGCAATGATGTTGCACTTCCATTTGAAGCCCCCCAGATGCTTGAAACTCTCGCTTCAAGCTGCGGCAGCAGAGTTTACAGGTATCTCAGCTCGCCTGCGGACAGTTCCGATTCACTTGCACGAAGACTTTCCGCAAAGCAGCTTTGGGTGCGTGACGGTCTGTTTATGGCTGTGAAGCTGATGTCGATTACTAAGGAGAGAGAAAAAAGCCTTAATGAGCTGTTTGCCGAGCTCCCTGAATTCTATATTGAAAAGAAAACGTTTATGCTGCAGTTCCCGCCGTCAAGACTTTCTGAGTTTTTGGGTGAGGACAACAACACTGATAATATAAAAGAGGGGATAGTAATCAAAAGAGAGCGCGGAAGGCTCCTTATTACGCCCTCAAAAAGCGGTAAGCAGATAAATGTCCTTGCTGAAGCCAACAATATGGAAGCCGCTGTTGAAATGTGCAGCGGGTTAGAAAAAATATTGAATAAATTTAATAATTCGTAGCATTGCCATAATATTTGCGGATAGGTATCCGCATACATAACAAAAGTAAAATGTTTTTAGAAAATATGCTGTAGGTTTGTCAATGATGTGTTACACATTGCTCAAAAAACAATTTCTCCGG
>CAZBHG010000027.1:0-9544 GCA_964491735.1 uncultured Eubacteriales bacterium
AATTGTCAATGTTTCCTCCATGTGGGGCATTACTGGGGCTTCATGTGAAGTTCACTATTCGGCGGCAAAGGCGGCTGTTATAGGGCTTACAAAGGCGCTCGCAAAAGAGGTTGGCCCGTCAAATATTCAGGTCAATGCGGTGGCTCCGGGTGTGATAGATACAAAAATGAACGCTAATCTTGACGAAAGCACATTAAAAACGCTTGCTCAGGAAACTCCACTTTGCAGAATCGGCACTCCGGAGGAAGTAGCGCAGTTGATTTACTTCCTTGGCAGCGAAAAATCAGATTTTATCACAGGTCAGGTAATCAGCGCAGATGGCGGGATGACGATTTAACGCATATTGATTCAATATTTATTAAATTTTCTTGATTTTACTAAATTTTTATGTTAAAATTAACGTGTTAATTATCTGCAATTAGGTCAGGCACCATTTTGCATGATTTTTGATTCCTGAAAAAAGAATCGGAGGTATACATATGGCATCATATTGTCCTAAATGTAACGGGAAGCTCAAAATAACAAATTTGAGTGCCAATTGCCCGCATTGCGGAGTCAATCTTCTTTATTATGATATCGACAAAAGGCTTCTTGCCGACGCAGATGCTGCAGAGTCGGAGAGCGCTCTTTTTAGCAAAAAGCTGGCGAGGTCAAAGGCGGCTTTTGTCGGCAGCCCTCTGGCAATTACAAGGATTGTGCTGACAGTTCTACCGATAGGTGCATTGTTTTTGCCTCTGGTAAAAGGTGCAGTTAATGCGCCGGGTATTACAAAAACCTTCAGCGTCGGTGCTTTGCAGCTGTATTCGCTGATTTCCGGGATGGATTTTGACGCGTTGTTTGCATTTTTCGGCTCCAATTTATTGGGTAATGCCTTTGTCAGTTATTTCGTTTCAATGATAGCCATAGTTTTAGCAGCACTGGCTGCGCTTCTGGGCCTGATTTTCCTATTCCTTGCATGTTCACCGCACGGAAAAGCGCGCAGCATTTTCTTCCCGTCTTTGGGGCTTGTTGCAACCATTGTGAGCATGGTTATGTTTTCGAGTTTCAACTCAGGCATTTCTGAGGTCTTCCCGGCGGCGTTGACCGCATCGTTTGGCATCGGAGCATATCTGCTCGTTGCGACATTTGCGGCTCTGCTGATTATAAACATTGTCATCTGCATTGTCGGCATTCCGATTGTTTATAAAGAAAAGTTTGTCGGCGGCATTCCGGCAGACCGCTATTTTGAAGCAGTTGCGGCAGGAGAAGATGTTGAGGCTATTCGCAGGCAGATTATTGAGGAAAAGAAAGCGAAAGAGGAACCTGAAAAAGCCGCGGAGGCGGAAAAAGAAGGAGAAGAAAAGGAAACGGAGCCGGCAAAGGTCTGACAGTTTTTCTTCAGTTGAATTAAATATTATGCGGCAGCTTTTATCGGCTGCCGCTTTTTTTGTCTATTATCAGGCATTGTTTATGAAAAATAAAACGCTCCTTTTGATACCAAAGGTACATTTCTAGCGTAGGGTGGGGGCTCGCTCCCACCGTTTTTTATTCAATGTAAATGATTAAGCTTTTCTCTTTATCACTTAAATATATTTGTTTATCCTTTTTTATTTCTTCGGCGGGAGCAAGCCCCCGCCCTACGTTTTGGCGCGCCAACCAACCTTGAATATCGCACCAATATTTTATGTTTTCTGAATAATCTTAACCGAAATATCTCCTGCATGATTATTTTGCATATTATTGTTATGTACAGGAGATAAAACGGTTCTTCAAAAAAATTTGTGGATTCGATAAGCTTCGGGCCGCGCAAAAGCGCGGCCCAAGAAATATCAAAAGGATTGTTAAGATATTATCAATTAAAATCCGAACGGATTCTGGAAGAAATCATCTATGCTTCCTTGTGTTGTTGCTTCCTCGCTATCAGTGCTGCCTTTATCTTCAACGAGCTTGACCTTAACATCAAATTCCGTAATCTCGTAGTTGTTGCTTATTCTGCACAGCGTCAGAGTGAGAGTATCACCGACCGCGCTCTTATCAATCTTATTAAGCAAAACATCCGCTGTGGTCATTTTCTCGCCGTTCACGGCAATAATCATATCATACTGGCGGGCGTCTGTGTTTGCAAGACCGCTGTCTGAAGCAATATCCATAATAATGAGCGAGCCTGCGGGTAAGCCCTTGATTTGAACTACCATGCTGTATTGCTGGCTTGCGCTGACTTCACTGTAGGAAATGCCCAGCATCGGCCTGTTTGGGACATAACCGTATTTGATAAGGTCATTAATAACGCTCTTTGCATCCGTGATTGGGATTGCGAAGCCCATGCCTTCATATTCCGTGTCCGAAATCTTGAGCGAGTTAATGCCGATAACCTGACCGTAGGCGTTTACAAGAGCGCCTCCCGAGTTGCCAGGGTTGATAGCGGCGTCATGCTGAATGCATTTCATTGTATATGTGCTTGTGATTGAACGGTCAATTGCAGAAACCATGCCTGCCGTAAATGAACCGAAAAAATCAGTGCCGCCGGGGTTGCCGATTGCGTAGACAGGTTCGCCGACCTTTAACGCATCCGAATCTCCGAATTCCGCTGCGGTAAGACCCTTTGCCTTGACTTTCAGAACGCCGACATCTGTGCGGGAATCATATCCTACTACCTCCGCATCATATGTCATTTCGTCAACCAACTGCACCGAAACCGAAGCATTTGATCCACTGATAACATGAGCGCACGTTATAATATAAGTGTAATTGCCGGTGCTGTCCGTCGACATTATTATGCCCGAGCCTTCGCTTGCAACGCTGCCGGTACTGTTTGAATATACAAGGACGGCAACAATTGACGGAGTAACTTTATCTGCAATTTGAACGGGAGTCAAAGCACCTTTAACCGCCGCAACGGAATTGTCGTTTGACGGAGTGTTCGCAATATTGAGCTGTGTATCATCGCCGGTTGTCAAAGCGGAATCTGTCGTGCTCTCCGTGGAAACTCCGCCTTTGCTTTGTACCCATGCCATGGCAATTGCGGCGCCGGCAAGAACAAAAACAGCTAACAGAACAGAGAAGAAAACCTTCAGCCCTTTTTTATTGTTTTTGACGGGGTGATTGTTTGACCCGCCGCTGTAATTGTTGTAGTTATATCCCTGATATCCGCCGCCCGCAGGAGGATATCCGAAAGGCTGCTGATATGGGTTTTGGTTATAGCTGTTATAAGGCGGTTGATTAGGCTGGGTATTGTATGAGTTTTGGTTCGGGTTATAACCTGTATAAGTGTCCTGACTGTTTTGCGTATATGCATTGTTATCGACACTAGGTTCATTTAAAGGTTTGTCACTCTCATTGACACCTTGCGCATCAACGTCAAAGCTGTCTTCCTGTGTAACAGGGTCGGACTCTTTTCCCGTTTCATCCGGGTATGGCTGATTGATGTCGTCTTTATCAAAGTCACTCATTGTTTCTTGACCTCCAATTTATTGTATACTTCTATTTTAGACCGACATTGTTAAAAAACTATAAACAGTCGGTAAAAAACTAAAAAATAATAATAACTGAATTTGTGAAATATCCGTTTTGATTTAACTTAAATTAAATGGGCAGCCAGAAAATAAATTCCGTAAACTCGTTTTCAGTGCTTATAACGGAAATCTTACCTCCGTGCATTTCAATCATGGTCCTTACAAGGTATAGCCCAAGCCCCGCGCCTCTGACATCATAGCTTCTGGATTTGTCAACCTTATAAAATCTTTCAAAAACTCTGCCGATTTCGTCAGAGGGAATCCCCTCGCCTGTGTTTTTTATGCGTACGATTACCTTATCATCATCAGAGTTGACTCCAAAGGTTATTGTACCCTCTGGCGGAGTAAATTTGACCGCATTGTCAATTAAATTGTATACAACCTGATTAATCATGTCCTCGTCGGCGTTTACCGTTATGCTTTGCATTGAGTCCATACCTACGATTTCGATGCTCTTCTTTTCGATAATCTGTTCAAACGCAAGGGTTGTTCTGAAAATCATTTCGGATATATCAAACTTAACAGGTTTTATTGAAAGCTCGCCCGCCTCGATTTTTGACATATTCAGCATTCCCGTTACAAGGCGCGAAAGGCGCTTGACTTCATTGGAGACAATCTGAAGATAATACTCATGCTTATCCTCTTCAATCGTCCCGTCAAGAATACCGTCAATAAAACCGCCGATTGTAGTCATCGGTGTTTTCAGCTCGTGAGAAACATTCGCAACAAAGCTTCTTCTTGAGGATTCGAGCGTTGCAAGCTCCTTTGCCATGAGGTTAAATGCAACCGACAGGTCAGCAAGCTCGCCCTTGCCCGAAACGAAAACTCTGTAACTGAAATCGCCCTGAGCATAACGTTTTGTAGCATCGGACATTTCTCTTAAAGGACTTGTAAGCCGATAAGTCAGGTAATAAGCGGCAGCGCAGGCGATAAGCAGAGCTATTATCGAGGATATAAGGAAAATCTGAAGAATAGAGACAAGAAAGTCTATCATCCCCGAGAGAATGGGCTGCGTTGAAAAAACATAGCCTATTATATTGCTGTCAGTCTCAATCGGCTTTGCAACCACAAAGTTATAATTTAAAAACAACCCGTCAAGCTTTGTCAGCTCAGAATATCCGTCACTTGACATTCCATCAAGAATATCCTTTGATATATGATAACTGCTGTGAATGGGGCATTTGCCTGTGTATAGAATCATGTCCTGCCTGAGGGTATGCTGGCAGTAAACAACCTCGCCCTCCGTATTGCAAACGAAAACGTCGGAATCAATTGCAGAAGAAATTGTTGTAAGCATGTTGCATAGAATTCTGACTGAATTCACATTGTCAAACTCTGTGCCGCTCGATTCAACGAGATCAATTGTTGTTGCGACAATATTGTCCACGTTTTCACTCATCAGCTGTTTTTTGTCATTAATCCAGTACCTTGCAACAAAAAAAAGCATCGCAGAGCCCAGTATAGAGAAGCTTAACAGGATAATCAGTGAGGTGACCGTGAAATACTGCCTGAACAGCGCGGAACCCCGCGTTTTCTTCTTCATGCCGGTCAATCCTTTGTTTCAAACTTGTAGCCGACACTCCACACAGTTTTAAGCGACCACTTGTCGGAGACGCCCTCAAGCTTTTCGCGAAGACGTTTGACATGAACATCAACTGTTCTTGAATCGCCGTAGTAGTCAAAACCCCAGACCTCGTCAAGCAGCTTGTCGCGGGTATAGACCCTGTTCGGATTGCTCGCGAGATGGTAGATAAGCTCAAGCTCTTTAGGAGGAGTGTCAACGCGGACGCCTTTGACTTTCATTTCATAGTTTGTGAGGTTAATCACAAGGTCATCATAAACGACCTCTTTGACGGCGGAGGGAGCTTCGGGAGCGCTGCCCGCCGAACGCCTGAGAACTGCCTTGACCCTTGCGAGAACTTCCTTTGCATCGAAAGGCTTTACGACATAATCATCTGCGCCAAGCTCAAGCCCCAGTATTTTGTCAAAGGTCTCGCTCTTAGCGGTAAGCATTATAATCGGTTTATCCGAAGATTTTCTGACTTCACGGCAGACCTGCCATCCGTCAAGGACAGGAAGCATTATATCAAGAAGCATAAGGTCGGGCTGAATTTCCTGATACATTTTTACAGCACCGGCACCGTCGTTTGCAATTGAAACACGGTAACCGTCTTTTTCAAGATAAAGCCGCAGAAGCTCGCATATGTTCTTGTCGTCATCAACCACAAGTATTTTTTCCATCGCCATTTTTACCACTCCTTCTGGTTCGAAACTGAGTATATCTTATTCTTACAGACTTTGAATAATATACTGTTATCAAAATGTTACAAATGTGTAAACATTGAAAAATCTTTGTCTGCCGAAGGATAGTATACATGTGTATTCTTAAAAGAAACTGAAATTTATAGTTTTTCCTTAATTGAGTTGAGAAGCCCGCCTTTTCCGATAATGTTTTTTATGAAGTCGGGAAAAGCCTCCGATTTGAATTCATCGCCTGTCGTCAGATTCTTTATTATGCCCGTATCAAAATCAACCATAAGCTCGTCGCCGCCTCTTATTTTGTCAGTATCCGGACATTCAAGTATCGCCAGGCCGATGTTAAGAGCGTTGCGGTAAAAAATCCTTGCAAAGCTCTTGGCTATAACGAGTGAAACACCTGACGCTTTTATTGCAATCGGAGCATGCTCTCTTGACGAGCCGCAGCCGAAGTTTGCGCCTGCAACAATAATGTCGCCTGCCTTAACTTTTTTTATAAAATCCTTATCTATATCCTCCATGCAATGCTGTGCAAGCTCGGCATGGTCTGCGGTGTTCAAATAGCGGGCGGGTATAATTACATCTGTATCCACATTGTTTTCATATTTGTGGACAAATCCTCTTGCTGTCATAATGAATCCTCCAATCATAGTGAGAAACGGAATATTTATATATATTGAGCAGAATTTATTACTTGCTCAAAAAAAGCGCCTTATTATCAATAATGTAATCAGAAATTTTTTCATAAATGTGCTCTCTGTCGTCTTCCAAAAGAGCGGCGAACTCTGCATCAATTTTTTTGATTTCTTCTTTTATCAGGGAAACCTCATCGTTATCCCCATCGTAAGCCATATAGTCATGTCTGAAAAGCTCAAAGAATTTGCCGCCGATAATTTTTTGAGCAGCCTGCGAAGCGACGGGTGTGAGAGGCTTGCCGTTGGCTCTGAAAAAATACTCAAGCCCCTTTTCCTCACAGTCTGACATCAATATATAAAGGGCGTAAACAAATTGCATAGGCTCGGGCAGATGCAGAAAGGAGGCGTTCATATCCTCGTCCTTTTCTATGCGTATCTGAACATTCATGCCTATGCCTTCGAGCAGCCCCCTGCTGTCGGTATTAAAGCTCTCATCACTCAAAGCCTTAAAATTTTTTCGCAGGTCCATTTCATGGTCGAGCTGTGCCATATATTTTTCTTTTTCACGCTTTGAACGCCTGACAGCTTTTGAGGCTTTGTCCACGACAAAAACGGTCAGTATTATTGCGGCAATCAGCGCCAAGGTCAGGTACCAGTATTTAATCAGCAGGGACATTTCATCACTCCGTCAGCAGTTTGTAAATCTCGCCTTTTTTTATGCCTGTTTTCTTTGCGGCGGCTCTTGCCGCGTCACTTGCGGACATCCCGCTCTCTATATATTCTTTTGCAAACTCCACAGCCGTTCCTATGGAATACTGTTCAGGCTCAGGTTTTGGGGCGCCCGCTATTATCAAAACGATTTCGCCCTTTATGTTTCCATCGGCATATTTTCCCGCGGCGGCGCAAAGCGTTGTGCGGATGACCTCTTCATGGATTTTAGTCAGTTCTCTTACAATCGCAATTTCCCTGTCGCCCAGAGCCTGCGCAAGGTCATGGAGAGTTGACGCAAGCTTATGAGGAGCTTCATAAAAAATCATTGTCCTCTGTTCGTTTATTATCGACTCAATATGCTCTTTTCTGCTGAGTTTGTTTACACTCAAAAAGCCTTCAAAAGTAAAACGTCCCGCCGGCATACCCGAAATTGCAAGCGCCGTCACAAATGCGCAGGGACCGGGTACGGATTCTACCTTTATTCCGTTCTCGTGGCAGAGCTTCACAAGATCCTCGCCCGGATCTGAAACGGCAGGCATACCCGCGTCGGTGACAAGGGCGCAGCTCTCTCCGCCAAAAATCCTCTCTACTATCTGCTCGCCGCGTTCACGGCGGTTATGCTCATAGTAGCTCATCATCGGCTTTTTAATATTGAAATGGTTGAGAATTTTCAGGGTAACTCTTGTATCCTCCGCGGCAATAAAATCACATTCGTTCAGAGTGCTTATACCTCTTGGCGAAAAATCCTGAAGATTGCCTATCGGAGTGCCAACGACCATCAGTTTGCCCATTATATTACACCTTTTGTTTTAAATATTCGCTGCAGATTATTTTCATCTCGTCCGAATAATCGCTGCCGCTCATTAAAAGCAGTGACGGCTCGATTTTCAGCCCGCCGCGCCTGCCGCCCTTGCGCCCCTCGGCAAGAACAAGCCACGGGGCAGCGCCCTCGCGCTGGCATACCAGCCTAAGCCTTTTGGGTTCAATTGAGTTTTCACGCATGAGGCATAAAATATCGCTCAGCCTTTCGGGGCGGTGGCAGATACAGAATCTCCCGCCAAAACGCAGCAGCTTTTCTGCTGCCTGCATAATATCCGAAAGGCTGCACATTACCTCATGCCTTGCTATAAGTGCGGCGGTGTCGGCGCTTTTTATGCCCGCGTCTGCGGCTTTATACGGGGGATTCATTGTTACGGTATCAAAAATGCCTAAGGGGACGACGCCTTTCATCTCACGCAAATCGGCGTTGATTACCTCAAGCTTGTCCTGAAGGGAATTAAGCTCAATAGCCTGCCTGACCTGTTCACAGGCGGCAGGCTGAATATCTATTGCCGTTATAAGGTTTTCACGTTTTTCTCTGCACCAGAGCAGAGGTATGATACCGCAGCCCGTGCCAAGGTCGCAAACCCTGTCCGTACGTTTCGGAGAGGCAAAATATGCCAGAAGCATTGCATCGGTTCCGAAGCCGTGCTCTCCGGAAATAACAGCCGTTATTCCCGCTCCAAGGTATTCGTGTGCAGCGGCACTCATAGTCTAACCTCCGTCATTGTCTGCCTCTTACCATATCCCAGTTTATCGAATGGCTGAAAAATTTAATTACCGTACCCGCCTTTTTTAAGACATTCGGATTCCAGTCTTTTTCGGGCGCGGGGATGACTCCGATTTTTTCAAGCATGGGTGTCAGCGTCTTAAACCTCTCGCCGAAGCTGTCGTTATCTTTAATCTCTGCCCTTGTCCATCCTGTTTCCGCAACTGCTGCTGCACGGGGATAGCACATATAACTCATTTTTTTGAAGTCACGGATATATTCTGTCCAGATCGTTGCTTCAACACCGAATATATTTTTTTTGCCCTGCTCGTTCAAGCCCTCAACCGCGGGGTCGTAGCCGCACGTCTTTTTTAGCGGAGTCATGCCATACGGATAGTCAAGATAGTAGTTGAAAAAATCGGACATTATGATTTTCCCGCCGTTGTTGGCATAGTCAAGGCTTAGCCCCTGTTTATCCATCCAGTCCTGAATAATAATATTATCTTTTATCAGCCCGCTTTTCAGGCTTTCGTTCCAGGCTATTGCCTCCCTGCCGTTTGCGTTGAGAAATTCAACAACCCTTTTTACAAACCAGCCCTGAAGCTCCTCCTCGTTGTTAAGGCCAAGCTCTTTCATCCTCCGCTGACATTTCGGGCATTCATGCCATCTCTTTTTCGGTGCTTCATCGCCGCCGATGTGTATATATTTTGAGGGGAATATATCCATCAGCTCTTTTAGTATATCGAAAACAAGGTCAAAGACCTTATCATTGCCCGCGCAGAGAATGTCTGAATAAATTCCCTGCTTAGTGCCGACGCTGATTTCCCTGCCCGTGCAGGAAAGCTCCGGGTATGAGGCAAGGATTGAGCGCGTGTGACCGGGCATATCAAACTCGGGAATAACCTCAATATGACGCTCGGCGC